>NZ_DAMCNG010000260.1:0-3401 GCF_032107865.1 Brevundimonas sp.
GCGGGACTGACGGGCGGCGTGGATGCGGTCGGGGCGGTGTCGGCCACAGGGGCGGGCGGCTCCGGCGCCCGCTCGTTGCAGGCGGTGACCAGCGTCAGCACCGCCAGGGCGCCGAGGCGAAAGGCGGAGGATGAAGGACGCACAGGCATGGGACAGCTCCAGGCGTAGGGCCGCGCACGCGGCCGTGATCCTGAGAGAACCGTCGTGAACGCTCCGTGTTCCGAACGTCGCTTGTGCGGGGGTCAGGCGTCCATCGGCGCGGCGGCCAGGGCTTCTTCCATCTCGGTGAAGGACGGCTGGGCGGTCGAGGGGATGTCGCCGCGGCCGATCTCGACCGAGATCTGGGCCGCATTGCCGTGCAGGTGGGCCACCAGCACGGACTGGATGATCTTGTAGTAGGCGCCTTCCTCCTCGACGATGGCGTTCAGGCGCGAGGCGAACGGTCCGACCAGGCCATAGGCCAGGAAGACGCCCAGGAAGGTGCCGACCAGGGCGCCGCCGATCATGCCGCCCAGCACTTCCGGCGGCTCGGTGATCGAACCCATGGTCTTGATGATGCCCAGCACGGCGGCGACGATACCCAGGGCGGGCAGGCCGTCGGCCAGGGTCTGCAGCGCGTGCGCCGGGGCCAGGGCCTCGTGGTGGTGCTTCTCCAGCTGCTTTTCCATGGCGTCCTCGATCTGGTGCGGATCTTCGAGGTTCATGGTCATCATCCGCAAGGTGTCGCAGATGAAGTCGGTGGCGAAGTGGTCCTTCAGCACCTTGGGGTATTTCTGGAAGATGGTGCTCTCGGCCGGCTTCTCGATGTGGCTTTCCAGGGCGATCACGCCCTTGGACTTCATCGTCTTGGTCAGCTGGAACAGCAGGCTGAGCAGATCCTTGTAGTCCTGCTTCTTCCACTTCGGCCCGGCGAAGCACTTGCCCAGACCGCCCAGGGTGGCCTTGATCACCGGCAGGCTGTTGGAGATCAGGAAGGCCGCGATGCCCGCCCCGAAAATGGCCATGAGCTCATAAGGCAGCGAATAGAGGATCGTCGCCATCTTGCCGCCGTGCAGCAGGAAGCTGCCGAACACCATGGCGAACAGCATGACGATGCCGATGATCTGGAACATGAGGCGAGCAGGCGTCCTGGAGCCGAAGGGTCAGGACGCCGTTATCCACGTTAATGCTTAAGGCCGCGTTTCGCGAATCCCGGTTCGGGACGAAAAGCGCTCAAGTCTCTTCCTCCCCTTCATGGGGAGGGAGACAACTACAACCGCGTCGCGCCGCTCAGGATGGCTTCGCGGGCCTTGGCGGTCAGCTTCTGATAGCCGGCCTTTCCGCCGCGCACCCAGACGGGGCCGTCGACCTTGTCGGGATCGAAGCCGTCGGCGACCAGGTCGACCTTGCGGTATTTGAAGGTGCCGGTGGTGTCGGCCGACTTCAGCATCCGCACGAACACCGGCCGCGCATAGGTCGGCAGTTGCTCGTCGGCCCAGGCGGCGAAGCTGGCCGCGTCGAACTTCTCGTCCAGCACCAGGCCGACCATGCCCGCCTTGCCTTCCTGGCCGGGCACTTCGACGCCGTAGGCGATGACTTCCTGTACGCCGGGCGCTTCCGACAGGCGCTGTTCGACCTCGGCGGTCGAGACGTTCTCGCCCTTCCAGCGGAAGGTGTCGCCCAGACGGTCCATGAAATAGAGGTAGCCCTGACGATCCTGACGCATCAGGTCGCCGGTGCGGAACCAGCGGTCGCCCTTCTTGAGCACGTCGGTCAGGATCTTCTTCTCCGACGCCTTCTTGTCGGCGTAGCCCGAGAAGTCGTGGCGGATGTCGCTGCCGATCTGGCCGATGGCCTCGCCCGTCTCGCCGCTCATCACCAGGCGGCACAGGCCGTCGGCGCCGCGCACCGGCTCGCCCGTTTCCGGGTCCAGGGCGATCAGGCGGATGTTGATCTGCGACTTCAGGAAGCCCGGCACGCGGCCGATGGCGCCCGCCTTGCCGTCGAAGTTGAACAGGGAGACGTTGCCCTCGGTCGAGCCGTAGAACTCAAGGATGTCCTTGATGCCGAAGCGGCTCTGGAACTCGGGCCAGACGTCGGGGCGCAGGCCGTTGCCGAAGGCCAGCCGCAGCTTGTGGCCCTTCTCGTCCGGGTGTTCCGGGCTGTTGGCCAGATAGCGGCACAGCTCGCCGATATAGACGAACATGGTCGCGCCCGTCGCCTTCACGTCCGGCCAGAAATGGGTGGCCGAGAAGCGCCGCCGCGTCACCATCCGCCCGCCGTTCAGCAGCACCGAGCCGACGCCGACCAGGCCCCCGGTCGAGTGATACAGCGGCAGGACGTTGAACAGGGCGTCCTTCGGCGTCGAGGCCGTGGCCCCGGCGAAGGCGCGCATATAGGTCCGCACCCGCGAATGCGGCATCCGCGCCGCCTTGGGCAGGCCGGTGGTGCCCGAGGTGAAGATGTACAGGGCCGTGTCGCGATTGGTCATGCCCTGACGCAGCGAACGGTCGGGCCGCACGGACGATGCGCTGCGCACGGCGTTGTCCAGGTCGCGGCGCGCGTTGGTCTCGTTTTCCTCGCCCAGGCCGTGGACCCAGATCATCAGGTTGCGATCGACCAGGCCGCGCGCGTCCTCGACCGCCTGCCAGCAGTCCTCGTCCGTCACCACGTTGAAGGCGGTCGAAATGGTCAGGCAGTGGGCCAGGGCCGCGCCGGTCAGATTGTTGTTGATCAGGGCGGTGGCCACCCCGACCTTGGAGAAGCCGAACCAGGCGGCCACGTATTCCACGCGGTTGTGCATCACCAGGGCGATGACGTCGCTGCGCTTCAGATTGCGGCTCTTGGCCCAGTTGGCGTAGCGGTTCGCCAGGGCTTCGAACTCGCGATAGGTCAGCTTGCGGGTCTCGTCCTCGACCGCGATGTTGGGGCCGAACTTGTCGACCGCCTCCTCGATGTCGTCACAGGCTAGGACGTCGCTGTCGAGCGTGATGGGCTTGATGCGCTTCAGAAGCCTGAACAGCCCGCCAGCGAACTTGATGTCGCGCCGGATGTTTGCCGCCAGTCCCATGGGTGCGCCGCCTCTTCCCGATTGCCTTTGTCATGGTTGATGAACGGCGCGGGGCGGCGGGTCAACCGGCGGCGGGGACGCAGACGGGACCATTCGACAAAAAGGCAAGCTTTCGCGCCCTTTTCAATGACGTAAGGTCAAGTCGAAGGCCGACGCAGGGTCAACCTGATCCGGCAATGGTCGATGGTTTCACGCTGGATCGTCTGCAGATGAAACCAGGCCCGCGCCCTCATGACTGATGAAGCGGCCGTCGCATCTCATCGCGCGGCGGGCGTCACGCGCCAGACCGCGTCGCCGACGTCATCGGCGACCAGCAGGGCGCCGCGCCCGTCGACCGCCACCCCGACCGGCC
>NZ_DAMCNG010000261.1:0-3394 GCF_032107865.1 Brevundimonas sp.
CGCCGCAACCAAAGGGCATGCGCACCGACACCGTTCGGCCAGTCAGGGCCGCGTCGCGGGTCTGGCCATCGGCCAAAGCCGTTCCGGCTTCGGTCAGGGCGGCCAGCAGGGCGGCGCGGTTCAAGGTGGAGTCCAGCACGACCGTCGGCGGCGGGGCCGGATCCGCAGGCGCGGCCGGTTCCGGCGGTCTCTGACACCAGGTCAGAAGCGGCAGGGTCGCGGCCAGGGCGAGCGGCGCGGCGAGACGGGTCGTTGTGATCGACATGGAACCAGCCTAACACGGGAAACGCTGATTGGCGCCCCGACCCGTGATCGTGATCGTGGTCGCGGCGATGGCTGATAAAGGGGTTCTTGCGCGGGTGACGCTGGACCAGATCATCGCTCTCATCGTTCTGATCGCCGTGGTCGGGCTGATGATCCACGGTCGGATGCGCTCGGACGTGGTGGCGCTCAGCGGCGCGGCGGCCCTGTTGCTGTTCGGCGTGGTGCGCCCGGTCGAGGTGCAGAGCGCCTTCGCCAGCCCGGCGGTCATCGCCCTGGCCGGCCTGTTCGTCATCGCCTACGCCATCGAGCTGTCGGGCCTGCTGGGGCTGATGATCCGCAAGGCGACGGCGTTGTGCCAGCGGTTCGGGGCGACGGGGATCTGGGTGGTGATCGGCCTGTGCGGTTCGGTCGGCGGCTTTCTGAACAATACGCCGGTGGTGGTTCTGGCCGCGCCGGTGGTGCGCGACATGGCCAAGTCGCTGAAGCTGTCGCCCAAGCGGTTCCTGATGCCGCTCAGCCATGTGACGGTGTTGGGCGGCCTGCTGACCCTGATCGGCACCTCGACCAATCTTCTGGTCAACGACATGGCGCGCAACGCGGGCCAGCCGGTGTTCAGCCTGTTCGAGATCACGCCGGTGGGCCTGGTCATCGCCCTGGTCGGCGGGCTGTGGCTCTATTTCTTCGGCGCGCGCCAGCTGGGCCGCGCCGCCTGCGCCGAGGAAGAAGCCGAGGCCGAACGCGAACGACGCGAGGCGGAAGCCCTGGCCGAAAAGGCGTCGCGACAGGGGCGGTGGCGTCTGCCCTTCTCCTTGCCGTCCTTCGCCCAGTTGGGCGAAAGCCGCAGTCAGCGCGACGGCACCGGGGACGCCCATCTGGGCGACGTCGATCTCTACGCCTCGGCCGACCGGCCCTTGCAATGGAAGCGGGCGCTGATCGCCCTGGCGGTTTTCGTGATGGTGGTGGCGGCGGCGGGTCTGGGGATCGCGCCCATCGCGGCGGCGGCCTTCGCCGGGGCGGTGGCGCTGATCCTGCTGGGCGTGCTGACGCCGGAAGAAGCCTATTCGGGTCTCAAGCCGGACATCCTGCTGTTGATCGCCGGCATGGTGGTGGTCGGCACCGCCATCGAAGTGACGGGACTGGCGGCGCAAGGCGCGGGTCTGCTGATCGAGGTGATCCGTCCGTTCGGGCCTCTGGGCGCGCTGATCGTGCTCTACGGCGTGACCCTGTTCGCGACCGAGCTCCTGTCCAACGCCACGGTGGCGGTGCTGGTGACGCCGATCGCCGTCGCCCTGGCCGAGAGTCTGGGGGTTGATCCACGCCCCTTCCTGGTCGCGGTGATGATGGCCGCCTCGGCCGCCTTCGCCACCCCTTTCGGCTATCAGACCAACGTCCTCGTCTATCAGATGGGCGGTTACAGCTACATGGACTTCGTCCGCGTCGGCACGCCGCTGAACCTGATCACCTGGGCGGCGGCCATGGTCGCCATCCCGATCTTCTTCCCCTTCTGAGGCGGGCTCAGACGTCCAGGTCCATCACGACCGGGGCGTGGTCGCTGGGCCGTTCCCATTCGCGCACCGTGTCCAGGATGCGGGCGCTGCCCTTGACCACGGCGGGCGTCAGGCCGGGCGAGGTCCACAGATGGTCCAGCCGCAGGCCCCGGTTCGACTTGCGGAAATCCTTGGCGCGATAGCTCCACCAGCTGGCCAGCTTGACCGGGTCGGGGATCTGGTCGCGCAAAACGTCAGTGAAACCGCCGGCGTCCTGAAGCCGGTACAGGGTCTCGACCTCGCCGGGGGTGTGGCTGACCACCTTGGACATGAAGCGGTGGTTCCAGACGTCGTTCTCGCCCGGCGCGATGTTGAAGTCGCCGGCCAGGACCAGGGGCCGCTGGCGGTCGCGGGTCTTCATCTCGGCGGTCAGTCGCTCATAGAAGTCCATCTTGTGATCGAACTTGGGGTTCAGCGCCCGGTCCGGCAAATCGCCGCCCGCCGGGATGTAGAAGTTCTGCACCTCCACCCCCTCGACCACGGCCGAGACGCAGCGGGCGTGGCCTTCGCGGCAGACGTCCAGCTTGGGGCTGTCGACGATGGGCAGGCGGCTGGCGATCGCCACCCCGTGCCAGCCCTTCTGGCCGCCGATCCGCAGGTAGGGCAGACCCATGTCGATGAAGGCCTGACGCGGGAACTGGTCCTCGGTGCATTTGATCTCCTGCAGGCACAGGACGTCCGGGGCGTGTTCGGCGACGAAACGGGCGACCTGATCAATGCGCAGGCGGACCGAGTTGATGTTCCAGGTGACGATGCGAAGGCTCATGCAAGCGGGCTTAGCAGCTTGGCGGGGCGGGGTCTAAGCCGGTCGTCTTGCGCATTAAAAAAGCGCCCGGAGCCAGGTCCGGGCGCATGAAGTTCGTCTCTCTCGCCGCCAGGCGGGGATGAATCCGTGGCGGGCGGGACGGCCGCCGCCGTCCTGTGCTTAAAGTGTCACGCCTGACGAAAAAGGTCAAACTGTCACAAATTCGCCCTGCTTCTTTTTTCGCGACCGATCAGTTGCGGCGGTTGCGACGGGTGGGGTCGCGCAGCTGGAACAGGCTGGCGGCCAGGCCCGGCGCCGGTTGCAGCGTCGTCAGCTGCACGCGGGTGCGCGAGCCCTGGGCGTCGGTGATGGTCCATTCCTGAAGGCGCACGGGCGACCCGGCGAAGGCCAGTATGACCGAGCCCTCGTTGGGGCGGCGCGCGTCGCGGGCGGTGATGGCGAAGGCGCCGGAGTCCATGCGCGTGATCCGGTCGATCTTCACGCCCTGATCCAGCCGGACCTCGCGGGCCAGGAAGGTCGACAGCGGCGTCTGGCCCAGCGGCGCCTGGCGGAAGACGTTCAGGCGCGGATCCCACCGGCTGACGTTGTTGCCGTCGGCGACGACCAGCAGGCCTTCAGGCTCAGTGTATTCGAACCGCATCTTGCCGGGGCGTTGCAGGTAATAGCGGCCGGTGCGGCGCTGATTGTTCGGCCCGGTCTCGACGAACGTCCCCTGGGCCGTGGTCATGGCGGTCAGATAGGTCTGGGCCTGACGCAGCACGGCTTGGTCGTCGGCCGACAGCCCGGCTTGCGCCAGGACGGCGGCGGGGGCGGCGGC
>NZ_DAMCNG010000262.1:0-3343 GCF_032107865.1 Brevundimonas sp.
AGCGCCGCCCTGCGGCTGGCGCCGGCGCCCGCGCGCCGCTCAGCGGTGGAAGCGAGGGCCTGACAGGGCCCTCGCAGCGACATCCCCTTAGGAACGCGCCTTCAGTTCGTCGCGGATTTCGGCCAGCAGGGCCTCGGTCGGCGTCGGGCCGGCTTCCGGCTCGGCCGGCTGCTCGCGGCGCATCTTGTTGATGGCCTTGACCGCCAGGAAGACCACGAAGGCCACGATCAGGAACTGGATCAGGGTGTTGATGAAGGCGCCGTACTGGATGGCCACCTTCTCGACCGCCTCGGTCGCCGGATTTTCGGGCACCAGCACCCATTCCATCTTGGAGAAGTCGACCTTGCCCAGCAGCAGGCCGATCGGCGGCATCACCACCTGGTCCACCAGGCTGGTGACGATCTTGCCGAACGAAGCGCCGATGATGACGCCGACCGCCAGGTCGACGACGTTGCCGCGCGCGGCGAATTCCCGAAACTCGGTCAGCAGGCTCATGGGATCTTCAGTCTTTCGATTAGAGGTCAGGCGTCGCCGGAAGCGTTGAGACGCTCGCGCAGTTCCTTGCCGCTCTTGAAAAAGGGCACGGCCTTGGCCGGGACTTCGACCGTCTCGCCGGTGCGGGGATTGCGCCCCGTCCGCGCCGGGCGGCTACGTACCGAGAAGGCGCCGAAACCGCGAAGCTCAACCCGACCGCCGTCCGACAGGGTCTCTGTCATACAGCCCAGGATCACGTTCACGACCCGCTCCACCTCAGCATGGGTGAGATGCAGGTTCTCAGCCGCCAGTTTCTCAATCAGTTCAGACTTGATCATTCAGGCCCCCGCCTTGGCTTCACCGTCCGGGACGACACCCTAACCGTCTGTCGCCACAGGAAGAAAGAGACAAAACGTATCGTCGTGAAGGTTTCTTGCTTTCGACGCGGACAGGTTTCGCCGCGCAAGAGGCTCGCGGAGAGAGAAAAAGCCGATCAGCGCTGCGATCGATTCCCAGAACGGCTCGACCCGAGCGGCGCCCGTGGATGCAGCGCGCAAAGAAAAAGGGCGGCCGGATCGCTCCGGCCGCCCCTGGCTTCCCGTTAGATGGGGAAACCTATTCCTTCGATGCGTTCTTGAGCGCGGCGCCCAGGATGTCGCCCAGCGAAGCGCCCGAGTCCGACGACCCGAACTGTTCGATGGCTTCCTGTTCGTCCTTCATCTCCAGAGCCTTGATCGAGATCGAGACGCGGCGCGTGGCCTTGTCTACGGCCGTGATCATGGCGTCGACGCGGTCGCCCACGGCGAAGCGCTCGGTGCGCTGCTCGTTGCGGTCGCGCGACAGGTCCGACTTGCGGACGAAGGCCGTGACCGGCGCGTCGTCTTCACCGAACTTCACCTCGATGCCGCCGGTTTCGATCGACGAAACGGTGACGGTGATCTGTTGACCACGCTTGTAGGTGTCGCCTTCCATCGGGTCGCCGCCGAGCTGCTTGACGCCCAGGGAGACGCGCTCCTTCTCGATGTCGACGTCCAGCACCTTGGCCTTGATCGTCTCACCCTTGCGGTAACGCTGGATGGCTTCTTCGCCCGACACGTTCCAGTCCAGGTCCGACAGGTGGACCATGCCGTCGATGTCGTTGTCCAGGCCGACGAACAGGCCGAACTCGGTGGCGTTCTTGACTTCGCCTTCGACGGTCGAACCGACCGGGTGAGCCTCCAGGAAGGCCTCCCACGGGTTGTTCTGAGCCTGCTTCAGGCCCAGCGAGATACGACGCTTGGCGCTGTCGACGTCCAGGACGATGACGTCCACTTCCTGCGAGGTGGAGACGATCTTGCCCGGGTGGACGTTCTTCTTGGTCCAGGACATTTCCGAGACGTGGACCAGGCCTTCGACGCCGGCTTCCAGCTCAACAAACGCGCCGTAGTCGGTGATGTTGGTGACGCGGCCGGTGTACTTGGCGTTGACCGGGTACTTGGCTTCGACGCCGTCCCACGGATCCGACTGCAGCTGCTTCATGCCGAGCGAGATGCGCTGGGTGTCCGGGTTGATCTTGACGATCTGGACCTTGACGGTGTCGCCGACGGCCAGGACTTGCGACGGGTGCGACACGCGCTTCCACGACATGTCCGTGACGTGCAGCAGGCCGTCGATGCCGCCCAGGTCGACGAACGCGCCGTAGTCGGTGATGTTCTTGACGACGCCTTCGCGGATTTCGCCTTCTTGCAGCTGGCCGACCAGCTCCGTGCGCTGTTCAGCGCGGGCTTCTTCCAGAATGGCGCGACGCGAGACGACGATGTTGCCGCGCGGACGGTCCATCTTCAGGATGGCGAAGGGCTGTTCCTTGCCCATCAGCGGGCCGACGTCGCGCACCGGGCGGATGTCGACTTGCGAGCCGGGCAGGAAGGCCGAGGCGCCGCCCAGGTCGACGGTGAAGCCGCCCTTGACGCGACCGACGATGGCGCCGTTGACCGGGTGGCCTTCGGCGAACACGGCTTCCAGACGGGTCCAGGCTTCTTCGCGGCGAGCCTTGTCGCGGCTGATGACGGCTTCGCCCAGGGCGTTCTCGACGCGCTCCAGGTAAACTTCGACGTTGTCGCCGACCTTGGGCAGGACAGCGCCTTCGCCCTGGCCGAACTCGCGCATGGCGATGCGGCCTTCGGTCTTCAGACCGACGTCGATGATGACGATGTCTTTTTCAATGCCGACGACGCGGCCGTGAACGACCTGGCCTTCGCCGAGGTCGCGACCTTGCAGCTGTTCGTCGAGCAGGGCGGCGAAATCGTCGCGGGTGGGGTTGAGGGTTTCAGTCATGGAAACTCTTGGGGTTGATGAAAAGGGGACGCGCACGGCCGAACGGACGCGCGCGAAAGGGGTGAGGAAGGGGAAGTCAGGTCGTCACGAAACGAGGCCAGGCGCGCGGGAGAGCGCACGTACGGAAAGCCAGAACGCCCGCGGCCGTCGAGGAGATCGGAGCGTTGGATTCGCCCGGCGGGATCAGATCCCGGCCCTGGCTCGCGCCGCCTCGACGATACGGCGGGCCGCATCGAAGGCGGCCTCTATACCCAGATCGGTCGTATCCAGCAAGACGGCGTCGTCGGCCTGGACCATCGGGGCGTCGTCACGGCCGGCGTCGCGGGCGTCGCGGCGACGAATATCCTCCAGCATGTCCTCGAAGGCGATGACCTCGCCGCGCGCTGTCAGCTGCTTCCAGCGACGCTCGGCGCGCACCTCGGGGCTGGCGGCGATATAGAGCTTGGCCGGGGCGTCCGGCGCGATCACCGTGCCGATGTCGCGCCCGTCCAGCACCGCCCCGCCGGCTTGCGCGGCGAAGTCCTGCTGCAGCTTTAGCAGGGCGGCGCGCACGCCC
>NZ_DAMCNG010000263.1:0-3334 GCF_032107865.1 Brevundimonas sp.
GACCTGCTGCCCGGCGTGGCGGCGGGGCCGTGCGTGGCGACGCACGGCGACGCGGTCGAGATCGCGGCCGAGGTCGAGGCCGACCTCGTCTATCTGGACCCGCCCTATAACCAGCACTCCTACCTCGGCAACTACCACTGCTGGGAAAGCCTGGTGCTGTGGGACAAGCCGGAAACCTACGGCGTGGCGCGCAAACGTGTGGATGTGAAGACCCGCAAGTCCGCCTTCAACAGCCGCCCCGGCATCGGCCCGGCCCTGCAGACCGTCATCGAGCGGTTGAGGGCGCCGAACCTGATCGTCAGCTTCAACGACGAAGGCTATCTGAGCCGTGACGAGCTGACGGCCATGCTGTCGGCGCGCGGCCATGTGCAGGTGGTCGAGATTCCGCGCCCCCGCTACGTCGGCGCCCGCATCGGCATCCACAATCTGAAGGGCCAGAAGGTCGGCTCCATCGGGCGGCTGAGGAATGTGGAATATCTGTTCGTGGTCACGGATCGGCCGATCGAGCTGCCGGTCGCCGCCTGACGGGAACGAAAGCCGGGGGCGCGCCGTTTTGGCCGTATGCGTACGCTTTCCAGCCTTCCTCCCCCCGCTTCCCGCTTTGACGCCCATGGTTTTGACGCCGCGCGTTTTGACGCCCAGCGTCAGGTCGCGCGTCCGGCCCGTCCGGCGCGTCCGTCGCTGCGGCGCGGGCGCGGGCTGGACAGTTGGACCATCCTGCTGATCGGCGCGATCGTGGCGGGCCTGATGGGAATGCTGCTGGGCGGCGCCCTGTCCGTCTGATTTTCCGCCTAGGCCGCGTCCAGCAAGGCCTTGATCGGCGCCCAACTGCGCCGGTGTTCGGGGCAGGGGCCTAGCGTCTGCAAGGCCTTCTGGTGGATGGGGGCGTTATAGCCCTTGTGGCTGGCGAAGCCGTAGCCTGGATAGGTGGCGTCCATCTCGATCATCAGGCGATCGCGCGCCGTCTTGGCCAGGATCGACGCCGCCGCGATCGACAGCGACCGGCTGTCGCCCTTGACCACGGGCGTCACCGCGCACGGCAGCTTGAAGCGATAGTTGCCGTCCACCAGGGCGTGCACCGGCGGATGGGCCAGCGCCTCGACCGCCCGCCGCATGGCCAGGCCGGTGGCGTGCAGGATGTTCAGTTCGTCGATCTCCTCGACCGAGGCGAAGCCGACGCCCCACGCCAGGGCGCGGGCCTTGATGAGCGGCTCCAGCGCCGCGCGACGCTTCTCCGTCAACGCCTTGGAGTCATCGATGCCGGGCGGCAGATCGCCCGGGTTCAGGATCACCGCCGCCGCCGACACCGGCCCTGCCCACGGTCCGCGTCCGGCTTCATCCACGCCGCAGATCAGACCGTTCCAGGTCACGCGCGCCTCAAGCTCCAGCATCAGGGTGGGGAAGGCGCGGTCAGGTTTGGCGGAGGCTTTGGACGGCTTCATCGCGCGTCAGTGCCACGAACGGGTGCGGGGCGGAAGCAGCCCGGTCGCCTCATAAGGTCGTTTGGCGCGAAGCGGGCGGTTTGAAGGGCTGCTAAGGGTGGTTAGCGGACATCAGCGGCGTCAGGATGCTGCCATGACTTTTGAAGTGACATTCGAACCGGAGCTGCCCGATCACGGTGCGGTCGCTCCCCCTAAAAAAGTCAGTTGGGCGTTTGCATACGGCGTAGCCGACGGCCAGCCCGACCATGACCTGCGCTATATGATATGCGGTAAGGTCGTCTCATATTACCCCGCTAGTCTTGCGCAAATCCTCGTGGATCTGCTTGGAGAGTTGGAAGCTCTTGAAAGTGGGAGAGCGCACAACGTCTTCATGAGCGGCTACACTGTTCTGCTAGCTGAATTCGCGGGTGACAAAGTAATTTTCCGTGATCCTGGGCCAGACGGAGACGCAATGGGGAAGATGCCTGTCGCCGATGTCCGTGCCGCATTGCGGAACGCTAGCGCGAGACTATGGGCGTATTTGAAGGCACTGAGCGCGACGATCGCTTAGGGCCGTAGGCTGACGTTACAGCGGATCGCTCAACTCTGGGATCAGGCTGCTGAGCGTGGCGCCGGGGGTCCAAAGCGCAGCATTCCACCCGCGCGCACGTGCGGCTTCGACGTTCTTTTCAGTGTCGTCGATGAAGGCGATCGTCGACGCGGGCAGGTCCACGTATTGCTCGACCGCCGCATAGAAATCCTGTGACGGTTTCGAAACGCCAAGCTGCGCGGCGTAGTGCATGTCGTCAAACCGATCGCGAAGCCTGAGCGTATCCCACAGATAGGTCGCGCGCTCATGCTCCTGAACGGTCGCTAGGTGCAGCGGCACGCCTGACGCCCGGACCTCGGCCAGTTGCAGCAGCAGGGACTCGTCCAGATGGGCGTCGCCTTCAAACCAGTAGCGGATCAGCTGATCACAGCTGACGTGCGGCGCGACGTCCGCGAGTGCGGGGGACAATCGGTCTCGCAGTGTTGCGCGACCATGAACGACGTCGTCCCACCACGGTTTGAAGAAGCGGTCTTGCAGCGCCTGGCGCGGAATGCCCAGATCCTCTTCGATGCGAGCGGACCATCCACCAGGATCAGGGTGACGAACCACGACGCCATCGACATCCACCATCAACACGGCCGGTTTCATCAGATCTGCAACCTATCGCGCCCAGAGAAAGCGCCATTCTGCTGGTTTGCAATCCGGCCGCAAGGGACGCGAAACGAGGTTCGCTTGTAGCTCCGCAGAGACGCCACTGGTGAGGCCGCGCAATCCTGTCCACGCATGCTTCAAAATCCCCTGTTAACCCGCGACGGGGCACCCTCGGCGCCTAGGCCGGGAATCGGTGCGGTCGGAGGAGTGGGGATGGCGGACCTGTCGGTCGCCCAGAGGGCCGCCTTGGCCCAGCTGATCGAACGGTGTCCGGACCGCGTCCTGTCGCAGCTTTCGGGGCTGGCGGGGGCGATGGCGGGCGACCGGGCGGCGGACCTGCGCGACATGATCGAGGTCGAGGCGCTGGATCGGCGTCGTCGCAACATCGCCTTCGCGCCCTTGTCGCCTCTGTTTCAGCCGCGCGGCGACGGTCTGCCGGGGCTCAACTTTCCGTCCGTGGTGCTGGGGCGGTTGTGGCGCAGCGCCACGCGCAACGAGCCGGAGCTTCTGCCTCAGCTGGACCGCGACGATGACCTGTCGCGCATGATCGCCGACCGCCTGTGTCTCAGCGCCGCCTTCGCCCTGCGCGATCGGGCGGGCGAGATCTGGCCGGATGCGGCGTCGCAGGAGGCGACGATGCAGGCGCATGAACTGGCGGCTTGCTTCGATCTGGCGGCGACGGCGCGGCGAGCCTTGCCGCATCTGCCGGACT
>NZ_DAMCNG010000264.1:0-3304 GCF_032107865.1 Brevundimonas sp.
GGTCGAAGGTCTCCTCGATCACCGACCACCAGTCCCCGGCCTCGGGCGCGCGTTTGGAGCCGCGTCCCATGACGATCACCCGATCGCGCGCACGGGTCAGGGCGACGTAGAGCAGGCGCAGGGATTCATCGCCGACCCGCGCCTCGCGCGCCGCGCGGGCGTCGGCCGAGGCGGGGCAGTCTTCCTTCGACGAGCCGGGGCACATCAGCCAGGCTTCGCCGCTCTCGGTGGCGACTGGCATCAACGACGGCCCCTGCGCCTTCGCCTTCATCGTCGTGTCGGGCAGGATGACGACCGGCGCCTCCAGCCCCTTGGCGCCGTGAACGGTCATGACGCGGACCTCGCCGCGCGGGCCTTCCAGTTCGCGCTTCACCTCGACGTCGGCGGCTTCCAACAGGGCGAGACAGGTCTCCAGATCGGTCCCGCCGCGCCCTTCGGCGGCCAGCACCTGATTGAGGGTCTCGTCGATGGCTTCCTCGGCCTCGCGGCCCAGTCGGGTTAGGATGCGGGCGCGGCCTGATTGGCCGGTCGCATCCACCCGGTTCAGCAGGCGAGAGAAGAAGCCGAAGGGATCGCTGGCGCGGGCGTCGCGCGCCGTGCGCAACAGGTCCAGCGCTCCGCTCCACTCGGGCCGCTCGCCCGCGCGGCGCTTTAGTTCGCGCCACAGGCCGTCGCGCTTCTCGCGGCCCGCCAAGTCGAACAGGCTGTCCTCGTCGACGTCGCAGAAGGGGCCGCGCAGCACCTCGGCCACGGTCAGGTCGTCGCTGGGGAAGAGAGCGAAGCGGGCCAGCGCCTTCAGGTCGTCGAAGACGATGTGCTGCGACAGCTTCAGCCGGTCGGCGCCCGCCACAGGCGCGCCCGCCGCCTTCAGGCCACGGATGATTTCCTCGAACGTCGCATCGCGGCGGCGAACCAGGATCAGGAAGTCGCCGTAACCGCAGGGGCGAGGCGTCCCGCCCTTGTCGAAGACGACGGCGCCGGTCTCGACCTGACGCTTGATCTCGAGCGCCAGGGTCTGGGCCATACGCTTGCGGGCGCTGGCGGCGCCTTCCTGATCGACGGGATCGGTCCAGGCGTCGCGCTCCGGCGGGGCCTCGTCCACGAACAGGGGCCACAGGTCGACCGCGCCGGGCTGGCCTTGGCGGGCGGCGGTGTGATGCGGGATCTCGCCCGTTTCTCCGACCAGCGCCCGGGCGCGTTCGGGCGTGGCGAAGACTGCGTCCACGAAGGTCAGCACCGCCTCGGTCGATCGGTAGGAGGTCTCCAGCGGCACGCCTTCGAAGGCGCCGCTCGCCCCGGTGATCAGGCTGTCATAGACCTGCGCTTCCTGCCGCAGCCGTTCAGGCCGGGCGCCCTGGAAGGAGTAAATCGACTGCTTCTCGTCGCCGACGGCGAAGACGGTGCGGTCGGTATCGGGGACGGTGAAGAACTCGCCGGTCAGGGCGCGCATGATGGCCCACTGTTCGGGGGCGGTGTCCTGCGCCTCGTCGATCAGGACGTGATCGACGCCGCCGTCCAGCTTGTACAGCACCCAGGCGGCGGTCGAGCGGACGGTCAGCAGTTCGACCGTGCGGGCCACCAGATCCGAGAAGTCCAGCGCGCCGTGCGCCGTCTTGGCCGCCTCGTAGAGGGCGGCGTGAGCGTTGGCGAGGGTCAGCAGCCTGATGGTGTCGTCGGCGACCTTGGCGGCGCGCAGCTGGTCGCGGGCGGCCAGAAACTTGTCCTGAAGATCGGCAAGCCAGCCTGCGGCGTCGGGCGGCGCCTGCTTGGTCGCCATCGACTTGCGGGGAGAACCGGAGCCGGTCAGGAAGACGACGCCGAGACCGTGGAAACTCCAGTCGTGGTCGAGGGCGTGGATCAGTTCGGCGGCGCGGTCCTTGTCGGTCTTGGAGCCGGTGGCCGTCAGCTCGGCCATGCGGCGGACCTCGCCCCGGTCCAGCCAGCGCAGGAAGTCGGCCTCGATGTCCTCGGGCGTCTTTTGCGGATCGGCGCCGGTCAGGGCGTGAGGCGCGGGGGCTCGGCCGTCGACGACGCGGGCGACATAGTCGGTCAGTTCGGCGCGTTTGGCCTCGATCAGGGCCAGCAGATCCTGGAAGCGGCCCCAGTCCAGCTCGACCGCGAAATGGCTGTAGGCCTGGCCGACCGGCCCCTCGGCGTCGCTGAGGGCGGCGCGGGCCAGGTCTTCGCGCGCGGCGTGGGACAGGGCGATCGCCGCCTCGTTCTCCAGCACGGTGAAGCGCGGCGAGACGCCCGCCTCGATGGGAAAGCGCCGCAGCAGCTTTTCGCAGAAGGCGTGGATGGTCTGGATCTTTAGCCCGCCGGGCGTCTCCAGGGCGCGGGCGAACAGGCGACGGGCCTCGGACAGGCGGGCGGGGTTGAGGGCGGCGGGGTCGCTGTCGTCCAGTCTGGCCAGTTCGGCCGACAGTTCGCCGTCGTCCATGACGGCCCACTTGCCGAGCGTCTCGAACAGGCGGGCCTGCATCTCGGCGGCGGCGGCCTTGGTGTAGGTCACGCACAGGATGGCCGAGGGCGCGGCGCCGCCCAGCAGCAGGCGCGCCACCCGGCTGACCAGGGTGGTGGTCTTGCCCGATCCGGCGTTGGCGGTGACGAAGACCGAGCGGGCCGGGTCGGCGGCGCGGGTCTGGGGGTTCAGGCTTTGGGGGTTGAGAGCGCTCATTCCGCCTCTCCTTCTTCGCCGCCGCCGATGACGTGCCATTCCCAGACGCGGGCCAGCAGGTTGTAGGGGCTGTAGCTGCCCATCAGATGAGGTGCGGCCCATGAGAGGTAGGGCGTCTCCGGACGGTCGAACTCGGCGACGCGGGCCATCAGGCCTTGCAGGGCGGCGTCGGACAGGATTTGCGCTTCCGGCCCGGCGGCGCGCACGGCGACCTCGCCCGCCTTCTTGCGGCCGACGATGCGGACGTAGGTCAGCTCTTCGGGCGGCACGGGGCCGTTGGTGTCCCTGAAGCCGCCGGCGGCCAGGATGGCGCCGGTCAGGGTCAGTTGGGGCGCGAAGCCCGCCTTGATCTGTTTGGCCGACGGAACCTGGCCGGTCTTGAAGTCCATGACGGCGGCGGACAGGGCGCCGACCTCGATGCGGTCGGCGTAGGCCTTGACGGTGAAGGGGCCGCCCGGCGCCTCAAAGGTCAGCGCGCCCTGTTGTTCGATCAGCAGGGTCACGCCGCGCGCGCGTCGGTTCGTCTCGAACCCGGCCAGCCAGCGGGCGGCGTTCTTGGCCAGCGGCGCCTCGCGGGCCATGGCGGCGTCCTCGAAGCCGTGGGCCCCCAGCTCCTCCAGCAGCAGG
>NZ_DAMCNG010000265.1:0-3246 GCF_032107865.1 Brevundimonas sp.
GCCGGATGCGCTCCATGCCCTGGCCTGGCTGCGTTGGCGCGACGGATCGGGCGCGATCCGGTTGCTGGGCGCTCAAGGGCCCTGGCAATGGCTTGAAGACGCCGGCGACCACACCCTGGCCGCCGTGCTGGAGACGGAGGGCGACGAAGCCGCGACCCGCATCGCCGCCGACGTGCTGCGCGCGCTTCATGCGCCATCGGATCGCCCGGCCGAGGGCCTTCAGACGATGGAGGACCGCTTCGCCGCCTTGAGGCTTGAGGCGGCGAGACAGGGCGGCCTGTTCGCTGAGGCGGCCGCTATGGCGGCGAGCCTGATGGCCAAGGGGGCGCCGATCCGTCCGCTGCACGGCGATCTTCATCACGACAACGTCCTGCACGGTCCGCGCGGCTGGCTGGTGATCGATCCGCACGGCGTCCTGGGCGATCCGGCCTATGACGCGGCCAATCTGCTCTACAATCCGCTGGAGCGGCAGGATCTCAGGACCGACCCCGTACGGGCGCGACGCCTGGCCGAGACCCTGGGGCCGGCGGTGGGACGACCCGCGAAGGCGGTCATGGCCTGGGGCTTCTGCCACGCCTGCCTTTCCGCCGCTTGGCATCTGGAGGACGAGAACCACGAGGAGGCGGAGCGCAGCCTGGCGGTCGCGCGGGCGATCCGTCGCGCTCTGGAGGGCTGAACCCTTTCGTTGAAGGCCGAACCCGGGCATTAAGGGGCATGGCCCGCGAAATCGTTCTCGACACTGAAACCACCGGCTTCGATCCCAAGACGGGCGACCGGCTGATCGAAGTGGGCTGTATCGAGATCGAGGATCTGCTGCCGACGGGGCGGACCTTCCACCGCTTCATCAACCCCGAGCGGCTGATTCCGCCGGACGCCATCAAGGTGCACGGCATCACCGACGACAAGGTGAAGGACGCGCCCAAGTTTCATGAGGTCGTCGATGACCTGATGGAGTTTCTGGGCGATGCGCCGCTGATCGCGCACAACGCCAACTTCGACCGCAACTTCATCGATTTCGAGATCGGCCGTATCGGCCGCAAGCCGCCGCCGCAGGACCGCTGGATTGACACTCTGGCCCTGGCCCAGAAGCGGTTTCCGGGCATGGCCAACTCGCTGGACGCCCTGTGCAAGCGCTACAAGATCAGCCTGGTCGAGCGCACCCTGCACGGCGCCCTGATCGACGCCCGTCTGCTGGCCGAGGTCTATCTGGAGCTGCGCGGCGGCAAGGAACGCGCGCTGGACCTGACCTCGACGCGCGGCGGCGCGACCGAGACGGCCGAGCGCGTCGCCTACGGCGCTCGGCCGCGTCCCCTGCCCGCTCTTGTCACGGCCGAGGAAGACGCCGCCCACCTGGCCTTCCTCAAGGCGACGATCAAGGACTTCAGCCTGTGGGCGGGCTACGGCGTGGCGGTCGAGACCGAGGCCGAAGAAGCCGCCTGAACCGGCTTGTCCGCCGGGACGGGGCTCATCAGTATGTAGGTTCCGGGCTGGGCCTGGTGAGCGTCGATCTGGGGGACCAGACGCCGGAAATGCTCGCTGGCGCAGTGGGCGTCGAGCGCGGCCTGGTCGGGCCATTCCTCGATGAAGACGAAATGGCCGGGCTGCTTGCGATCCTCGAACAGGTCATAGGCTCGGCACAGCGTTTCCTGTCGCGTCAGCCGCACCAGTTCGGCGTAGAGCGGCCGCACCGTCTCCACATGCTCGGGCTTGATGAAGTCCTCGGCGATGACTTTGAGCACTACGCTGTCCTTGGAAATGAAAAGGGGCGCCCGACCGGACGCCCCTTCTACACATGGTCGCTCAGGCAGCGGGGCGCCGCGCGCCTCGCGTTAGCGACCCTTTATCAAGCCTGGCCGGTTTCGGCCGGGGCGCCCGCGATCTGCTGCTGGCGGGCGACGTAGATGGCGGCGAAGTCGATCGGATCGACCATGAAGGGCGGGTAGAAGCCGCCATCCATGGTGGCCTGGGCGATGACCTGACGCGCGAAGGGGAAGAGGTAGCGCGGGCACTCGATCAGCAGCAGGGGCTCGATGTCCTGCGGCTGGACGCCTTGCAGGGCGAACAGGCCGCCGTAGAGCAGTTCCACGTGAAACACCGGCGACTGATCGTCAGCCGTGGCCTTGATCGACAGCTTCAGATCGACTTCGAACAGACCGTCGGGACGGCCCTGAGCGTTCATCTCGACGCCCATGTCGATGGCGGGCTTGCCGTCGATGCGCAGGCTGTCCGGCGCCTTGGGGTTCTCGAACGACAGGTCGCGGACGTACTGGGCCAGGATGCGGAAGCCGGGGCCTTGCGGCTGGCCGCCCTGAGGCTGGGCTTGGTCGGGCGTCTGGCCGTTGGCGGGCGGCGTGGCGTCGGTCATGAGTCTGAAAACCGTCTTGCAAGAATGGAGTGTCCCGCTCCCCCTGGAGGCGGGTCTGAGGGGGCGGCGGTAGCATGGCGAGACCCTGTGTCGCAACGCCGAGACCCGCGTTCGCCTCTCGCTTCGCCTTGCGCCCGCCCGGATCGACCCCTAATCACGTTGTATGAGCCGCCCTTTCGCCTTTGGGGAGAATCCCGAGGCGCTTCCCTGCCGGGAAGATGAGGCCTGACCAGTCGAGGAACCCACCGTGCCGGTGACCTTTCAGATCGTGATCTTCGCCGTCATTGCGGCGGTGCTGTTGTTCCAACTCTATAATGTGCTGGGCAAGAAGGTCGGCCGTCAGCCCGAGGACAATCCCAAGCCCGTACCGGTTCCCGCAGTCCCTACCGGCGCGCCTGAAGCCGCGCGCGGACCCGTTGTCGACCCCGCGCTGACGGCCGCCATCGCAGGCTTGAAGGCGCGGGAGCCGAACTTCGACCCGCACCGCTTCCTGGAAGGCGCGCGCCAGGCCTATGAGACCATCGTTCGCGCCTACGCCAAGGGCGACCGCGAGGCGCTGCGCCCGCTGCTGACCGACAAGGTCATGGGCTCGTTCGAGGCCGGCATCACAGCGCGAGAAGCGCGCGGCGACGTTGAGAGCGCTGAACTGGTTCACGCCCCGCGCGCCGATCTGGAGCTGGCCACCACCGAGGGTGATCGCGCCCTGGCCAAGGTGCGTTTCCTGGCCGAAGTGCGCGGCTCGGTCACGCCGTCGGGCGGCGAGACCGTCACTGAAGAGCGCCGCACCGCCGAGATCTGGACCTTCGAGCGCCGCCTGGGCGCCTCGGACCCCAACTGGGCTCTGGCCCGCGTCGAGCCGGCGACCGCCTGATGATCGCACG
>NZ_DAMCNG010000266.1:0-3243 GCF_032107865.1 Brevundimonas sp.
GGCGCCGAACGCTCGGCCTTGCGCCGCGCCCTGCTGGACCCCGAGGATCACCGCCCCTGGCTGGACGTGGCCGCCGCCCGCGAGAAACAGGGCGCCCTGACCGGGGCCATGCCCGCCCTGTCGCGCGCCCGCAGTCTGGGCGAGCCGATCGCCGCCTGCGACGCCCGACTGGACCGCGTGCGGATGCGGTTGAACTGAAGCGCGGCCTTGCGGCCGAGCTGTCGCGGCCTCAAGTAACGCGCAGCGGCGCCCTCGTTTCGGGCGCTCATGCAGCGAGCGCCCGCGGCGCGAGTGATAGCGCCCAACAAGAAGGACACCCCATGCTCAAGGTCGCCATCCAGATGGACCCGCTCGAGGCGGTCAACGTCGAGTCGGACACCACCTTCCTGATGGCCCTGACCGGGCAGGGGCGCGGTCACAAGCTGTGGGTCTATGACTTCCGCACCCTGGCGCTGGAAGACGGCCGCCTGTTCTGCCGCGCCCGTCCGGTGACGGTGCAGCGCGAGCAGGGAAACCACGCGGACTTCGGTCCCGAACAGCGGCTGGACCTGGCCGAGGACGTGGACGTCATCCTGATGCGCCAGGATCCGCCGTTCGACATGGCCTATGTCACCGCCACCTATCTGCTGGAGCGGGTGCATCCCAGGACCCTGGTGGTCAACGACCCGGCCGAGGTGCGCTCGGCGCCTGAAAAGCTGATCGCCACCCTCTTCCCCGGCCTGCAGCCGCCGACCCTGGTGTCGTCCGATCCCGAGGCCCTGGTCGATTTCCACCGCCGCCATGGCGATGTGGTGCTCAAGCCTCTGCACGGCGCCGCCGGGTCGGGCGTGGTGCGGCTGAAGGCGGATGATCCGAACCTGGAAGCCCTGATCGAGATTCACGCGGCCGGGTCGCGCGATCCTCTGGTGATCCAGAAATTTATCCCCGCCGTCTCGGCGGGCGACAAGCGCATCATCCTGGTCGACGGCGAGCCGGTCGGCGCCATCAACCGCATCCCCGCCAAGGACCAGGTGCGCTCCAACCTGCGGGTCGGCGGCACGGCGGCGCCGGTTGAACTGACCCCGCGCGATCTGGAGATCTGCGCCGCCATCGGCCCCTATCTGAAGGAACGCGGTCTGATCTTCGTCGGCATCGATGTGATCGGCGACTATCTGACCGAGATCAATGTGACCTCGCCCACCGGCGCCCAGCAGCTACTGAACTTCGCCGGGATCGATGCGACCGAGCGCATGTGGGAGGTCATCGAGCAAAGGAAACGCGCGGCCGGCTGAGGCGGCGCTTTACGGGAGGGGAGCCCATGACTGCATTGACCAAGACCGGGGTGCTGGCCGTCCTGGCGCTGGCGGCGGCTTGTCCGGCGGCGGCTCAGGAGGCGCCGCCGAATGCGGAGCCGAAACGCCCGTCGCTGGAGGTGCTGGAGCGGATCATCGAGACGCGCACGCCGCAGACCCGGATCGAGACGCCGGACCATGACCGCATCAGCGCCCGGCGCATCGATATCGTCGACGCCGACGGGACCATCCGCATGACCCTGTCGGGTGCGACCCCGCCGCCGATCATCGATGGCGTTCAGTACAAGCGCGCCTTCAACGTCGCCGGTCTGATCCTGTATGACGACAAGGGCAGCGAGCGTGGCGGTTTCGGCACGGCGGACGTCGAGGGCGGCATGGCCGTTCTGGCGCTGGATCACCCGGCGATGGACGCGGTCGGCTGGCGCGTGTCGCCCGACGGTTCGGTCAGTTTCGTTTTCAACCAGGCGCCGCCGCTGGTGCGCGAGCCGGGGTTGGGCGGGGCGCTGGTTCCGGGCGTGCAGACGCCGACGCGGATGCGCCTGTCGCTGGCCGCCGACGGCACGCCCGCCGTCGCCCTGTCGGACAGGAACGACAAGCCGCGCCTGCGCCTGACCGTGACCGAAGAAGGCTTCGGCGCCATCCAGTTCCTGAACGCCGAGGGTCAGGTGATCCATACGATCGCGCCGGAAGCCGACCTGCCGACGAACTGACCGAACAGCGCTCTTGCAGTTGTCATGAGTTCGTGATTTGTTCCTCTCGATCTGCGGGAGGGAACGGCATGGTCGCGCGGGTGGTGACGGTGGCTTTCGACGGCGTCGACGCGCGCCGGGTCGATGTCGAGGTGCAGCAGGTCGGCTCGCCCGCCGGGGCTTTCGCCATCGTCGGCCTGCCGGACAAGGCGGTGGCCGAGAGCCGCGAACGAGTGCGCGGCGCCTTTGCGGGGATCGGCCTGGCGCTTCCGGCCAAGAAGGTGATCGCCAATCTGGCTCCCGCCGACCTGCCCAAGGAGGGCAGCCATTTCGACCTGCCCATCGCCCTGGCCCTGCTCGCCTCCATGGGGGTGATCGGGCCGGATGCGCTGGACGGCTGGGCCGCAGTGGGCGAACTGGGTCTGGACGGTCAGATCGCGGCGGTGGGTGGAACCCTGCCTGCGGCGATGGCGGTGAACGCCATGGGGCTGGGCCTGATCTGCCCCGAGGCCAACGGGCCGGAGGCGGCCTGGGCGGGCGAGGCGCGGCTGCTGGCGCCGCGCTCCCTGATCGGCCTGATCAATCATTTTCGGGGAACCCAGGTGCTGCGCCCGCCTCAACCGGGGCCGGTGCTGGAAGGGCGCGCCGTGCCCGACCTGCGCGAGGTCAAGGGACAGGAGGGCGCCAAGCGGGCGCTGGAGATCGCCGCCGCCGGAGGCCACAACCTGTTGTTCGTCGGCCCGCCGGGTTCAGGCAAGTCGATGATGGCGGCGCGCCTGCCGGGTTTGCTGCCGCCGTTGACGCCGATGGAGCGGCTGGAGACCTCCATGGTCTGGTCGGTGGCCGGGCTGATCGAGCGCGGAGGGCTGACCCGCGAACGACCGTTCAGAGCGCCTCATCATTCGGCCTCCATGGCGGCCCTGACGGGCGGAGGGCTGAAGGCCAAGCCGGGCGAGGCCTCCCTGGCGCACAACGGCGTGCTGTTCCTGGATGAACTGCCTGAATATGCGCCCCAGGCGCTGGACAGCCTGCGTCAGCCGCTGGAGACGGGCGAGATCGTCGTGGCGCGGGCCAACGCCCATGTGCGTTATCCGGCGCGGTTCCAGCTGGCGGCGGCGATGAACCCCTGCCGCTGCGGGTTGGGCGGGGCGGGGCGGGGCGCCTGCGGCAAGGCCCCGCGTTGCCAGAAGGATTATCAGAACCGCATTTCCGGCCCGATGTTCGACCGCATCGACCTGACGGTGGAGACCCCGGCGGTGACG
>NZ_DAMCNG010000267.1:0-3233 GCF_032107865.1 Brevundimonas sp.
GCGCCCGCTCCGGCCCAGGCGCCCGCTGCCGCGTCCCAGACCCCGCAGGCTCAGACGCCGCAGGTGCAGATGGCGCAGCCGCAAGCCGAGCGCGCCCCGGTCAACCGTATCGTGGTGCGCGGCAACCAGCGTATCGATCAGACGACGGTGCTGTCCTATCTGCCGATCCAGCCCGGTGACACCATCGACGCCGTGACCATCGACGTGGCGGTTCGCACCCTGTCGCGCACGGGTCTGTTCGCGGACGTTCAGATCGGCCTGCAGGCCAACGGCGACCTGATCGTCGAGATCGCCGAGAACCCGATCATCAACCAGGTGACGTTCGAGGGTAACAAGGCCCTGGCCGAGAAGAAGCTGCGCGATGAAGTGACCATTCGCCCGCGCGGCATCTACACCCGCGCGCGCGTTCAGGAAGACGTCGGCAAGATCGTCGAACTGTACCGCCTGTCGGGCCGCATCTCGGCGACCGTCACGCCCAAGTTGGTCCAGCTGGAGCAAAACCGCGTCGACGTCGTGTTCGAGATCGACGAAGGGCCGGAAACCGGCATCGCCGCCGTCACCTTCCTGGGCAATACGGCGTTTTCGGACAACGACCTGCGTCAGGTCATGGTCACCAAGCAGTCATCCTGGTGGCGTCTGTTCAGTTCGAACGACAACTATGATCCGAACCGGATCGACTACGACCGCGAGCAACTGCGGAAATTCTATACGAACCGCGGCTATTACGACTTCCGCATCCTGTCGTCGGTGGCCGAGCTGAAGCCTGACAACAGCGCCTTTGGCGTGACGGTCACGGTGGACGAGGGCGACCGCTACAACTTCGGCGAGATCAAGGTCGTCACCGAGAACGATCGCCTGAACGCTGATTTCCTGCAGATGCTGCTGCCGATCCGATCGGGCGACCTGTATGAAAGCGATCGCATCCAGGCGGCGGTCGACACCCTGACCTTTGCGGCGGGTTCGGCCGGTTACGCCTTCGTCGAGATCAACCCGACCTATCGCGCGGACCCCGAGACCGACACGGTCAACGTGACCTTCAACGTGCGCGAGGGCCAGCGCGTCTATATCGACCGCATCAATGTGGTCGGCAACACCCGCACCCTGGACACCGTGATCCGCCGCGAACTGATGGTGGGCGAGGGCGACGCCTTCAACCGTTCGCTGGTCGAGCGTTCGCGCAACAACCTGCGCGCCCTGGGCTTCTTCAAGGACGTGAAGATCGAGGAGACGCGCGGCAGCGCGCCGGACCGTTCGGTCGTCAACGTCACCGTCGAAGAGCAGCCCACCGGCGAACTGTCGGTCGGCGCGGGCTTCAGCTCGGTCGACTCCTTCGTGCTGAACCTGGGCATCACCGAGCGCAACTTCCGTGGTCGCGGCCAGAACGTGGTGGCGCGCGCCGAATGGGGCTCGCTGCGCCAGCAGATCGATTTCCGTTTCACCGAGCCGAAATTCCTGGGGCGCGACATGCGGGCGGGCTTCGACCTGTTCCACATGCGTTATGATCTGAGCAAATACTCGTCCTACGACTATCGCTCGACCGGGGGCGGGGTGCGCGTCACCTATCCGCTCAACGGCTACGCCTCGTTCAGCGCGCGTTACTTCCTGAAGGATGACGAGGTCGTCATTCCGTTCGGCTATTGCGGCGGCGTGGGCGCCGGCTCGTCGGCCCTTTGCGACCAGGCGGGCTCCTACATCAACTCTTCGGCGGGCTACACCCTGCTGGTGAACCGCCTGAACGACCCGGTTCGACCCACGCGCGGCTGGTCCGCTTCGTTGCGTCAGGACTTCGCCGGCATCGGCGGCGACGTGAACTACATCAAGACCGAGGCAGACGCCTCCTGGTACTACGGTATCCGCCCGAACTGGGTGGTCAGCGTCCAGGGCCAGACCGGCTACGTCAGCGGCTGGAGCGGCGATCCGATCCGCATTAACGACCGCTTCTTCAAGGGCGGCAACACCTTCCGTGGTTTCGAGACGGCGGGTATGGGCGCGCGCGATCTGACCACGACCGACGCCCTGGGCGGCAACTTCTACGCCATCGGCACGGTTGAACTGACGGTGCCGAACTATCTGCCCGACGAATACGGCATCAAGACCTCGCTGTTCGCCGACTTCGGCACCATCGGCAAGCTGGACGATCGCTATCTGGTCGATCCGACGACCGGGCTGCGGAATCCGAACATCGTCGATGAGCTGTCGCTGCGTGCGGCCGCCGGCGTCAGCATTCACTGGCGGTCGCCGATGGGACCGATCCGCTTCGATCTGTCGAAGGTTCTGTCCAAGGAAGACTACGACAAGACCGAGACGTTCCGCTTCTCGACCTCTACCCAGTTCTAACCGCGGTCTGACCGCCACCAAGGCTTAGATTATGAAACTCATCGCTATCGGCGCCTTCGCCCTTGCTTCGCTGACCGCTTCGGCCGCCCTGGCTCAGACGCAAGGTCCGACCAACCCCGGCCCGGTCATCCCCGGCGTCTGCGTCTATTTCAACCAGCGCGTCCTGGCTCAGTCGACGGTTGGTCAGGCTGTGCAGACCCGCATGGAGCAACTGGCTCAGGAAGTTCAGGGCGAGCTCCAGCCGTACGCCACGGCCATCCAGACCGAAGTCCAGGCTCTGCAGCAAGGCGCAGCCACCATCCCGGCTGACCAGATGAACCAGCGCCGCCAGCAACTGCAGACGCGCATCCAGGAAGCTCAGCAACTGGAAGGCACCCGCGATAACGAACTGCGCTACACCCTGGCGCAGCAGCGCCAGAAGATTTCGGAAGCCATCGAGCCCCTGCTGGTCGCCGTCTATCAGGAGAAGGGCTGCGGCATCATGATCGACCGCGAGAGCGTCTTCATCCTGAACCCGGCCATGGACGTGACGGACACTGTCATCCAGCGCCTGAACGCCCAACTGCCGACGCTGAGCTTCAACCGCATGCCGGTTCCGGCCCAGCCGCAATCCTAAGGCGGGCCATGCCCGATCCGAGGTTCTTTCAGACCCTGTCGCCCCTGACGGTCGCCGCCCTCGCCGAGCATATCGGCGGGGAGGTGGTCCGGGGCGGCGAGGTCATCGTCTCGGCCGTCGCGCCCCTGTCCAGTGCGGACCGGGGCGCGATTGCGTTTCTGGGCGACCGCAAGTTCGCCGCCGCCCTGGCGCAGACG
This sequence comes from Brevundimonas sp., assembly GCF_032107865.1. GTDB lineage: Bacteria > Pseudomonadota > Alphaproteobacteria > Caulobacterales > Caulobacteraceae > Brevundimonas. Next base: position 3,151 of record NZ_DAMCNG010000267.1, read on the forward strand.
AAGGCCGGTTGCGTGATCGTGCCGCCGTCGGCGGTGGACACGGCGCCCGCTGACGCGGCGGTCATTGTCTCCGGCGAGGCGCA
>NZ_DAMCNG010000268.1:0-3215 GCF_032107865.1 Brevundimonas sp.
CATCGGCGCCAACACCGTCATCGGGCCGGGCGTCCAGATCGGCCGCGACTGTCTGATCAGTTCCGGCGTCACCGTCGGCTTCGCCCTGCTGGGCGACCGGGTGAAGCTGTTGGCGGGCGCACGCATCGGCGAGGCGGGCTTCGGCGCCGCCGGGTCCAAGGCCGGGCCGGTGGACATCCCGCAACTGGGCCGCGTCGTCCTGCAGGACGGGGTGACGGTCGGGGCCAACTCCTGCATCGATCGGGGCGCCTATGACGACACCGTCATCGGCGAGAACACCAAGATCGATAACCTGGTCATGATCGGCCACAACTGCGTCATCGGACGCAACAACCTGATGGCGGCGCACACCGGCATTTCGGGCTCGGTCACCAGCGGCGATAACTGCATCTTCGGCGGTCGGGCGGGCGTGGGCGACCACATCACCATCGGCGAAGGCGCGCGCGTCGCGGCTGGCGGCGGCGTCCTGGCCGACATTCCGCCGGGCGAGATCTGGTCCGGCTATCCCGCCAAACCCCTGCGCCAATTCTTGCGCGAGACGGTGTGGCTGTCCAAACAGGCGTCCCAGAAGAAGGGCGCGAAGGAATCGAAAGAATGAGCGAAGACAACAATATTGATTACGCCGAGGTGATGCGTCGCCTGCCGCACCGCTACCCCTTCCTGCTGGTCGACAAGGCGCAGGACTTCGTGGCGGCGACCTCGATCGTCGGCATCAAGAACGTCACCCACAACGAGCCCTTCTTTCCCGGTCACTTCCCGATCGATCCGGTCATGCCGGGCGTGCTGATCGTCGAGGCCATGGCCCAGACGGGCGCCCTGCTGATGTCCAAATCGCTGGACGTCGCCGTGGCCGACAAGGTCATCATGTTCATGTCGATCGACGGCGTGCGCTTCCGCAAGCCCGCGCGTCCGGGCGACCAGCTGCGCATGGAGGTCAAGGTGATCAAGGCGCGCGGCGACGCCTATAAGTTCCGTGGCGAGACCTTCATCGACAGCAAGCTGGCGGCTGAGGCCGAGTTCATGGCCATGGTCGTCACCGTGGCGGAGCCCGCCCAGTGAGCATCCACCCGACCGCCGTCGTCGACGCCTCGGCGACCCTGGCGGACGGGGTCGAGATCGGCCCGTTCTGCACCGTGGGGCCGGGCGTGGCGCTGGCCTCCGGCGTGCGTCTGGTCACCCATGTGGTGATCCAGCAGGATGTGAGCGTCGGCGCCAACACCACGATCCACCCCTTCGCCGTCATCGGCGGCGATCCGCAGCACGGCGGGTACAAGGGCGAGCCGGTGCGGCTGGAGATCGGCGAGAACAACCTGATCCGCGAGCACTGCACCTTCAACCGGGGCACGCCGCAGGGGACAGGCGTCACCCGCGTCGGCTCGAACAACCTGTTCATGACCGGCGCCCACGTCGGCCACGACTGCGTGGTCGGCGATAACGTCACTATGGCCAACAACGCCACCCTGGGCGGTCACGTCCATGTCGGCGACCGGGTGTTCCTCGGCGGTCTGTGCGCCGTGCACCAGAACGGCCGGGTGGGGCAGGGCGCCATCGTCGGCGGTCTGGCGGCCGTGACGCGCGACGTCATTCCCTACGGCTCGGTCTGGGGCAATCACGCCAGTCTGCACGGCCTCAACCTGATCGGGCTGAAGCGCAAGGGCTACGGCAAAGACGCGGTGCGTCGCCTGCTGGCCGCCTACCGCGACCTGTTCGAGGGCGAAGGCGTCTTCGCCGAGCGCCTGGACCGGGTCGAACAGGCCTATGCCGACCTGCCCGAGATCATGGAGATCACCGCCTTCATTCGGGATGGCGGCAAGCGCCCGCTGTGCCTGCCGGGCGCGGAATGACGACCGCGCCCAAGCTGGCCTTGATCGCGGGTTCGGGCGACCTGCCCATCCGCGTCGCCCAGCGCTGCGAGGTCGAGGGGCGCGAGGTCTTCATCATCCGCCTGAAGGGCTTCGCCGACGCCCACCTGCACCGCTGGCCGGGGCAGGACTTCGGCATGGCCGAGATCGGCAAGATCGTGAAGGCCATGCGCGCCGAGGGCTGTCGCGCGGTTTGTCTGGCGGGCTACGTCAATCGGCCGGACTTCAAGACGCTGAAGCCCGATCTGAAGGGCGCGTCCTTGCTGCCCGGCATCATTGCGGCGGCGTCAAAGGGCGACGACGCCCTGTTGCGCAAGGTCCTTTCGGTGTTCGAGGAAGAAGGCTTCGCCGTCGAGGGCGCGGACGACATTCTGGGCGGCGAGATGCTGGCGACGGGCGCGCTGGGTCGCGTGACGCCGACGGCAGAGCAACTGGCGGATCTGAAGAAGGCGCTGCACGTCGCTGAAAAATCAGGTGAACTGGATATCGGGCAAGGCGCAGTCGTCTGCGACGGCCTTGTGCTGGCGGTCGAGGCCCAGGAAGGCACGGACGAGATGCTGCGGCGCGTGGCTGGCCTGCCCGCCGATCTGCGCGGCTCGCCCGGCTTTGCGCGCGGCGCTCTGGGCAAGGCGCCCAAGCCAATTCAGGATCTGCGCGTCGACATGCCCGTTATCGGACCTATGACGGTTGAACTGGCCGCCGCTGCGGGTCTGGCCGGGATCGGCGGGTTCGAGGGGCGGCTGATCGTCATCGATCACGAAGGTCTGGTCGAGGCGGCGGACCGTCTGGGCCTGTTCGTCTGGGGAGAGCCGCGATGAGCCGTCCGTTGAAGGTCATGCTGGTGGCGGCCGAGGCGTCGGGTGACGCCCTGGGCGCCGGGCTAGCGCGGGCGCTGAAGGCGCGGCTGGGCAAGGACGTGGTCTTCGTCGGCGTCGGCGGCCCCAAGATGGCGGCCGAGGGCGTCGCCAGTCCCTTCGACATCGCCGAACTGTCGATTCTGGGCTGGATCGAGGGGGTGAAGGCTTACGGGCGGGTCAAGAAGCGCGTGGCCGAGACAGCGGCGCTGGCGGCGGCGGAAAAGCCGGACGCCGTGGTGCTGATCGACAGCTGGGGCTTCACCATCCGCGTGGCCCAGGCGATCCGGGCGGCCTCGCCGAAGACGCCGCTGATCAAATACGTCGGGCCGCAGGTCTGGGCCTCGCGGCCGGGCCGGGCCAAGACGCTGGCGGGGGCGGTGGATCACCTGCTGGCCCTCTATGCGCTGGATGCGCCGTGGTTCGAGAAGGCGGGCCTGCCGACAACGGTCGTGGGTTCGCAGGCGCTGCACGTCGACATGGCGGGGGCCGACGGCGC
>NZ_DAMCNG010000269.1:0-3214 GCF_032107865.1 Brevundimonas sp.
GAGGCGACGGTGCGGCATCCGGCCTCGGCGGCGCGTTCCAGCGCGGCCGGCGACAGGTCGAAGGCGGCGACGTCATGCCCGGCCTTGGCCTGATTGGCGGCCATGCCGCCGCCCATGTTGCCGAGACCGATGAAGGCGATGCGAGTCATCTGTGCGTTTCCCTTATGGATTTTGGCCGAGGGTTAGCGCCGCCCGTGCCGCTTCGCCAGTCACCAATTTGAGACGAGACGCCTCAGTTCGGCTTGCGGAAGCGGTAAACGAACTGATCCGTCTTGCCCCGGATCGCCTCGTCAAAGACGTTCAGGCTGTGGTTGTCGGCCGGATTGGCGACGGCCGTGCTTTCGCCGTCAAACACGAAGCCGGCCGCCTCGACTTCCTTGCGGAGCTGGGCGCCCTCGATGCGGTGCAGGCTTTCGACCACGGTGTTAGCGGCACCGGGCGCGGCCTGGTGGTCGATGACAACATAGAGGCCGCCGGGCTTCAGCGCCTTGAAGATGTCGGCGTTCATCTTGGCCACGTCCACGCCGAAACGGGGGATGTGGAAGTCGTGATATTCCTGGCTCATGAAGACCAGGTCCAGCGGCGCATCGAAGCTCATGGCGTCCAGATCGCCGTTGACGCGGCTGACGTTGGGATAGGCGGCGACCAGGGCGTCGGCGCGCGGGTTCTCGCGCTCGGCCGTGCGGTTCGGCACGAAGGCGTAGACGTGGCCGCCCTCGCCCACGACGCGCGAGAACAGGCGGCTGAAGTAGCCCGCGCCGGGGCGGATGTCGGCGATGCGCTGGCCCGGCTTCACCTGGGCGAAGGCCAGCATTTCGGCCGGATGACGCAAGGGGTCGCGGGTGACCTCATCGGCCGGGCGCAGGGTGTCGGCGACCGCGGCCCGATAGGCGGGCGCGGCCGCATCCTGGGCCAGAGCGGGTGATCCGCCGAGAAGAACAGCGGCGACGGCGGCGGCGGCGAGCAGATGCGGCTTCATGGCGACTTCCTGATCTGGCTGCCCCGGTCGGGGCCTTCGGACGGCATAAGGCGCGCGGATGAGGCGGCTGGCAAGCCGCCTCGGTTCACGATCAACCGGCGGACATGGAAGCCGGAACCTGCTTCTCTTTCAGCGTCACCAGTTCCTCGGCCATGGTCGGGTGGACGGCGCAGGTGGCGTCCCACTGGGCCTTGGTCAGGCCGGCCTTCACGGCGATGGCCGCCAGTTGGATCATCTCGGGGCTGTCCGGGCCGACGATATGGCAGCCGACCACGCGCTGGGTCTCCCCATCCACCACCAGCTTCATCAGCACCCGCTCGTCCGAGCCGGTGAAGGCGTATTTCATCGGGCGGAAGCGGGTGACGTAGACATCCACCTCGCCCGGACAGGCGTGACGGGCTTCGGCCTCGGTCAGGCCGACGGTGCCGACCGGCGGCTGGCTGAAGACGGCGGTGGCGACGGCTTCATAGTCGAAGCTCTGCGGATTGTTCCTATAGACCGTCTCGTGGAAGGCCACGGCCTCGCGGATGGCGACAGGGGTCAGGTTCATACGATCAGTGACGTCGCCGATGGCCCAGATGTTGTCGGCCGTCGTCCGGGAATGCTGGTCCACCTTGACGGCGCCGTCGTCGTTCAGCTCGACTCCGGCCGTTTCAAGGCCCAGCCCCTTGACGTGGGGCGCGCGGCCGGTGGCGAACATGACCACGTCGGTCTCGAGCTTCATGCCGTTCTCGAGGTGGTTGACCAAGCCGGTCTCGGTCTTCTCGATCGAGGAATGTTGGCAGCCCAGGATGACCTTGACGCCACGCTTCTCGATCTCGCCCGCCAGATGGGCGCGCACATCGTCATCGAAGCCACGCAAAATGTTCGGGCCGCGATAGATCAGCGTCGTCTCGACGCCAAGACCGGCGAAGATGCCCGCGAACTCCACCGCAATATAGCCGCCGCCCGCGATCAGGATGCGCTTGGGCAGTTCGGGCAGATGGAAGGCCTCTTCCGAGGTGATGGCGTGTTCAATGCCGGTCAGGCCTTCCGGCTTCCACGGACGGCCGCCGGTGGCGATCAGGATCTTCTCGGCAGTGATGGTCTGGGTTTTGCCCCCTTCCTTGGCGAGAATCTCGACGGTGTGGGCGTCTTTCAGGATGGCGCGGCCGTGGACCAGATCGACGCCCGCCTTGGCCAGGTTGGCGGCGTAGATGCCCGACAGACGGGCGATCTCGACATCTTTGGCGTGCAGGAAGGTCAGCCAGTCGAATTTCGCATTGTCGAAGGACCAGCCGTAGCCCTCGGCGATCTCCAGCGCGTGGCTGACTTCCGACGCCATAACCATGAATTTCTTGGGCACGCAGCCGCGCACGACGCAGGTGCCGCCGACGCGGTATTCCTCGGCGACGGCGACCTTCTTGCCGCCCAGAGCCGTCAACCGCGCCGCGCGCACCCCGCCCGAACCGGCGCCGATGACAAAGAGGTCGTAGTCGTATTGAGCCATCGGGGTCTCCGGCAATGGACCCGAAAAACAGAGTCCAATTCGTCTGAATCGTCTGAAATCCGCACGGCTGAGCCGCAGCGCTGACCCGACTTAGGCGCCGGGGCGACGGGGGGCAAGGCGGCGGCCCCTCCACCGCTTGTCCCGGCGAAGGCCGGGATGAGCGGAATTTAAGTCAGGGCGCCAGCGTCTCGACGCCCGCGTCCGTACCGATGATGGCCAGGTCAGTCAGGTCGAGGAACAGGCCGTGTTCGACCACACCGGTCAGGCTTTTCAGGTCGGCGGCGAGGCGGGCCGGGTCGGCGATCAGCTTGCACGCCGCGTCGTAGATCAGGTTGCCGCCGTCGGTGCGGATCAGGCCGCGCTCGGCCTCGCGCACGCGGGCGGGCGAGGCGATGTCGTGATCGGCCAGGACGTCGGCGATGCGGTTGGCGGTCGTCTTGTGTCCGAAGGCGACCACCTCGATCGGCAGGGGGAAGGTTCCCAACGCCGGGACCACCTTGGCCGCGTCGGCGATGCAGATGCAACGGGCCGACGCCTCCCACACCAGCTTTTCGCGCAGCAGGGCCGCGCCGCCGCCCTTGATGAGGGCCAGGCCTGGGCCGATCTCGTCGGCGCCGTCGACGGTCAGGTCGATGCGGGGCGTGTCCTCCAGCGTCGACAGGGGCAGGCCCAGCTCGCGCGCCAGATCGGCGGTGCGCTCGGACGTCGGGACGCAGCGCAGGTCCGGCAGGTTGCGGGCGGCCAGC
>NZ_DAMCNG010000270.1:0-3208 GCF_032107865.1 Brevundimonas sp.
GGCGGCCCCTCGATCGGCGCCCGATCGCAGATGTCCATCAGCCGTTCCAGCCGCGCCCGCGCCCCCGTCAGGGCGCGCAGCGACCCGGCCACCGCCCCGCCCATGAGGAAGGCCCGGTCCGGCGCCCCAGCCAGGCTGTGCGCCAGATCGGCGACGGACCGCGTCTCCAGATCCGCAAACGTCCGGCTGCGGCCCGCCTTCAATAGCCGCTCGATCGCCTGTTCGGCCAGGCGTTGATAGTGGCGCATCAGCTCGTGCACCGACTGGCCGGGAACGGCCTGGGCCTCGGGCACGGCGACCTTCTGGATGGCGTGCTGCAACTCCACGCCGGAGGCTTCCAGCCGTTCGGCCAGATCCGGCCGATGCAGCAGCTCGAACGCCGTCGCGCCCTGACGCGCCAGCCAGTCCTCCAGGATGCGACCGATGGTCTCGCGCGCATGGGGGGCGTAGAGATCCTGCACGCCGCGACAGGAAGGGCCGCGCGGCTCGACCGGCGCCGGACGCTTGCGCTTCAGTTCCGGCGCGCCGCGCGTCAGGACGACGACGCTGGCGAACTCCATAGTCTCGGGGTCCAGGGTCTCCTTGGTGACGCGCACGGCCACGGCCTGACGGTCGCGCATCAAATCCTCGGCCGTCTCCATGGCGCGGCGACGGTCCTCCATGGCCTGCGACAGCGACCAGTCGTCCGGCGGCGTGCGGCGGATGTAAATTTCGTAGTGGACGGGACCGGCCATGGCGCTTTCGTGGACAGCAAGACGGCTATTCTGACTTTCCAGGCTTTAAGGCGAGGTTTCGCCTTTTCCTCGCACGGGTTGAAAGGCAGAGTCGCGCAAACCATTTTGCAGTGGCCGTAAAGTCACCGCGAATGCATAGAACGGTTACGCTTGCCGCGCGTTACCGGATACGGCGGCCGATCACGCGATCGACCCGCCCGCACTAAGGAGAAGCCCTTGGCTAACATCACCCTGGTCGACGACGACGAGAACATCGTGGCCTCCGTCTCTCTGGCGCTGGAAAGCCACGGCCATACGGTGACCGCCTATCACGACGGCGCCTCGGGCCTGGAAGCGCTGGAAGCCACCCCGCCGGACCTGGCCATCCTGGACGTCAAGATGCCGCGCATGGACGGCATGGAAGTGCTGCGCCGTCTGCGCCAGACCTCCAGCATTCCGGTCATCATGCTGACGTCCAAGGACGAGGAGATCGACGAGATCCTCGGCTTCAACCTCGGCGCCGACGACTATATCCACAAGCCTTTCAGCCAGCGCCTGCTGATTGAACGGGTGAAGGCCCTGCTGCGCCGCGCAGGCGTGGAAGGCCTCGACCCCATCGATCCCGCCGCCATCGAAGCCGGCAAGGCGATCAAGCGCGGCAAGCTGTCGATGGACCCGGCCCGCCACGAATCGACCTGGGACGGGCGACCGGTCAAGCTGACCGTCACCGAGTTCCTGCTGCTGCAGGCTCTGGCCCAGCGCCCCGGTTTCGTGAAGAGCCGCGACAATCTGATGGACGCCGCCTATGACGATCAGGTCTATGTCGACGATCGCACCATCGACAGCCATGTGAAACGGATGCGAAAGAAGTTCCGCATGGTCGACCCCGAGTTCGACGCTATCGAGACCCTGTATGGCGTCGGATACCGCTACCGCGAGAGCTGAACCTGAAGACGCCCCGGCGCGGCGCCGATTCCGCTTCGGCGGATCGCGCCTGGGCGGCTTCATCCTGGCCCTCAATCTTCTCAGCCTGCTGATCCTGTTCGGCGGCGCCCTGCTGCTGAACGAGTGGCGGCGCGGTCTGATCGAGGCGCGCCAGGAATCGCTCGGCGTCCAGGCTGAGCTGCTGGCCAACGTCCTGGGCGAACTGGGCATCACCCAGGGCGACCCCTATCCCATGCTGGACGATCGCGCGGCCGCCTTGTGGCTGCGCGACAACTTCATCCCGGCGGGCCAGCGCGCCCGCCTGTTCGACATGGACGGGATCGAGGTGTCGGATTCCTTCCGGGTCAGCGACACCATCCCCGGCGCCCCCCTGCCTCCCGCCAACCCGGCGGGCACCGCCCTGGCTCCGACGGAACCGTCACGACGCGAAACCGCGCGGTTGGCCCGCGCCGACGCCGAACTGTCGGCCGAAGTCGAACGCGCCCTGCAAGGCACGCCTCAGGCCGCCATCCGCCGTAACGAAGAGGGCGAGCGCGTCGTCTCCGTCTCCCTGCCCGTGCGCCATGTGCAGCAGGTGCTGGGCGTGCTGACGCTGGAAGCCGGCGACGTCAACGCCACCCTGGACGCGCAACGGCGCGCCCTGATGCCTTTCGCCCTGGTGGCGCTGGCGGTGAACCTGCTGGCGTCGCTGGTGCTGCACCTGTTCGTGGCGCGGCCGGTGATGCGGCTGTCGGCGGCGGCGGACCAGGTGCGTCTGCAGCGCGCCCGCGCCATCTCCCTGCCCGATCTCGAAGACCGCCGCGACGAGATCGGCGACCTGGCGCGCGCGCTTGAATCCATGACCGACACCCTGTCGACGCGCATGGACGCCATCGAACGTTTCGCCGCCGACGTCAGCCACGAGATCAAGAACCCCCTGACCTCCATCCGTTCGGCGCTGGAGACCCTGCCCCTGGTCAAGACCGACGAGCAGCGGGCCCGCCTGACCAATCTGCTACAGCAGGACGTGCGGCGGCTGGATCGCCTGATCACCGACATCTCGAACGCCTCGCGTCTGGACGCCGAACTGTCGCGCGACCGCCCGCGCGCCATCGATCTGAAGGAACTGCTGGGCGACATCATCGGCGTTTACGAGGCCGGACAGAAGCCGGGCGAGCCCCCGGTGCGCTTCGTCCTGACCGCCGACAGCGCCCGCGTCGTCGGCCGCGACATTCCTCTGGGCCAGGTGTTCCGCAACCTGATCGACAACGCCCGCTCCTTCAGCCCGCCGGACGGCGAGGTGCGGGTGAGCCTGGACCGCGACGACAGCCAGCCCGACCTGCCCCTGCGCATCCGCGTCGAAGACGACGGCCCCGGCATCCCGGCTGAAAACCTGGAGACGGTGTTCGAGCGCTTCTACACCTCGCGGCCCAAGGGCACGGCCTTCGGCGCCAACTCGGGCCTGGGCCTGGCCATCGTGCGCCAGATCATCGACGCCCATGGCGGGCGCGTCCACGCCGAGAACCGCACCGACCCCGACGGCGCCGTGATCGGCGCCCGCTTCGAGGTGC
>NZ_DAMCNG010000271.1:0-3189 GCF_032107865.1 Brevundimonas sp.
CGCCGCGCCCGCCGATGTCGAACGCGCCCGACTGGCGCTGGAGGCGGCCGAGATCGCCACGCCCGAGGCGGGCCTGGCCCTGCTGGGCGACAAGGCCCTGTTGTTCAGCCCGTCGGGCCGCAGCTTCATCGCCTATCGCGTGCGCGGCCGGCGTTGGATCGCCATGAGCGAACCGGCGGGCCTGAAGGAAGAACGACTGGAGCTTCTCTGGGCCTTCGCTGAGATGGCCGACAGCTATGGCGGGGCGGCGGTCTTCTATTCGATAGGCGAAGGGCTGCTGGCCGACCTGGCGACGCTGGGTCTGGCCGTACGCAAGGTCGGCGAAGCGGCGGTGATCGACGCCGCCCATTTCACGACCGAGGGCAAGGGCAAGCAGAACCTGCGCACCGCCGTGAACCGGGCCGAGCGCGAGGGCGCCAGCTTCGAGGTGGTTCCGCCCGGCGCGGCGCGGGCGCTGGAGGCCGAGCTGCGCGCCTTGTCCGACGCCTGGCTCAAGCATCACAACGGCTCGGAGAAGGCCTTCTCGCTGGGCCGGTTCGACATCGACTACCTGGATCGCCAGCCCCTGGCCGTGGTGCGCGAGAACGGCCGCATCGTCGCCTTCGCCAATCTTCTGGTCGGGGCGGGCGGGCGCGAGGCGATGATCGACCTGATGCGTCATGATCCCGAGGGGCCGCATGGGATCATGGACTATCTGTTCACCCGCACAGCCCAGTGGGCGCGCGAGCAGGGCATGGAGCGGCTGGACCTGGGCATGGCGCCCCTGTCGGGGCTGGAGAACCGCCGCATGGCGCCGGTTTTCGCTCGCGTCGGCGCCCTGGTGTTCGAGGAGGGGGGCGCCGTTTATGGCTTCCAGGGCCTGCGCGCCTACAAGGCCAAGTTCGGCCCCGCCTGGCGGCCCAAATTCATCGCCGCGCCGACGACCACGCCCCTGGCGCTGGCCCTGCTGGACGTGGCCTTGTTGACCAGCGGCGGCTGGCTGGGCCTGCTGGGGCTGAAGAAGTAGAGCGAAGTCTTTTCCCGCTGGGAGAGCGCGCACAAAAAAGGCGGCCCGCAGGGGCCGCCTTCTTCGTTTCGGCAGGTCGCCGGGATCAGTCGGCGCGGACGCGCTTCTTGCGGAAGGAGGGGTTGAGGATCTCCTTGCGCAGGCGGATCGACTTGGGCGTGACCTCGACCAGTTCGTCTTCCTCGATATAGGCGATGGCCTGTTCCAGGCTCATCTTGCGCGGCGGGGTCAGGCGCACGGCCTCGTCCTTGCCCGAGGCGCGGACGTTGGTCAGCTGCTTGCCCTTGATCGGGTTGACGTCCAGGTCGTCCCAGCGGCTGTTCTCGCCGATGATCATGCCCTGATAGGTCTTCTCGCCGGCGTTCACGAACATGACGCCGCGATCTTCCAGGTTCCACAGGGCGAAGGCGGCGGTGTCGCCGTCCGAGTTCGACACCAGAACGCCCTTCAGGCGGCCTTCGATGGCGCCCTTGTGCTCTTCATAGTGCGAGAACACGCGGTTCAGCACGCCCGAGCCGCGCGTGTCGGTCAGGAACTCGCCCTGATAGCCGATCAGCGAGCGCGACGGGCACTTCAGCTGGATGCGGGTCTTGCCGGCGCCCGACGGGCCCATGTCGGTCATTTCAGCCTTGCGGGCCGACAGCTTCTCGATGACGACGCCCGAGAATTCCTCGTCCACGTCGATCATGACGTCTTCGATCGGCTCCAGCTTCTGGCCGTTCTCGTCGGTCTGATAGACCACGCGGGGACGCGAGATCGACAGCTCGAAACCTTCGCGGCGCATGTTCTCGATCAGCACGCCCAGTTGCAGTTCGCCGCGGCCGGCGACTTCATAGGCGTCCGAGCCCGGCGTCTGGGTGATGCGGATGGCGACGTTGGCTTCGGCTTCCTTCAGCAGGCGGTCGCGGATGACGCGCGACTGGACCTTGTCGCCTTCACGACCAGCCAGCGGGCTGTCGTTGACGCCCACGGTCATGGAGATGGTCGGCGGGTCGATCGGCAGCGACGGCAGGGCCTCGGTCACTTCCAGAGCGCACAGGGTGTCGGCCACGGTGGCTTTCGACATGCCGGCGATGGCGACGATGTCGCCCGCCTCGACGCCGTCGTCGATCGGCTGGCGCTTCAGGCCGCGGAAAGCCAGCACCTTGGTGATGCGGCCTTGCTCGATGGTCTTGCCGTCGCGCGACAGGGCCTTGATGGCCATGCCCGGAACCGCCTTGCCCGAGTGGATGCGGCCGGTCAGCAGGCGGCCCAGGAAGGGATCGCTTTCGATCAGCACGTTCAGGATCTGGAACGGTTCGTTGACGCGGGCCTGGGCGGCCGGGGCCGGAACGTGGTCGACGATCAGGTCGTACAGCGGGTGCAGGTTCTCGCTCGGCTGGGCCAGGTCCAGCGTCGCCCAGCCCGAACGGCCCGAGGCGTAGATGACCGGGAAGTCCAGCTGCTCGTCCGTCGCGCCCAGGGCGGCGAACAGGTCGAAGGTCTCGTTCAGGACGCGGTCCGGATCGGCGTGGGCGCGGTCGACCTTGTTGATGCACAGGATGGGACGCAGGCCCATGCGCAGGGCCTTGGTCAGCACGAACTTGGTCTGCGGCATGACGCCTTCTTCGGCGTCGACCAGCAGGACGCAGCCGTCCACCATGCCCAGGATGCGCTCGACCTCGCCGCCGAAGTCGGCGTGGCCGGGGGTGTCGATGATGTTGATGCGGGTCTCGCCCGCCTTGCCGTTCCACAGCACCGAGGTGCATTTGGCCAGAATGGTGATGCCGCGCTCGCGCTCCTGGTCGTTGGAGTCCATGGCGCGTTCCGTGGTCGCCTCATTGGCGCGGAACAGGCCCGACTGGGCGAGGAGGGCGTCAACCATGGTCGTCTTGCCATGGTCGACGTGGGCGATGATGGCGATGTTGCGCAGGTTCATTTCGGGCTCGGGCGGACTGTGTTCGGTCACGGATGGGCCGCGCCGCTGCAAGAAGGTTGCAGAGAAGGGAAGGGTTCGGGGCGCCTCTTACAGGGATGCGGGCCAAAACGCCAGTCCAGTGCGTAATCGCGTTCAGCCGGCCGCCGCCGCCAGACTTCAGCCCAGCGGCAGGAAGGCGATCACCGCCAGCGCCAGCAGCCCGATCAGCAGGGCCGACAGGGCGGCGACGGCGGCGACGCGCGGTCCGGCGCGGACCACGGCGCGC
>NZ_DAMCNG010000272.1:0-3186 GCF_032107865.1 Brevundimonas sp.
CGCGTCAGGCGTCGCGAGCGCTGCGGCTCTGATGGCGTTGCAGGGCGTGGAAGACCCGACGGAGCGCCGCCGTCGCGCCATTCGCCGGGGCTCGGGCCTGCTGGATCGACTGGACGAGCTGAAGCTGGCGCTGTTGGGCGGTCAGGACGGGGCGGCGGCTCTGGGGCGTCTGGCCCGCGATCTGCGCGAAGAACGCGATGAGGACGCTGAGCCGGGCCTGAAAGCTGTGCTGGACCAGATCGACCTGCGCGCTTCGGTTGAATTGGCAAAAGCGGAAATGACCCGGTCGCGCTTCTGAAGACGTTGAAACTTCGGTTGAACCCTGGATTTCCGGGGCTTTGTGAGGATAATTCGCCACACTCACCCTGCGTAAGCGCAGCTTAGCCATATCACGGACTCGCGAACGCCATTGCCGCGACTCTTGCGCTTGCCTATACGGCCCATGCGCCGCAGGGGGGCGCGATTAGGGAATGAGTGTGAGTGCGATGACCGCATTAGCCTCTGTAGTGTCCGGGGACTCGGCCGTGTATCGGCCGAATGACGACGAGCCGTTCATGAACGAACGGCAGGTCGCCTATTTCAAGACCAAGCTCTTGTCCTGGAAAGACGACATTCTTCGCGAGTCGAAGGGCACCGTCACCAATCTGAAAGCCGAGACCGAGAACCATCCAGACTTGGTGGACCGGGCCTCGTCGGAATCCGATCGCGCGCTGGAGCTTCGGACGCGCGACCGGCAACGCAAGTTGATCTCCAAGATCGACGACGCGCTGCGCCGGATCGAGGACGGCTCTTACGGCTATTGCGAGGATACCGGCGAGCCGATCGGCCTGGGCCGTCTGGAGGCCCGTCCGACAGCTACGCTGTCTGTCGAGGCTCAGGAACGGCATGAGCGCCGCGAACGGGTCCACCGCGACGATTGAGAGATGCAAACCTTCGTCAAATGACGAAATGTTCGGGTTTGCTCCAAGTTTGAGCCATGTTGCGCTGCGATGTGGTCGGTGGCGGTGATGATCTGTCGTCGTCACCCCTCAACTTCGCAAGGATCGTTCATGACCCGCGTCTTCGTCTCTTTCTCAGTCTTGGCCTTGCTGGCCGTCGGCGCCTGCGCCCAGACGCCCGGAACCGATACTGCGCCGCTGACTGCGACCGGCGTCGTGGAAAAGGTGGTCTATGTCGCGGGGCAGACCCAGCCCTGCACGGCGGGGGTGATGAAGACCTCTTGCCTTCAAGTGCGCGAGACCGAGAGCCAGCCGTGGGAACTGCACTACTTCGGCTATGAAGGCTTCGAGCATCAGCCGGGCGTGGAATACCGTCTGCGCGTTCGCGGCACGCCGGTCGCCAATCCGCCGGCGGACGCCTCGTCGGTGCGCTGGTCGCTGATCGAAATCCTCGATCAGAAGCCGGCTCAGTCCTGATCAGGTTTCCGCACGCCCCTCTCTTGACTTCGAGGGGGCCGTGATCGACCTAGACCCCAGTCGGAACGGCGTCACGCCCGCGCGGGTGTGGCGCCTTTTCGACGTTTTCAGAGACTGGACGCTCTGCCCGGATCATCATGGTTCGCGGCGGGCCGCCCGGCCGCCTTCGCTTTCAGGCTCGCAGGATCCTTATGTCCGTCAAGGTTCGTTTCGCTCCGTCTCCCACGGGTAAGCTGCACGTCGGCAATGTCCGCACGGCTCTGGTGAACTGGCTGTTCGCCAAGGGGCAGGGCGGCTCCTTCGTGCTGCGCATCGACGACACCGACCTGGTCCGCTCGACGCAGGAGTCGGAAGACAACATCGAGATCGATCTGAAGTGGCTCGGCCTGACCTGGGACGAACGCTACAACCAGTCCAAGCGGTTCGACCGCTATGAGGAGGCCGCCGCCCGGCTGAAGGCCGATGGCCGCCTCTACCCCTGCTACGAAACGGCCGATGAACTGGATCGCCGCCGCAAGGTACAACTGTCGCGCGGCCTGCCGCCCATCTACGATCGCGCCGCCCTGTCGCTGACCGATGCCGAAAAGGCCGCGCTGGAGGCCGAGGGCCGTCGCCCGCACTGGCGCTTCAAGCTGGAAGGCAAGCGCGTCGCCTGGGAAGATCTGGCGCGCGGTCACGCCGAGGTGGACACCGCCTCCATGTCCGACCCGGTGCTGATCCGCGAGGACGGTCTGTTCCTCTATACGCTACCGTCGGTCGTCGACGACATCGACATGGAGATCACCCACATCATCCGGGGTGAGGACCACGTCACCAACACCGGCGCCCAGATCGAGATCTTCGAGGCGCTCGGCGCCAAGATGCCCGGTTTCGCCCACATGCCGCTGCTGGTCGGCGCCGACGGCACGGCCCTGTCCAAGCGCCTGGGCTCGCTGGCTATCATGGACATGCGCGCCGACGGCTATGAGCCGATCGCCATCACCAGCCACCTCGGCAAGATCGGCACTTCGGACAATCTGGAGGTCGCCGCCTCGCTGCAGGAACTGGGCGACGCCTTCGCCTTCTCCAAGATGGGCCGTTCGCCGGCTCGCTACGACACGGCTGATCTGGATCGCCTGAACGCCCAGGCGGTGCACGGGATCGACTATGCCGCCGCCCGACCGCGTCTCGAAGCTCTGGGCGTCGACCTGGGCGAAACCTTCTGGAACACGGTGAAGGGCAACCTCAGCAAGTTCGCCGATGTTGTTGAGATGGCGAAGATCGTTACGGGGCCGGTGACGCCGGTGATCGAAGACGCCGCCTTCGCCGCTGCGGCTCTGGAACTGCTGCCCGAAACCATTGACGCCGACGCCTGGTCGGCCTGGACCTCGACGGTGAAGGACAAGACCGGCGCCAAGGGCAAGGGTCTGTTCATGCCGCTTCGCCTGATCCTGACGGGCCAGGCGCACGGACCGGACATGGCGGCCATGATCCCGCTGATCGGGCGCGAACGCATGATCCAGCGTCTGAAGGGCGAAACCGCCTGACGGTTCGCCCAACGGATACAAGAAAGGCCGCCTTCGTCACGAAGGCGGCCTTTTTTGATTCAGGACTGAATTTGGATCAGACCGCGTTGCAGGCGGCGATCTCTTCTGCGCTCAGGGCCTGGCCCTTGTAGGAGAAGCTGGTCACCGGGCCGATCTTGGCGACCGTGCGACGGCAGGCGCGCGTCGCGGGCTGGTTGGAGCCGCCGGTGGCGGTGCAGGCGTCGCCTTCGCAGCGCCAGGTGGCG
>NZ_DAMCNG010000273.1:0-3185 GCF_032107865.1 Brevundimonas sp.
GCGGCGGCGGAGCGACCGACGCCGCCGAGTCCGGCGGCCTGCCCCGCCTTGTCCGCAATGCCGACGGAAGCCTGACCCTGACGGTCACGCCGGAAGACCTGGGCGCGTCGGCCCTGGTCCCCGCCACCCGCGAAGGGGCCGTCGACAAGTGGGAGGCGGTCGAAGGTTTCTGGATCGCCCGGCCATGGAGCGGCCTGGACGCCTGTCCGGTGTCAGCGGCTCTGGCCGCCCCCGCCCCTGCTCTCGCGCCTTCGCCGGCTCAAGCGGCGATCAAGACGCCCGCCGAGGACAAGACGGCTGAGGCCAAGGCCGTTGACGAGGTCGCGGCGCCGCCAATCGTCCAGCCGGAACGCAGCGCAGGGCTGGCCGCCGTGTTCGAGACGGGCGGCTCGCGCCTGGGCCGTCGTCAGGGCCAGGCCTATGTCCATGTCATTCGGGGAGAAAAGGGCGTCGCGCCGACGCCAGCGCCGGGCGGCTATGCCCTGCGTCTGGAAGGTCGGCTGACCGCCTTCGCGGACGGCAAGGCCGTCCATTGCGTCCAGGAAGACGCCGAAAGCCGTCCGGTCTGCGTCGCCGCGCTGCGGCTGGACCGGCTGGCTTTCGAAGATGGGGCCACGGGCGCCCTTCTCAGCGAATGGCGCCCGCGTTGACTTAAGCTCAGGCTGCGCCCAGCAGCTTGGCGCCGGCCAGCACGCCCAGCAGGATCAGGGTGACGCTGCCGGTGAAGACGACGATGCCTTCGAACGAGAAGCTCGAAGCGCGGGGATGCACGAGTTTCATGACTTGGTTCCTTTCGGCGGGGGAGTTCCGAACGGTCTCAAGATAGGCGGCGCGGTCGCCGGGAACAAACCACGGTTAGGCCGTATCAAGTGACCTCAAGTCACCCGAACCGTATCCGCGTCTTCATCCAGCCGCGATTCGGCCACGATCCAGTTGAGGAAGCGCCGCAGCTTGGGTTCGTCCGCCCGTTCCGGCAGCACCACCGCCCAATAGGCCAGGTCGTTGGTCAGGGCGTGATCGACCGGCTGGATCAGCCGCCCCTCGCGCAGGTCATCCGCCGCCAGGGGCGCCGAGGTCAGGGCCACGCCGCGTCCCGACAGGGCCGCCTCCAGCGCCAGATGGCTGTGGCTGAAATGGGGGCCGCGCAGGTTCTGGACCCGAGGATCGTCGACACCGGCGCTCTCGAACCAGGCCTTCCATCCCATGCGGTCGGCGTAGGGCATGTCGTGCCAGGTCTCATGGATCAGGACCACGTCCAACAGGTCGGACGGATGGTTCAACCGCCGCGCGGCGGCGAAGGACGGCGCGCAGACCGGGATCAGCCGCTCATTGACCAGCCGTCGCGCCACCTGCCCCGGATAGGGGCCTTCGCCATAGCGCAGGGCCACGTCTGCCTCGCCGTTCGACAGGTCGGCGATGCGGTCCTCGGCGAAGACGATCAGGTCGAGATCCGGGTTTTCCTCGCTGAAACGATGCAGGCGCGGCGACAGCCATTTGCTGGCCAGCGACGGCAGGGCGGTGATCCGCAACTGGCGCGAACGGCCGGGCCGCACGGCCTCCAGCGCGCTTTCCAGCCGCTCGAAGGCGTCGGCCACGCCCTGGGCCAGACGCTTGCCGTCGGCGGTCAGGCGCACCGAGCGGTTGAAACGGTCGAACAGGCGCAGGCCCAGCCGCATCTCCAGCGCCTTCACATGGCGGCTGACGGCGCCGGGGGTGACGCCCAGCTCCTCGGCCGCCTCGCGGAAGCTGCCGAGGCGGGCGGCTGCGTCGAACGCCCGAAGCGCCACCAGCGGCGGGGTCGGGCGACGCTCGCTCATCTGGATGTCAGGGCTGGAGGCGGTAGCCGCCGGCGTCGGTCAGCAGCAGACGGGCCTGGCCCGGCTCGACCTCGATCTTCTGACGCAGGCGATAGATGTGGGTTTCCAGGGTGTGGGTGGTGACCCCAGCGTTGTAGCCCCAGACCTCGGTCAGCAGCTCTTCGCGCGACACCGGCTTGGCCCCGGCGCGATAGAGGTACTTGAGGATGTTGGTTTCCTTCTCGGTCAGCCGGACCTTCTTGCCCTTGTCGTCGACCATCAGCTTGGAAGCCGGGCGGAACTCATAGGGGCCGACCTGGAAGACGGCGTCCTCGGACTGTTCGTGGCTGCGCAAGTGGGCGCGGATGCGCGCCAGCAGGACCGCGAAGCGGAAGGGCTTGGTGACATAGTCGTTGGCGCCGGAGTCGAGGCCGAGGATGGCGTCCGAATCCGACGACTGCGCCGTCAGCATGATGACCGGGGTGGACACGCCCGCCTTGCGGATCAGGCGACAGGCCTCGCGGCCGTCCATGTCGGGCAGGTCGACGTCGAGCAGGATCAGGTCGGCCCGCGCCTCCTTGGCCTGGCGCACGCCGTCGGTCGCCGTCGCGGCCTGGGCCGGGCGAAATTCCTCGTGAAGCGCCAACTGCTCGGCCAAGGCCTCGCGCAGGTCGTTGTCGTCATCGATGATCAGAATGGTCTTGGGCGTGCGCATGGTCTCTTTAGAATGGCGAGGCTTGGGCCCGACGCCAAGGGCGCCAAACGCGATATTGCGTCCTAAGAGGCCGCAGGGACCATATTTCGTTCCCCGAACAGGGCCGAACCCACCCGAACATGGGTCGCGCCCGCCCTGATCGCCGTCAGATAGTCGCCGCTCATGCCCATCGACAGGACGCTCAAGCCGTTGCGGGCGGCGACCGCGGCCAGCAAGGCGAAGTGCGGCGCGGGGTCTTCATCGGCCGGGGGAATGCACATCAGCCCCTCGACCGTCAGGCCGTGGGCGTCGCGCGCGGCGGCGATCAGGGCGTCGGCGTCGTGCGGCAGGACGCCCGCCTTCTGCGGCTCGGCGCCCGTATTGACCTGAATTAGCACGCGGGGACGACGCCCCGTCTTGCGCGCGGCGGCCGCCAGGGCGACGGCGAGGCGTTCGCGATCCAGGGTCTCGATGACATCGAACAACTCGACCGCGTCTTGCGCCTTATTGGTCTGCAGGGGGCCGATCAGGCGCAGCTCCAGATCCGGCAGGGCGGTGCGGCGCTCGTCCCAGTGAGCCTTGGCCTCCTGCACCCGGTTCTCGCCGAACACCCGCTGACCGGTCGCCAGCGCGGCGTCGAGGGCGGCGTCGCCCTGCGTCTTGGACACCGCCGTCAGCACCACGGAAGCGGGGTC
>NZ_DAMCNG010000274.1:0-3172 GCF_032107865.1 Brevundimonas sp.
GACCGCCCCGCCGCGCCGGACCGGCCGTCCGCTTCTTCGCCCGACGCGCCTGCCGAGGCGGCGCCCGAAGCCGTCTCGCCCGCGCCTGAGGCTGCGGCCCCGTCTCCGTCCCCCGGCGAGCAAGGCGGAGGCGATGACTGGCGTACGGTCGCTACGCCTGCTGACGCCAGCCTGCTGGGCCGTCTCGACCAGGCCTGGAGCCTGGCCCGCGCCGAAGCCGAGGCGCGCGGCTTCGCTGACGAGGTCGAATCCCTCGGCGTCCTGGTCGATCCCAACGCCGGACAGGCCGGCCGTTTGCAGCCCCCGCCGGGCGACTACCGCTGCCGCACCATCAAGATGGGCGCGCGCGACGCAGGGGCGGGCCGGGCTCAAGGCCTGGCCTACGTCGCCTATCCGGCTTTCCGTTGTCGCGTCGAACTGACGCCCGGCGGCGACCTGATCCTCGAAAAGACGACGGGCAGCCAGCGCACGCGCGGCCTGCTCTATCCCGACACCGACCGGCGCCTGGTCTATGTCGGCGCGCAGGCCTGGGGCGACGAGAGCGGCTTCCCCGCCTATGGCGCCAAGGCCGAGCGCGACCAGTTGGGGGTGTTCGAACGCATCGGACCGCAGCGCTGGCGCCTGGTCATTCCCTTCCCCAAGCAGGAATCCAAGCTCGACATTCTGGAGCTGACGCGCTGATCGCAGCTTGACCGGGCGGGGCCGCGCCCGCCACCTTGAGCGCCTCATCGCTTTCAACCTCGGAGCACCCGCATGCGCGGCGTCGGCCTCACGCTCGGATCCATCATCGCCATCGCCGTCGTGCTGGCGGTCGTCCTGATCGGCTTCCCCACCTACAACGTCTATTCCAAGCAGATGGCGGGCAAGGCGGCCTATGAAGAGGCGGTGCAGAACCGCCGCATCCGCGTGCTGGAGGCCCAGGCCGCCCTGGACTCGGCCAAGCTGACCGCCGCCGCCGAGATCGAGCGCGCCAAGGGCGCCAACGAGGCCAACCGGATCATGGCCGAGGCCCTGGGCGGCCCCGAGGCCTATCTGCGCTGGTCCTACATCAACATGCTGCAGGAAACGGCCGGCAAGGAAGGCCGCCAGACCATCTACATCCCCACCGAGGCGGGGATGCCGATCCTGGAGGCGGGCCAACGTCCGGCGCAGTGACCTGCCCCTTCTCCCCTTGCAGGAGAAGGTGGGCGCCGGAGGCGCTCGGATGAGGGGTGTCAGAGCTGCCGGTTCGGGAAGAACAACAGAGGCGCCGCCTGAGCTGTCAAGCGGCGCTGCCGTCACCCCTCATCCGTCATGCTCCGCATGACACCTTCTCCCGCAAGGGGAGAAGGGCATTTGTGCTCAGACCCGCGTTAGCCGCAGATCCTGATAGTCGTAGCTGAAGTCGATGTCGGGCGAGACGCCCTTGACCGTGGCGGTCGCGGGCTTGGCCGTGGCGATGCTGAAGGTGATGAAGGCGTCCTCCTCGCGCTTGTCGGGGAGGCGGGTGCGGAAGGTCTCGCCGTCATAGGGCTCCAGCCAGCCTTGCAGCGCTGGGGTGTGGGTGAAGCGCAGCCACAGGCCGGACTTGCGGTTGCGGCCGCGCCCCTCGGTCTTCGGCTCGATGACGATGTCGCCGTACCAGGGATCGCGCCAGGTTCCGGCGTAGGCCTCCAGCGGCAGGGACGGCGCCGCGCCCGCCGCCTGTTTGGCGTCGATCTCGACGGCGGCCTTCAGCGACTTTTCGGTTCCTTCGGCCTCGATCCGCTTGGAATCGGCGATCCAGTCGACGTCGACCTTGTTCATGGCGATGTCTGACAGGCCCGAGCGCAGGGCGCGTAAGAGGAAGCTCTCCTCCGCGTTGGTGAAGACCGAGAAGCCGATCTTGCGGCCGGGGATCAGCACCGTGGCTGAGATGCCGCCGGGCGAGCCGCCGCCGTGGGTCGCCAGCCGCTCGCCGCGATAGTCCTGCACCTGCAGACCCATGGCGTAGGTCGAGGCCACCGCCCGGTTCGGCAGAGCGGCCGTCGGCCCGTTGGACGAGGACACCACGATGTTCGGCTTGTACATCTCGCGCGCGGCGGCTTCGGAGAACAGGCGCGAGCCGTCGGCCAGCTTGCCGTCGTTCAGGCGCACGGCGATCCACTTGGCCCAGTCGTGGGCGCTGGCGCAGATGCCGCCCGCCGCCGCCGCCGAATCCCAGTTCCAGACCTCGACGATCGACTCGGCGATCTGGGTCATCGCCCCTTGATAGCGCAGCGGCGGGCCGACGCGGCCGTGCGGCAGGGCGCTTTTCTTCGGATCGGCCAGACGCGCCAGGGGCACGCTCTCGCTCATGCCCACGCGGTCGAAGATGCGGGTCTGGACGAAGTCCTCCCACGACAGGCCGGACACTTTCTCGATCACCGCGCCCGCGACCACGAACATCAGGTTGCAGTAGTGGTAGTCCTCTCGGAAGCCGTCCTCGATCGGCACGAAGGCGGCCTGGGCCAGCACCTGCGCGCGCGTGCGGTCGCTGTTGGGCCAGAACAGCAGGTCGCCGGCGCCCAGGCCGAAACCGGCGCGGTGGCTCAGCGTATCGCGCACGGTGATCTGCTGGCTCACCAACGGGTCCGACAGGGTGAAGCCCGGCAGATAGGTGCGGATCGGCTCGTCCCACTTCACCTTGCCCTCATCGACCAGGATGGCCAGGCAGGCGGCGGTGACGTTCTTGGAGTTGGAGGCGATGGCGAACAGGGTGTGTTCGTCGGCGGGCTCGGCCTTGCCCTGACGGCGCACGCCGTAGCCCTTGGCCAGCACCGTCTTGCCGTCGCGGACCAGAGCGAGAGACACGGCGGGCTGCTCGGGCCAGGCGGCCATGCAGCGCTGCACCCAGGCGTCGGCGGCGGCGGCGATCTCGTCGTCGGAGCGCGTATCGGCGCTGGTCTGGGCCCAGCCGGTCGCGGGCAGGGCCGCGCCCGTAGCGGCGACGGCGGAGGAAATCAGCGCGGCGCGGCGCGACAGGCGGATGGACATCAAGGACGCTCCCGAAGACTGAACGGCGACGCTAGCGCCGCCCGTCCGTCGGGCCAAGGGGCGTCGCGCGTCCTATGCCGCCAGCCGCCACCTTTGCAGATGCTCCAGCACGTCCGCCACGATCTGGGCGCGGGTGAAGCCGGTCACGTCGCGCGGGCGCATGCCGTCGCCGGTCACG
>NZ_DAMCNG010000275.1:0-3080 GCF_032107865.1 Brevundimonas sp.
GCGCCCGGTCGGCCAGCGCCGATCCGCCCGCGTCGACGGTGAAGCAGACGCCGTCCAGATGGCCGACGACCTCGCCCTCTACCGTGACCTCGCCGTCGTCGGCCACGCCCGCCAGCACGTCGGACCGCACGTTCAGCGCCCGCATCAGCGCCGCCGTGCGACGGTCTACGAACCGCGCCGTCAGCCGTTCGTGCAGCACGTCGCTGAGCCGTTCCTCCAGCGCCTTGGTCCGGTCGCGCCATTCCTGCGCCCCCGCCATCCAGTCGGGCCGGTTGGCGATGTAGCTGAGGGTCCGCACCCCCGACAGCCGCGCCGAAAGCTGGTCGATCTGGCCGTCGTCGCGATCCAGATCGTTGAAGCGCGGCGCCGCCCAGTCCTCGGTCAGGCGGCCGCCCCTCCCGTGAGGACCTTGGCTGGTCAGGGCGGTGAAGATCTCCTTCGACAGGCGGGCGTGTTCGTCCAGCGTCGTCTTCTGGAAGTCCGGCAACTGGCACGCCTCCCACAGCCGCATCAGGGCGCCGCGCGAGCGGGCGATCTTCCTGACGTCCTCATCGGCCGCAAAGCGCCGCAGCAGCGTCTCATCCAGCGCCTGCGCCGTCAGCCGCAGCCCATGCCGATCCGGCGTCACCGTCAGCGACCGGAGCAGGTCGGGCAGGGTGTCGAAGTCCAGCCGCCCGCTGCGCCATTCGGCGGCCTCGACCGGATCGAAGCGGTGCTCGACGACCTGTTCGACCAGATCCTCATCCAGCTCTTCCGCCTCGCCGGTGACGCCGAAGGTGCCGTCGCGCAGGTGCCGCCCCGCCCGCCCGGCGATCTGACCGATCTCGGCGGCGTGCAGCCAGCGCGTGCGTCGCCCGTCGAACTTCCTCAGACCGGCGAAGGCCACATGGTCCACGTCCATGTTCAGCCCCATGCCGATGGCGTCGGTGGCGACCAGAAAATCGACCTCGCCCGACTGGAACAGCTCGACCTGGGCGTTGCGGGTGCGCGGGCTGAGGCTGCCCATGACCACCGCCGCCCCGCCCCTCTGACGGCGCAACAGTTCGGCGATGGCGTAGACCTGCTCGGTCGAGAAGGCGACGACGGCGCTACGCCGGGGCAGGCGGGTCAGCTTCTTCGACCCGGCGTAAGACAGCGTCGACAGCCGGTCGCGGGTGACGATCTCCGCATCCGGAACAAGCGACCGCATCAACGGCGCCATCGTCCCGGCGCCCAGGAACATGGTTTCGAACCGGCCGCGCGCGTGCAGCAGCCGCTGGGTGAAGACGTGACCGCGCTCGGGATCGGCGACCAGCTGGATCTCGTCCACCGCCAGAAAATCGACCGACCGCTCCAGCGGCATGGCCTCGACCGTGCAGACGAAATAGGCGGGACGCGGCGGGACGATCTTCTCCTCGCCGGTGATCAGGGCGACCGAGGCCGCCCCGCGCCGCTTGACGATCCGCTCATAGATCTCGCGCGCCAGCAGGCGCAGCGGCAGGCCGATCATGCCTGAGCCATGACCCAGCATCCGCTCGACCGCCAGGTGGGTCTTGCCGGTGTTGGTGGGCCCCAGGATCGCCGTGACGCGCGACGGGGCCATGCCTGCGGAACGGTCGCTCATGACCGTCCCAAGGTGGCGAACCCCGCCGACTTTCACAAGCGGCGCGACGGTCGGGATGTCGGCGAAAGAGAAATGGTAAGCGGAACCTTACCGCCCTCTGGAACACGGGCGAAACGAATCATGACCGAATCGGCGACGTCGGCCGATTCAGGCTTTGTTCCATACTAGGGATTGTAGCTTAACGGCCTTTAACCACAAGGCGGAGCCGTCGTGAGCGACCCGCAGCGCGAAGGGAAACCGCAGGGGCTTCCCTGACGCCGCAACCTCCTTTAGGCAGTGACGCCGTGGCCCCGTAGCTCAGCTGCATAGAGCAAGGCTTTCCTAAAGCCGAGGTCGGGGGTTGGAGTCCCTCCGGGGTCGCCATGCTCATGTCGAGACAAGTTAAAACCTGCGCAAAACAAGCTAAGACCTGCGCAGGTCGTTGGCGGCCGCTCATGACTCGAAGCGGACCTTAAGCGTGTCCGCTTCCTGCTGAAGTGAATTTAGGGGGGAGCCGCTGGCGGCATACAGACAGGTCGAGGCTCAGCGCCGAGGCCAAAGAACTTGGGAAGGGCGGACAGGATGTAATGCGACAGCCGGTCGATACCGGAAGGCGGGAAAACCCCACTTGCGCCAGAGCGCCTCGAGCGCGTGCTTTTGGGCGGCATCCGGCTTCGCGGAAGGCATTATGGCCAGCGGTCATGCCGCACCAACAAGTCGAACACATGGCCGCAGCGACCAGGCTCAGCAGAACGTCAGATAACCCTTGCCAAAGGGGAGCCGTCCACACTTGGCGCTTATCCGTCCGCGGCGTAATCGCAAAGCTATCGTCATCCAAACTTGGCGCGAATGTAGCCGAAGCGTGAGCGAGCGATCATGAACCCACCCTAGACCCCGTGGCCGTCGCAGGGGGCCGGGATGTATTTCAGTATTGCGCCATTGAAGCGGGCGGGCGTGACGTTCGTGATGGCGGCTCTAGTCGCGTGGCTGCCTGATCAGTCTGTGGCCTCGACGGCAGAGCCACAACCCCCAGTCCCGCTGCCTTTGCGTCACAACGGCGGGACGTGGGACGCCGGCCATGTGCAGGGCGTCGCCGTCGATCTCGAAGGCGGCTTCATCTATTATTCCTTCACCAACCTGCTGGCCAAATATGACCTTGAGGGGCGGCTGGCGGGGACGCTGGTCGGGTGGACTGGCCATCTTGGCGACCTGGCGTTTAACCCGGCCGACGGCAAGCTGTATGGCTCGCTGGAGTATAAGGCGGACGAGGCCTTCTATATTGCGGTGATCGACGTTGCGGGCCTTGATCGCGTCGGGGTCGAGGCCAGCCGCAGCGATCTGTTCAGGACGGTCCATCTGGCCGAGGTCGGGCGCGATTACGCCGCCGACATGGACGGCGACGGGCGGTTTGACGGCGATACGGCGGACACGCGCGATCATCGCTGTCAATCGGCGTCTAAAAGGGACCCCCTATCGGCGTGCAATAGGGACCCCCTTG
>NZ_DAMCNG010000276.1:0-3056 GCF_032107865.1 Brevundimonas sp.
GGCGGCGACCAGCACCTGATCCGGCTGGACGCCCTCGATCACGGCGGCGAAGCGGCGCAGCGCCGTCATGGCCATGACCACGCCCGGTTCGGACAGGCGCCGGGTGGCGGCCAGGTCACGGCCCAGCCCGGCCAGCACCTTTTCGTTGAACATGGTCCAGACCGCCCGGCCTTCCAGCCGGTACAGCACCAGGCGCACCGAGTTGGAGCCGATGTCGATGACGGCGATCTGTTTCGACTCGTGTTCGTTCTCGGGGCTCATCAGCGGCGCTTCCGCGGCTTGAGGCCTGGATAGGACAGGGCGCCGGGCAGGGTCTTCACCTTGCGGCCGCGCCCCGACAGGCTGGGGTTGGTCATGAAGTATTTATGCGCCGAGAAGGGCCGCTCCGACCCGCTGGGGATCACCCGCCGATAAGAGCCGTCCGGGGCCAGAACCCAGCTCTGGGCGTCGTCCTTCAGATTGGCGACCATGATCTGATCCAGCACCTGATCGTGAACGGTGGCGTTCAGGATCGGCGTCATCACCTCGACCCGGCGGTCCAGGTTGCGCGGCATCCAGTCGGCCGAGGAGATGTAGAGCCGCGCCCGGTTGCTGGGCAGGTCGTGGCCGTTGGCGAAGGCGACGATGCGGCTGTGCTCCAGGAAGCGGCCGACGATCGACTTGACCCGGATGTTTTCCGACAGGCCCGTCACGCCGGGACGCAGGCAGCAGATGCCCCGGATGACCAGTTCGATGCGCACGCCCTGCTGGCTGGCGCGATAAAGGGCGTCGATGATCTCCGGATCGACCAGGGCGTTCATCTTGGCCCAGATGGCGGCGGGCTTGCCCTTGGCGGCGGCGGCCATCTCCTTGCCGATCATCTCGATCAGGCTGGTCTTCATGTTCAACGGCGAGACGACCAGGGCTTCCAGCTCGTCCGGCTCGGCGTAGCCGGTGATGTAGTTGAACACGCGAGTGGCGTCGCGGCCCAGCGCCTGGTCGCAGGTGAACAGGCTCAGGTCCGTGTAGATCTTGGCCGTGACCGGGTGATAGTTGCCGGTGCCGAAGTGGCAGTAGGTGCGAAGGCTGTCGCCCTCGCGGCGGACGACGACGCTCATCTTGGCGTGGGTCTTGTACTCCACGAAGCCGAAGACGACGTGGACGCCCGCCCGCTCCATCTGGCGCGCCCAGCGCAGATTGGCCTCTTCGTCAAAGCGCGCCTTCAGCTCGACCAGGGCGGTGACGTTCTTGCCGTTCTCAGCCGCCTCGATCAGGGCGGCGACGATGGGGCTGTCCTTGGAGGTGCGATAAAGCGTCTGCTTGATGGCGATGACGTGCGGGTCGCGCGCCGCCTGACGCAGAAACTGCACCACCACGTCGAAGCTCTCGAACGGGTGGTGGATCAGCATGTCCTTTTCGCGCACGGCCGCGAAGATGTCGCCGCCGTTGTCGCGCACCCGCTCGGGGTAGCGCGGTTCATAGCCCTTGAACTTCAGGTCGGGGTGGCCGCCGGGGATCAATTCGGACAACTGGGCCAGACCCAGCATCCCGTCGACCAGCACCACGTCCTGCGGCTGGGCGTGAAGCTGGGCGATGATGAAGTCGCGCAGGTCGTCGGGCATGTCCGCCTGAATCTTGATGCGGACGACCGAGCCCATGCGGCGTTGCTTCAGCGCCTCCTCGAACTCCATGACCAGATCTTCGGCCTCTTCCTCGATCTCGATGTCGGAATCGCGGATCAGGCGGAACAGGCCCTTTTCCAGGATCTCGCAGCCCGGAAACATGTGGTCGATGAACAGCAGTAGCAGGTTTTCCAGCGAGACGTAGCGCGTCCGCCCCGGCGTCGAGCGCCCGTCCGTCGCCAGCGCCCAGAAGCGCCGCACCTGCGTCGGCACCGGCACCAGGGCGTAGAGGACGCGGTTGTCGCTGTTGCGCCGCAGCTTCAGCGCCAGCGAGAAGCCCAGGTTCGGCAGGAAGGGGAAGGGGTGCGCCGGGTCGATGGCCATCGGCGTCAGCACGGCGAACAGCTGGTTCAGGAACTCCGGCTCCAGCCGCTCGCGCTCGGTCTTGGTGATGCGGGCGCGCTCGACGATCTCGATGCCGGCGGCGGCCATCTCCTTGCGCAGGCCGCGCCACTGGCGCTGCTGTTCGGCCATCAGGCCGCCGGCCGCCGCATTGACCTGTTCCAGTTGTTCGGCCGGGGTCAGGCCGTCGGGAGAGACCACGCGCACCCGCTCACGCACCTGCCCCTTCAGGCCAGCGACGCGGGTCATGAAGAACTCGTCCAGATTGTTGGCCGAGATGGATAGGAAACGCACCCGCTCCAGCAGGGGGTGGCCCTCGTTCGCGGCCTCTTCCAGCACCCGGCCGTTGAAGGCCAGCCACGACTGCTCGCGATTGATGAACCGCTGGGGCGAGGCCATCAGCGCCTCGGACAGCTCCAGCTGCGGGGCGCGCGAGGAAGGGACTTCCTCGCCGGTGGTGTCGACGGCGATAGGCGCGAGATCAGTCATGATTCCGTTGTCGCTTGCGCCTGTGACGGCTGCAACCGCGATTGTGTCGCGGTGGGTGAGACGTCACGATTTTGCTCATCCCTGCGGATGCCGGGGTGAGCGGGGAAAGGGGAGGGCTACTCCCCGTCCAGCACCTGACGGGCCAGCACGCGCGTCACCGGGCGGTGCAGGGCGTCCAGGCGGTCGACCACGGCCTCGGCGGCGTCGGCCGAGCGATCGATGCGGCGGACCAGATAGTCGATCAGTTCGTCGGCGGGGGTGATGTTCCGGCTGGCGAAGGCGCGACGCAGCATGGCGGCGAAGACCACGTCGTCGGGCGCCTCGATCCCCACGGTGCGGATGGCGTTCAGGCGCGAGCGCAGGTCCGGCAGGTCCGTCGCCCAGGCTCCCGGCGGATCGCGCGACACCAGCAGCAGGGCGCCGCCGCCTGACTGGGTCAGGTTGATCAGGTGGAACAGGCTCTCATCGTCGGCGTCCTGGGCCCGGTCCAGCAGGACAGGGCGGCCCTCAAGCTCCAACGGGTCGACCAGGGCGGCCTCGGCGCCATGCAGGGCGATGGCGCCG
>NZ_DAMCNG010000277.1:0-3055 GCF_032107865.1 Brevundimonas sp.
CGCGATCCGGCCCCAGCATCTGACCGAACGGCCCCAGCGCCTTGTCGGGCGCGCCCCGCGCGCGGCACGGCGGATGGCGTCGTTTCCGTCATTTCAGGTCGCCCATGTCGTCAGAACCCCTCGCACCCAGCCCTCTCGCAACTGGCCCCCTCGCAGTCGCCCGCCGCCATGATCTGGATTGGATCCGGGTCGGGGCCTTCCTGCTGCTGATCCTCTATCACGTCGGCATGTTCTACGTGCCTTGGGACTGGCATGTGAACAGCCCCCGGCCGGTCGCGTGGCTGGAGCCGGTGATGCAGTTGACCAATCCTTGGCGGCTGACCCTGCTGTTTCTGGTCTCGGGCGCCGCGACCCGTTTCCTGTTCGACGGCTTCCAGCGCGAAGGGAAGGGCGCCGCACGCCGCTTCGCCGGGTCGCGCACCTGGCGTCTGCTGCCGCCGCTGCTGTTCGCCATGTTCGTGATCGTGCCGCCGCAGTCCTATTACGAAGTGATCGAGGCGGCGCAGGGGCTGGGCGTGGTCGATCCGGCGAACTCGCCCTGGCTAGCCGACTTCTGGGGGAAATACGCCACGGCGTCCGGCGGCTGGTGCGACGCCGACGGCTGCCTGACCACGCCGACGTGGAACCACATGTGGTTCGTGGCCTATCTGTTCGTCTACAGCCTCGTGCTGGCGGGCCTGCTGGCGTTCGGGCGCGGCTGGCTGCCCGCGATCCAGTCGGGGCTGGAGCGGGCCTTGAAGGGCTGGGGCCTGCTGATCTGGCCGGTGCTGTGGCTGTTTCTGCTGCGCTGGACCCTGGCGCGCATCTTCCCGACGACCCACGCCCTGACCGACGACTGGTACAACCATGCGGTCTCGTTCAGCGCCTTCCTGTTCGGCTTCCTCAGCGTGCGTTCGGCGGTGCTGAAGGTGGCCTATGAGTGGCTGCGGCGACCGGCGTTGATCCTGGCCCTGTGCGCCTGGGCGGGATGGGCCGTCTACGCCTGGACCTATCGCGACAGCGGAACCCCGCCTGAGGCGCTGAGGGCCGCCATGCGACTGATCTACGCCATCGACCAATGGGCCTTCATCGCCGCCGTGTTGGGCTATGGCGCGCGTTACCTGAACCGTGGCGGGCGGTGGCTGCGCTATCTGACGGGCGGCGTCTTCTGCTTCTACATCGTGCACCAGACGATCACCGTGGTCGCGGCCTATCACCTGTCGAAGCTGGGCCTGCCGCAGGGGCTGGAGGCGGGGCTGCTGATCGCCGTCACCTTCGGCGGTTGTTGGGCCGCCTATGAGATCGCACGCCGTCTGGGGCCGCTGGGCCTGTTGCTGGGCGTGAAGCGCGATCCTCGCCCCGCCTTGCTGGCCAAGCCGGTCAGGCCGTAGTCTGAGCCGACGCATGGCGCAGGAGCGACGCAGTATGGACCACAAGCCCCAGGACCGGCGCCCGCCGATCATCCTCTATCTGACCTGGGTCATCCTGATCGGAGCGGCGGTCATCGGCTTCATGACCGACGCCTTCAGCGTGACCTTCGTGGCCGTGGGAACCCTGTTGCTGTCGCTGGTCCCCATGTGGCTGGGCGAGAAGATCGGCGTCGCCCTGCCGACCGCCTTCGTCAGCGCCATCGCCGCCTTCCTGTGCGCCACCCTGTTTCTGGGCGAGGTGGGGGATTTCTATGAACGCTACTGGTGGTGGGACGTGGTGCTGCACGGCGGCTCGGCGATCGGGTTCGGCCTGGTGGGCTCTCTGCTGATGCTCATGCTGGTGCGCGGCGAGCGCCTGACGGCGGCGCCGATCACCGTGGCCTTCTTCGCCTTCTGCTTCGCCGTGACGGTCGGCGCCCTGTGGGAGATCTGGGAGTTCACCCTCGACCAGCTGTTCGGCCTGAACACCCAGAAATCCGGCCTCGTCGACACCATGTGGGATCTGATCGTCGACGCCATCGGCGCCCTGATCGGGGCGAGCGCGGGCTGGGCCTATCTGAAGGGACGCGAAGGCGGGCCGCTGGTCGGGGCGATCCGCGCCTTCATCGCCAAGAACCGTCGTCTGTTCGGCGACGGTTGAGGCCGTCTATTCCGCCAACCGCCCTTGCGCCTCATCGCCGGGGAAGACGACGTTCGGGTCGGGTTCGCGGCATTCCAGGCCGGGGCGGTTCAGGCGGCGCAGGACGTGGCGCAGGATGTTCAGCCGCGCCGTCTTCTTCTTGTCGGTCGCCACCACGGTCCAGGGGGCGTAGTCGACATGGGTGCGCTTCAGCATCTCGTCGCGGGCGGCGGAATAGGCGCTCCAGCGGGCCTGGGCCTCGGCGTCCAGGGACGAGACCTTGAACCGCTTCAGCGGATGGTCGACGCGCTCCTCTAGGCGGCGGGCCTGTTCGTCGCGGCTGATGTCCAGCCACAGCTTGATCAGGATGACGCCCGACTGGGTCAGCATCCGCTCGAAATGCGGGGCGTCGTGCAGGAAGCGCTCATGCTGCTCGGGCGTGCAGAAGCCCATGACCGGCTCGACCCCGGCCCGGTTGTACCAGGAGCGGTTGAAGATCACGATTTCGCCCGCCGCCGGCAGATGGGCGGCGTAGCGCTGGAAATACCACTGGGTCGTCTCGCGGTCGGTCGGCTTGGGCAGGGCGACGACGCGCGTCTGCCGCGGGGCCATGTATTCGGTCATGCGCTTGATCGCCCCGTCCTTGCCGGCGGCGTCGCGTCCCTCGAAGACGATGACGACCTTCAGTCCCTGTTCGATGGCCCAGGCCTGGGTCTCGACCATCTGGATCTGCAGGGCTTCCAGGATGTCGGCGTAGTCGTCCTTGGCCATCGGCGTGTCCTTGTGTCGCGATCGGCGAACCTTGCGGCGAATTCACTGGCGTCGCCAGCCTCGCCGTTCAGGGTGCAACGCAAAAGGAGCCGAAAATGATCAATCGCCGTCATGTCCTGGCCGTTGGCGCGGCGGCCGCCGTTGCACCTACGGCGGTGCGCGCGCAAGGCGAGGCGGCGTTCGACGCCGCCCTGACGACGGCTTTCGACACGGTCAAGCCGGTCGCCCTGGCGGGCGGGGCCGTGACGGCTCAGGG
>NZ_DAMCNG010000278.1:0-2631 GCF_032107865.1 Brevundimonas sp.
GTCGTCGCGGGCGTGGTGCGTCAGGCGCCGGGCCCCAACGCCATGACGCCGCCGCCCTCGGGCAAGCTCTTCTACGGCCGCGACCGGGCGGCGATGGCCCAGGCCCTGGGCGTGACGGGGGCGGTATCGCCCTACACCGTCTATGCGACCACCTCGGCCAATCCCGAATTGACGACGTTGCGGCCGGTGTCGCCGCCCGCCGCCTTCAGCAACAACCACCTGGGCTACGCTTTGACCTGGTTCGGCCTGGCGATCACCCTGGTCGTCTTCTACGCGGCCCTGCTGCTGCGCCGCTATCGCCCCACGCCCGCCAAGGATCGCTGACCTGACTGCTCGCCTTCACACCCTGTCCAACGGCGTGCGCGTCGTGTGCGACCCGATGCCCGGCCTGCGCACCATCGCCGTGACCGTGGCCGTCAACGGCGGCGCCCGCATGGAGGACGAAGCGCGTTCCGGCTGGTCGCATCTGCTGGAGCATCTGGTCTTCAAGGGCGCGGGCGACATGGGCGCGCGCGAGATCGTCGAGCGCATCGAGGCTGAGGGCGGCTCGATCAACGCCGCCACTGGCTATGAACGCACCAGCTTCGACGTGCGCGCGCTGAAGGGCAGCCTGCCGCTGGCCATGCAGGTGCTGTCCGACTTGGTGTTCCGTCCGACGCTGACGCCCGAAGAGATCGAGCGCGAGAAGGACGTCGTGGCCCAGGAGATCGCTGAGGCCTTCGACACGCCGGACGACCATGTGTTCGAGATGGCCCAGACCCAGGCTTTCGCCGGTCAGGCCCTGGGGCGGCCGATCCTGGGTTCGATCGCCAGCCTGGCGCCCGCCGACCGCGCGGCCGTGGCGGACTGGCGCGCGCGTCTCTACTCGCCCGATCACATGGTGGTGTCGGTGTCCGGCGCGGTCGATGAGGACGAGCTTCTGGCCCTGGCCGAGACCTGGTTCGGCCAGGCGGTCGCCGCGCCGCACGAGCCGACGGCGCCCGCCGTCTTCACCGGCGGCGAGGCGAAGCTGGCGCGCAAGATCGAACAGGCCAATCTGGTTTTCCAACTGCCCAGCCTGGGCGTGCGCGATCCGCGCCAGCCCGCCCTGCGGCTATTCACTTCCAGAGCGCGCGCGAGGATCGCGGCCTAGCCTACGCCATCGACGCCTATCACGAGACCTATGACGACCTGGGCGTGCTGGGCGTTTACGCCGGGGCGGCGGCCGAGCGCTCGCTGGAGCTGGCCGAACTGTGCGCCGCCGAAGTCCTCGACCTGGCTGAAAAGGGACCGACGGAGGCGGAGCTGGCGCGGGCCAAGGCCGTGCTGAACGCCAGCCTGTGGATGGCCGATGAAAGCCCGGCCAGCCGGTCGGGCCGACTGGCGGGCCAGACCCTGGTGTTCGGGGGGCCCATCTCGTCCGAGGACAGCGCGGCCCGCATCGAGGCTCAGACCGCGCAGGATCTGCGCGCGGTGGGCCAGGCCATGACGAGCCAGGGGCTGTCGGCGACGGCGGTGCTGGGGCCCAAGGCGGCGGGCGGCGCGGGGCGCGCCTTCCGCCAGCGGATGGCGGCGGGCTGATCGCGGCCTGCTGACGCCGAGATCGCTTCGCGCTATCATTTGATCCATGGCCCTGTTCGATTGGATGGCCGAGGCGACTGGACCGGTCCTGAACGGGCAGGGGGTTCTGCTGCGCCCGCCGCGCCCTGCGGACTATGTGGCGTGGGCCTCCCTGCGTGAGGAATCTCGCGACTATCTGCAACCGTGGGAGCCGGCCTGGGCCGAGGACGACCTGACCCGCGCCGCCTATCGCCGTCGCCTGGGCGTCTATGCGCGGGAAATGGAGCAGGGCACGGCCTGGCCCCTGTTCGTGTTCGATCAAGCCGATGAAGCGCTGCTGGGCGCCATCACCCTGTCCAACATCCGGCGCGGCGTGGCCGAGACCGGCACCCTGGGCTACTGGGTCGGCCGTCCCTATGCGGGGCAGGGCGTCGGCACGGCGGCGGTGCGGCTCATGTTGGGCCATGCCTTCTCCGCCCTGGGGCTGCATCGGGTCGAGGCCGCCTGCGTGCCGACTAACCACGCCTCGCGCCGCGTATTGGAAAAGGCCGGTTTTTCTCAGGAAGGCCTCGCCCGCGCTTATTTGAAAATTAACGGCCGATGGGCAGACCATCTGTTGTTCGGCGTCCTCGATCTGGAGTTCGCCGCCGGCGTCGCCCATTCAGTCAGAGTATCGGACCCGTCTTGAGCACACGATCCAGAGCCCTGACGTGGGATCCGACCACGGCGATCGAAGCTCTTGCGGCGGCCGACGCCGCCTTATGGATCTGGACCCCGGCCGAAGATCAGATCCGCTTCACCGGCGCCACCCGGCCGCTGGGCCTGGGACCGCTGGCGCCGCAGTGCTCTGGCGCAGCCTTCACCGCCCTGGCCATGCCTCAGGATCGCGCCCTGGCCGACCGCCTGCTGAAGCCTCAGGCCGAGGGGACGGAGATCGCCGTGCGCCTGCGGATGCGCGGCTGCGAGACCTGCCTGTGGCGTGGCGTCTGGCTGGAGGACGGCCTGCGCGCGGCGGGCATCGTCGCACTTGAAACCAAGTTCGCGGGCGCCGATCGCGACACGCTGACGGGCCTGCTGGACCGACGCACCTTC
>NZ_DAMCNG010000278.1:2735-3043 GCF_032107865.1 Brevundimonas sp.
GAGATGGTGGTGGCCGATCTGGATCGGCTGCGTCGCCTCAACGAAGCCCTGGGTCATGAACGCGCCGATCTGGTGCTGTCGGCCCTGGGTTCGCGCCTGTCGGCGGCTTTTTCCGAGGACTGCGTCCCGGCCCGGATCGGCGAGGACGAGT
This sequence comes from Brevundimonas sp., assembly GCF_032107865.1. GTDB lineage: Bacteria > Pseudomonadota > Alphaproteobacteria > Caulobacterales > Caulobacteraceae > Brevundimonas. Next base: position 2,887 of record NZ_DAMCNG010000278.1, read on the forward strand.
TCGCCATTCTGGTGCGGCGCGGCGGCAGCGGCGCCAGCGGCAGCGAGCGCCTGCGCGAGGCGCTGGAGCAGCCTTTGCGGCTGGCGGGCTTCGACATCTATCCGACCTTGTCCATCGGCGCCGTGACGGCCGAGGGCGGACCGGACGCGCCGGACGC
>NZ_DAMCNG010000279.1:0-1835 GCF_032107865.1 Brevundimonas sp.
CGACCTGCGCGCCCTGGCGACGGCCCTGATGCGCGACCACTACGACCCGGCCTATCGCCGGGCGTCGGCGGGCGGGCGCGACCTGGGCGAGATCGTGATGGGGGGCGGGGCCGAGAGCGATCTGGATCGCGCGGCGGAGGCGTTGGCGACTTCCCTCTCCCGCCGGGAGTGGGTTGCTTAGACCGCCGTGCCGCCCACGGTCAGCCCGCCGATCTTGAGGCTGGGCTGGCCGATGCCGACGGGGACGCCTTGCCCGGCCTTGCCGCAGGTGCCGACGCCGGGGTCGAAGGCGAAGTCGTCGCCGATCATCTGGATCTGGGTCAGGGCCGTGGCGCCGTCGCCGATCAGGGTGGCGCCGCGCACCGGCGCCGTGATCTTGCCGTCCTCAATCAGATAGGCCTCGGTGCACTGGAAGACGAACTTGCCGTTGGTGATGTCCACCTGACCGCCGCCGAAGTTGGCGGCGTAGAGGCCGCGCTTGGTCGAGGCGATCATGTCGGCCTGCGAATCCCTGCCGCCTTCCATGAAGGTGTTGGTCATGCGCGGCATGGGCGTGTGGGCGAAGGACTGGCGCCGTCCGTTGCCGGTGGCGTTCGCCCCCAACTGACGCGCCGACAGCCGGTCGTGCATCAGGCCGACCATGACGCCGTCCTCGATCAACACGGTGCGCGAGGTCGGGGTGCCCTCGTCGTCGAACGACAGGGAGCCGCGGCGCCCGGCGATGGAGCCGTCGTCCACGACCGTCACGCCCGGCGCGGCGACGCGCTTGCCCATCATGCCGCTGAACACCGACGAGCCCTTGCGGTGGAAGTCGCCCTCGAAACCGTGACCGACCGCTTCGTGCAGCAGCACGCCGGGCCAGCCCGCGCCCAGCACCACGTCCATCTCGCCCGCCGGGCAGTCGACGGCCTCCAGATTGACCAGGGCCTGACGCAGGGCTTCGTCCACCTGGGCCTGCCAGCGTTCTGGGGCGACCCATTCTTCAAAGCCCGCGCGGCCGCCCGCGCCGGACGAGGCGCTCTCGCGCCTGCCGTCCTTCTCGACGGTGACGGAGACGTTCAGCCGCACCAGCGGGCGCAGGTCGCTGAGCAGCCGCCCGTCGCCGCGCAGGATGTCGATGGCGCGCCGTTCGCCGACCAGGGAGGCCGAGACCTGCACCACGCGCGGATCGCGGGCGCGGGCCCAGGCGTCGATCTCGGCCAGCAGGGCGATCTTGTCCGAGAAGGCCGGGGCCAGCAGCGGATCGACCGGATCATAGAGGCGCTGGTTGGTGTCGCGCGGCGCCTCGGCGGCCGTTCCGTCATAGCCGCGTTTGGCGAGCGCAGCGCTGTCGGCGGCGCGGCGGATGGCGGCGGCGGAGATTTCATTGGCGTGGGCGTAACCGGCCGTCTCGCCCGCCACGACGCGCAGGCCGAAGCCCTCGACGGCATCGTAGGAGGCGCCCTTCAGCCGTCCGTCGTCGAAGACCAGGGATTCGCTCTCGGTCTTTTCGAGGAACAACTCCCCGTCGTCGGCGCCCGCCAGGGCGGTCTGCAGGATCGACAGGGCCTCGTCCGGGGCTACGCCTGCGGCGTCGAGGATGGGGGAGGGGGAGGCGACGGTGCTCATGCACGCTAGATAGGGGCTGAGGAGCGCGGCGTCACGGGGGCAGCAAAAACCCTCTCCTGTTGGGAGAGGGCTTGAGCGCACGAGAGCGTAGCGATCGTTCTGGCGCGAAAGGGTGAGGGTTCGCGGTTGATGGGTTCGCGCGACGGCTTGCGCCGACGGACGGGACAAGCCCCTCACCCTTTCGCCTGTTCCAATCGCCTTCGGCTCTTGGAGGCTCAAGCCCTCTC
>NZ_DAMCNG010000279.1:1845-3039 GCF_032107865.1 Brevundimonas sp.
CCCGCCGGGAGAGGGAGAGCGGTTCCTAGTCCTCCGACACCTCGCCCGAGCCGCTGACCGACTGGCGCAGTTCGGCGGGGCGGCGGGTCAGGCGGACCTCGCCGCTGCCCGAGACGTCGACCTCGGCCTTGCCGCTGGGGCCGACGCGGACCTCGCCCGAGCCGCTGACGCGGACCTTGGCGTCATCGACGATCAGTTCGTCCATGCGGGCGTCGCCGGCGCCGGACACGTCGACCGTCACGGCGTCGGTTCGACCCTGGACCCGCACGTCGGACGAGCCGGTCAGCGTCAGGTCCAGCGACGGCTGGTCGTAGCCGCGGATCTTCAGCTCGGTCGGACCGGACAGGTCGAAGGTCTTCACCGAGGGCGCCTTGATGATGATCTTCAGGGCGTCGGTCTCGCTCCAGCCGCGAATGCCGGTGCGGGTCCAGCGGACATAGCTGCGGTCGCCGCGCGGGGCTTCGTCCAGGGTCAGGCGGCCGTTGGAGAAGCGCACGCGCTCGACCACGTTCTGCGCGCCCGAGACGGTGACGCCCGGCGCGTCAGCCTGCTGGTCATAGACGACGTCAGCGGGGATGTTGATGGCCAGACGGTCGCCGCCCGTCCATTCGATGGTGCGGGTCGTGTCGGGCGAGACCTGGCCGCGCTCGACGGTGAAGCCGCTGTCGCCGGCCTCGTCGTCGGTGATGACCCAGGTCCAGTCGTGACGGGCCAGGTCGCGGCCCCCGACGGCGAAGGCCCCGCCGATGCCGACGATGGCCAGGATCAGGCCCGCGCCGGAGATGATGAGCAGATTGCGGATCATGACTGTGTTCTCCTCTCTCGGGCTTTAGGCCTGGGGTTCCAGGGCGGGTTTGACGACGCGGTAGTGCAGGCGGGCGTACCAGACGGTGGCGTCGATCAGCCACTTGGTCAGCAGGGCCATGGTTCCGACCATGAAGATGCCCAGCCCCATCAGGCCGACGCCCAGCAGCGCGGCGGCCAGCGCCCCGCCCGGCAGACCCATGAAGGCGCCCGCCACCATGACGAAGCCGCCGGCGATGAAGACGCCGACCCCGCCCAGCAGCAGGGACAGCACCGTGCCGAAGACGGGCAGGGCGATGGGCAGCAGGATCAGGATGTCGATCGCGCCCAGACCCAGGATGCCGAACACGGCCCCGGCGGCGGAGGACGCCGACGGCTCCTGACGCCAGC
>NZ_DAMCNG010000280.1:0-3019 GCF_032107865.1 Brevundimonas sp.
GGGCCACCTGGTCGGGGGTGGCCGGGGCGCCGGATTCTGCCAGGCGCACGGCCTCCGCGCCCCAGCGCGCCCGCGCCTGGGCCGTCAGCACGGCCAGTTTCTGAAAGGCGCCGACGTCGACCTTGGCGAGGGCGTGGCCGATCAGTTCACGGTTGGCGACATAGGCGGCGTAGTCGATCTGCTCCAGCAGACCGCGCAGGCGGCGTTGCTCCTGCGGCTCCATGTCCTCGGGCTGGAAATGGTCGCTGGAACGACGGCGGGACTGGGTCAGCATGGTCGACATGACGGCCTCGGACGAAACAGCGATCCGCAGCCTGACCCCGTTCTGGTTAACCGGTCGTTTGCACGCCCTGTTGCGCGTCCTGCTGAACGCCCTTCGGCGCCAGTTTCAGCCTTTCGCGATCGGGCGCGCCCAGGCCGCGCGGGCAGCGCATCGGCCGATAGTCCTTGGAGTAGCAGAGCCGCGCCTCGCGGAACCAGCCGTCGGTGGTGGCGATGAACACCCCCTCGCGCGGGAAGCCCGGGTTGGCGGCGACGAAGGCGTCGCGGATCGCTCCGGCGGTCAGGCGCTGGGCGGGAATCGCCTCCAGATCCGGCTTGTTCAGCCCGTCCCACATCTTGGCCGCCTGAGCGAAATAGGCCTCGGGGCTATCCCAGCCGCAGGTGCCGTGCGCCGCCCATTCGTGCTGTTGCAGGCTGGGCGAGGGGATCATGCAGAAATGCTCGCGCACCGTTTCGACCGGGATGGCCGGACCGGGGGCGGCGCAATAGCGCGGGTGCTTGTTGTCAGCGCCGTTGGGCCACAGCCCGTGCAGGGTCAGGCCGAACTGGTTGCTGGCGCACTGATAGCGCTCGTCCGGGTAGTCCTTGCCGCTGCGGCACGCCTGCGGCGACCAGCTGACCGCCAGCATGTTGAAGGCGACCGGCACGTCGGCCGCCACCTCGTCCTGCGGAATGCGATAGGGGCGGGCGGGGCGCACGTCGTCCGGCACGTCGCAGACGGCGCCCGCGACCTCGGTTCGCTCCGGCGCGCCTTCCGTCGATACGGTGCAGGCGGCCAGCAGGACCATCAGGGCGGCGGAGGCGAAAAGGGTGCGCATGGCGGTCTCGTAAACCCTGCGTGATCGGCGGCCAAGGCGGAACCGGCGCATGGCCCCGCTCATTGAAAGCGTAAGCATAAGAGGATGAGGCCCATGCCCGATCAAGACGCCTTTGAAGCCGCCCTGGAGGAAGCCATCGCCCTGTTCGAACAGGGCGAGAACATGAACCAGGCCCGTTTAGACGAGCTGATCGCCGAACTGGAGGCCCGCCGTCCCGACCTGGCCGCCGTGCCGGAAGGCGACCCGCGCTGCGACCGCGCCCGTGAGCTCCAGGCCCGCGCCGACGAACTGGAGCACCGCGCCGCCCAGGGTCGCGGCCAGATGGACGAGGTCAACAGCCTGCTGTCGCCCCTGATGGGCAAGAAGACGGAATAGACGCCTCTCAATACGTTCCGTCGAAGCCGAAGATCGGCTTTCGTTCGCGCCACGCCCCGCGCGTGAAGTCGGGGAAGTCCACCGTGCGATTGCCCTCGGCGATCGACTGTTCCGACAGGGGCGTGATCGCGCTCCAGCTCACGGCGTCATAGATGTCCAGCGGCATCGCGGCCTTGGCCTTCAACGCCTCGACGAAGGCGTGGATGACGAAGAAGTCCATGCCGCCGTGCCCCGACCCGGCCGCCGTGTCCGCGTGGGTCTTCCACAGCGGGTGGTCGTACTGCTCGAACCAGGCCTCCTGCGCCTCCCATTGGTGCTCGGGGCTGCGGCCCTCGATGTGGACTGACTTGTTCAGGTCCATCCAGAGCCCCTTCACCCCCTGCACCCGGAAGCCCAGCGAATAGGGCCGCGGCAGATTGGTGTCGTGCTGCAGCAGCAGGGTCTCGCCGTTGGCGCAGCCGATCGAGGTCGTCACCACGTCGCCCAGCTTGAACTGAACCCTGGCGTTCGGATGATCGGCTCCGCCGTTGTCCACCACATAGGCGTGCAGCCCCCGCGCCTTGGAGGCGTAGGCCGTTAGCGTCGTCATCCGGTTGCCCCGGTTCAGGTCGATCCAGTTGGCGATCGGCCCGATGCCGTGCGACGGGTACAGCTCCCCGTTGCGGTTGACCGAATGCCAGGTGCGCCAGCGCGCCTCGGACCAGCCCTTCGGCCCGAACTCGACCCCGCCGCCATAGGGCTTCTGCGGATCGCCGCTGTTGAACTTCACCGCGCGCAGGTCGTGCTGATAGCCGCCCTGCAGGTGCACCAGTTCGCCGAACAGTCCGGCGCGCACCATGTTCAGCACCGCCAGCACGTCGCGCCGATAACAGACATTCTCCAGCACCATATAGGGCGTGCCGGTCCGCTCGTGCGCCTCCAGCACGTCCCAGTGGTCCTGCAGGCTGACGCCCGCCACCACCTCGCAGCCGACCGGGATCTTCGCCTCCATCGCCGCGATGGCCATGGGGGCGTGCCACTCCCACGGGGTGGCGATGATGACCGCATCCAGCCCCGGATGGGCCAGCAGGTCGCGATAGGCCTGATCGGGCGCCCCTTCATAGGCGCGCGGCGCGGGTTTCCCGGCGGCCGCGATCATCCCCTTGGCCCGCGCGATCATCAGCGGCTCGATGTCGCACAAGGCGACGATGTCCACATCGGTCCGCTTCAGCAGGATGGACATCAGGCTCTGCGCCCTCAGCCCTGTGCCGATGATCCCGATCTGCAGCCGGTCGTTCCGCGCCAGGGCCGGCCCGGCCAGGGTCGAGGCGGCGACGGCGGCGGACGAGGCGGCGATGAAGGCGCGACGATCCATGATGAAGGCTCCTGCTGAACAGCGTCGCCTTCCCGCTTAGGCCAAGCTGAGCGCCTCGCCTAGCGGCCGGTCAGCGACACGCCGCCACGCAGGCCCGCGCCAGCACCTCGGCCGAGTCGATCAACGGCGCCTCCACGTCGCCCTGATCCAGCAGCAGCGGCCCCTCGGTGCAGCCGCCGATCACCGCCTC
>NZ_DAMCNG010000281.1:0-3010 GCF_032107865.1 Brevundimonas sp.
CCCTCCCCACCCGGTCGCTGCGCGACCACCCTCCCCATGAAGGGGAGGGAGAGGCGTGGCGCGGGCGGGTTGTGGCCGCCGCACGTGGCTGGCTGGGGACGCCCTATCGGCATCAGGCCAGCGTGAAAGGCGAGGGGGCGGACTGCCTGGGCCTGGTGCGCGGGGTCTGGCGCGAGGTGATCGGCGAGGAGCCGGAGACGCCGCCGCCCTATCGCCCCGACTGGGCCGAGGTCGGGGGCGAGGAGACGCTGTGGGCGGCGGCGCGGCGGCGGTTGGTGGAGATTGCGCCGGAGCAGGCGGGACTGGGCGATGTGTTGCTGTTCCGCATGGCGGCGGGGTGTCCGGCCAAACACTGCGCCGTGCTGAGCGCGGTCGAGGGACCGGAGCGGCGGATGATCCACGCCTACTGGGGGCGGTCGGTGGTCGAGAGCTGGATGGGGGCGTGGTGGCGCAGGCGTTTGGTCGCGGCGTTTCGCTGGCCTGAAATTTCGGCCTGAAGTTTAAGAGGGAGCGGGCATGGCGCAGGTCGTTCTGGGCGGGATCGGGTCGGCGCTGGGCGGGCCGATCGGGGGCTTTATCGGCGGTGTTCTGGGGCGGGCGACGGATAACTGGCTGGTCGCCGGCCTGTCGCCCGTACGGCAGGTCGGGCCGAGGCTGGAGGGGCTGAGGCTGCAGTCCTCGGCCGAGGGGGCGCCGATGGCCTGCGTCTTCGGGCGGGCGCGGGTGGTCGGGCAGGTGATCTGGGCGGCGCGCTTTCTGGAGAGGAAGGAGAAGCGGTCGGGCGGCAAGGGCGGTCAGAAGACGGTCGACTACGCCTATTCGCTAAGCTTCGCCGTGGCTCTGTGCGAAGGGCCGATCGATGGGATCGGGCGGGTCTGGGCCGACGGTCAGCCGATGGATATGGCGGGTGTGACGATGCGCCTGCATCGCGGGACGCAGGATCAGATGCCCGACCCGCTGATCGAGGCGGTGGAGGGACGGGCGCCCGCCTATCGCGGGACGGCCTATGTGGTGTTCGAGGATCTGCCGCTGGACGCCTATGGCGACCGGCCGCCGCAGCTGGCGTTCGAGGTGTTCCGGCGACCGCAGGGGGCCGAGCCGCAACTGGAGGATCGGCTGGAGGGCGTGTGCCTGATCCCCGGCGCGGGGGAGTTCTGTCTGGCGACGGAGCCGGTGATGCGGCGCGAGGGACTGGCGAAATCCACGCCCGAGAACGTGCATATGACGGCGGGGCAGACGGACCTGGAGGCCTCGCTGGATCAGCTGATAGCCCAAGCGCCGAGGTTGAAGCGGGTCAGTCTGGTGGTCGGCTGGTTCGGTGATGACGTGCGGATGGGCCATTGTCGCATCCGGCCGGGGGTGGAGCGGCGGGACAAGCCGACCCAGCCGCTGGTCTGGGGCGTGGCGGGGATGACGCGCGCGGGCGCGCATCTGATCAGCAGGGTTGACGACGGAGAGGGCGGCGAAGGCCCGGCCTATGGCGGGACGCCGTCGGACCAGAGCGTGCGGCAGGCGATCCGGGCGCTGAAGGCGCGCGGGCTGGAGGTGACGCTGTATCCCTTCGTCTTCATGGACTGCCCCGGCTATCCATGGCGGGGGCGGATCGCGGGGACGGACGGGGCGGGGGCGACGGCCGAGGTCGCGGCCCTGTTCGGGACTGCGGGCGGCTGGGGCCTGCGGCGGCTGGCGCTGCATTATGCCCGGATCGCGGCGGATGAGGGCGCGGACGGCCTGCTGATCGGCTCGGAGATGCGGGGGCTGACCTGGACGCGGGATGCGGACGGGGACTTTCCGGCGGTGGCGCAGTTCCGGGCCCTGGCGGCCGAGTGTCGGGCGGTGGTCGGGGCGCGGGTCAAGCTGAGCTACGCCGCCGACTGGTCGGAGTATTTCGGCTGGCAGAGGGATGGAGAGGCAAGGTTTCACCTCGATCCGCTGTGGGCCGATGCGAACATCGATTACGTCGGCATCGACTGGTATCCGCCAATGGGCGACTGGCGCGGGGGCGACGGCGGGCGGGACGCGGAAAACTTCAAAGGACCGTCAGACCCGGCCTATCTGGCGGCGCAGGTCGCGGGCGGCGAGGGGTATGACTGGTTCTACGCCAGCGCGGCGGATCGGGCGGCGCAGCGGCGCACGGGGATCACGGACGGCGCCCACGGCGAGGACTGGCTCTGGCGCTACAAGGATCTGAAGGGCTGGTGGTCGAACGCACACCATGAGCGCGTCGGCGGCGTGCGGCAGGCGGCGCCGACGGCCTGGGTTCCGGGGATGAAGCCGATCTGGCTGACCGAGTTCGGCTGTGCGGCCGTGGATCGCGGGGGCAATGCGCCGAACCTGTTCCAGGATCCGAAGAGCAGCGAGAACGCCCTGCCGCCGCACTCGACCGGGGCGCGGGACGACCGGATGCAGCGGCGTCTGATCGAGGCGGTGCTGGGGCACTATGCGCAGCCGGTGAACAATCCGATCTCGGGCGTCTATGGCGGGCCGATGCTGCAGGGGGCGGATGTCTGGTGCTGGGACGCGCGGCCCTATCCGGCGTTTCCGGCGCTGCATGAGGTGTGGGCGGATGCGGGCGCCTGGCGCACGGGGCACTGGTTGAACGGGCGGATGGGCGGCGATGCGCGCGGGCTGATCGAGGCGATCCTGAAGCGCGGAGGTCTGGCGGAGGCGGACTATACGGTCGGGGCGGTGGACGGCGCGGTGACGGGCTATGTCATCGACCGGCCGATGGCGACGAAGGATGCGCTTTCGCCGCTGGTGCAGGCGCTGGGGGCGACGACGGCGGAGCGGGATGGTCGGGTGGCCGTGCTGGGCGAGACGGCGCGGGAGATGACGTTGCATCAGGCGGCGCTGGCCCTGCCGGACAAGGGCGGGAGCGCGGCGGCGGATCGTCGGCTGACGCCTAAGCTGGGCGCGGCGCGGCTGCGCTTCATCGACGAGGCGGCGGACTATCAGCTGGGCGCGGTGACGGTGCGCGGTGAGGGCGAGGGCGGCGGCGTGGATGCGGCCT
>NZ_DAMCNG010000282.1:0-3007 GCF_032107865.1 Brevundimonas sp.
CCCCCCAGAAGCGGGCCATCAGCATCCAGGCCAGGCCCGCCGCCGTCACCGCCGCTCCGACGTGCCAGGGCTGAAGGCCCAGCAGCCGCGCCATCGGCCCGACCACGGCGACGAACGCCATCATCGACATGCTGCCGACGCCCGCCGTGAACAGCAGCGGCTTCAGGCTGAAGGCGCCGCCGGGCGCCGCGGCGGTCGATGTGGCGGATGTCATGAGGCGCTCCTGTACGGCATGGAGCGGCTTGATCGACTAATTGAGAATGAATTGCAACTAAGGCTTGGCCGTTGTGGTGGGCAGCACCAGCTCCACAACCAGTCCCGGCTGATTGTCGCCTAGCCGAAGTTCGCCGTCATGCGCCCGCGCCACGGCGGCCACCATGGCCAGTCCCAGACCGGCGCCAGACGTGCGGCCGCCTGCGTCCTGATCCAGGCGATAGAAGCGCCGCAGCACCTTCTCGCGTTCGGCTTCCGGCACGCCGCGGCCGTGGTCGGCGACGCGGATGACCGCCCGGCCGTCCTCGCTGGAGGTCGAGACTTCGACCTGGCCGCCGCCGTGGAAGACGGCGTTCTCGATCAGATTGGCCAGGGCCTGCTGGATCAAGGCGGGATCGGCCTCGACCATGCCCGTGGGTTCGAGAGCCGTGGTCAGACGCCCGCCCGCCTCTTCGACGAAGGGGCTGTAGATGTCGGCCACGACGGCGGCCAGGGCGGCGAGGTCCAAACGCTCGGTCTGCAAGGCGGCGTCGCCGCTCTCGATCCGCGCCAGGGTCAGCAGGGCCTCGAACAGGGCGCTGACCTGGTCCGTCTCCTCCAGCGCGCGCTCGACGGCGGCCTCGCGCGCCTGGGCGTCGTCCCGATTGGCGGCCAGATCTTCCAGTCGGTTGCGGACCCGATTCAGCGGCGCGCGCAGTTCGTGGGCCACACCTTCGGACAGGGTCTTGAGCGTGGTCAGCGCCGCCTCCTGCCGATCCAGCATCCGGTTGAGGTTGGCCGACAGCTCATTGAACTCCCGCCCCAGGCCGACAGCGGGCAGGCGGGCCGAATCCTGGCCGGCGATGATGCGGCCGACCGCCTGATTGACCCCTTCCAGCCGCCGCAGGAACAGTCGTCCGGCGAACCAGCCCCCCGCGAGGGCCAGCAGGATCAGGGCGATGCCGCTCATCAGCGCATAGCGGCGGATGCCGCCGCGCAGTTCGTCCAGATGCTGGATGTCGCGCCCGACCGCCAGCAGACCGCCATCGGACGCCTGGGCGCTCAACGTCAGCATGTTCGGCGTCTGGTCGGGCCAGCGCGCGGGCCGCGCCTTGTTGGGCAGGTTGCGCCGGAAGCCGCTCTGATTGACCGCCAGCCGCGTCAGGCCGTTGGAGAAGCGGCTGCCGTCCGGCGCCTCGACCAGCAGCAGATAGCGGCGGGCGTCGCGGTTGCGGGCCTCGGCGTTCAACTCCTGCACCAGCTGGGCCGTGCCGTGGCGGTCAGCGTCGGCGCGCATGACGTCCATCTGATGGTTCAGCCCGTCGCGGACCTCGGCCTCGGCGAAGCGCATCAGGCCGTAGTCCACCCCCGCGATCATCACCGCCGCGCCCAGGCCGAACAGGGCCGAGAAGGCGGCCGCATAGCGCAGGCTGGCCGTGGTCCAGACCGACGGGCGTTTCGGCTCAGTCCGGGGCCTTGAGGACATAGCCCACTCCCCGGATGGTGTGGATCAGCTCCTGATCGAAGCCGCGATCCACCTTGGCCCGCAGGCGGCTGATGTGGGCGTCGATCAGATTGGCGCGCGGGTCGAAGTGAAAGCCCCACAGGCTTTCCAGAAGCATGGTGCGCGTCACCGCATGGCCGGCGTTGCGCGCCAGCCGTTCCAGCAGTTTAAACTCGTGCGGGGTCAGGTCCAGCGTCTGGCCGGCGCGGGTCGCCCGGTGCGCGGTCACATCGACCTCCAGATCGGCCACGCGATGCCGCGTCGTCGCCTCGGCCAGAGGCGGGCGCCGCACCAGCGCCTGAAGGCGCGCGCTCAGTTCGCTGAAGGCGAAGGGCTTGACCAGATAGTCGTCGGCGCCCGCGTTCAGCCCCGCCACCCGGTCGTCCACCGAGCCGAGAGCCGTCAGCATCAGCACCGGCGTCTTCAGCCCGCCCGCGCGCATGGCCTGGACGGTCTCCAGTCCCGGCAGGCCGGGCATCATGCGGTCGACGACGATGGCGTCGTAGTCGCCCTCCATCGCCATGTGCAGACCGGCCTCGCCGTCGCCCGCCTCATCGACGGTATGCCCCTGCTGGCGCAGGCCGTCGGCCACGAAGGCGCGGGTTCGGGCATCATCGTCAATGACAAGCATTCGCATGAGCGCCCTTCTAAACCTCTGTGGCGAAACGACCAGACCGGCTTGGAATTAATCTGGCCGCAAGACAATGCGAAGGTTGCTCGGCTATAGGCCAGTTGTTGCGAATGATATGCAACAGCTTGAGTGCGGCAGGGATCAGCATGGAGTCGAGAGTAGCGGAGTTCTGGGGCGCGCCCGATCTGTCGGTTCAGATCGGCGGCGGCGCATCCGAACGCCATGATGCGGTTGCGCCGAAGGACGGGGCGGACTGGGCTTTCGGCCTTAGCACGCCGGAGCTGCGCCTGTTCACCACGGGTCTGAAGCAGCGCCTGACGCCGGGACCGGCGACGACGCTGGGCGAGCGCGTGCGCCGCTTCTTCGCTGACCTGCCGGTCGCGCCCGAAACCGATGAGCCGTCGCCGCGCCTGCTGGTCGGCGCCCTGCCGTTCGACCGCCGCGCCGACGACTGCCTGTTCCTGCCCGAGCGCGCGGCCAACCGCATCTGGGACATGCCCTCAAGCGCGTCTCGCCCCTCGATCCGCGCCCTGACGCCCGAACCTTCGCGCGAAGCCTATGAGGCGGCGGTGACGCAGGTGCTTGAGGCCATGCGCGCCTCTCAGGGCGGCGCCGAGCCGGTCGACAAGGTGGTGCTGTCGCGCAGCCTGAAGGTTCAGGGCGACGGCGCGATCGACCCC
>NZ_DAMCNG010000283.1:0-3005 GCF_032107865.1 Brevundimonas sp.
CGCCATCTCGAAGACATTCTGGACGAGGAGGCGGCCGAACTGGACGGCGCCGCCCGCGCCCGCATCGAGGGCTCCCTGCGCGGGCTGGACCGGCGCGGCCGCATGACCCTGCCCGGCTGGCGCTCCATGCTGGCGGCGCTGGAAGAGGGCGGAGACGAACCTGATCCTGACTACGTCGACTGGCTTTCGGCAGAGGCCGCTTTCGGTCGCATCCACGACGTGGCGTTGCGTCGTCACTGGATCGACCCAACCGTGCCGCTGGAGGCGGCGGTGGTCATGCCGTCGCACGGGGTGCTGGTGACCAGCGCCACCCTGACCGACCCGGCCGCCGAAGACCCCTTTGATCTCGCCCGCCTGCGCACCGGGGCCGCGCGGCTGATCGAACCGGCGCGGACGCTGAAGGTGGACAGCCCCTTCGACTATGCGACCAACAGCCGGGTCATCGTCGTCAATGATCTGGTCAAGGACGACCCGCGCCAGATCGCCTCGGCCATGCGTGAACTGTTCCTGGCGGCGGGCGGCGGAGGCCTGGGCCTGTTCACCGCTATCCGCCGATTGAAGGCGGTCTATGAGCGGCTGGGGCCGGAGCTGGCGCGGGCGGGACTGCCGCTCTACGCCCAGCACGTCGATCCGCTGGAGGTCGGGGCGCTGGTGGATGTCTTCAGGGCCGAGCGGGACAGCTGTCTGCTGGGCACCGATGCGGTCCGGGACGGGGTGGACGTGCCGGGGCGATCCTTGCGCGTTCTGGCCTTCGACCGGGTGCCGTGGCCGCGCCCGGACCTGCTGCACAAGGCGCGGCGCGAGCGGTTCGGCACGGGCTCGGGCGGGCGCTCGTGGGACGACGCCCTGGCGCGCGGGCGGATTGCGCAGGCGTTCGGCCGCCTGATCCGCCGCGCCGACGACCGGGGGGTCTTCGTCATGCTGGACGCCGCCTGCCCGACGCGCCTGTTCGCCGCCCTGCCGCCGGGGACTGAGGTGCTGCGTCTGGGCCTGGCCGAGACGGTGGAGTTGACCAAGGGCTTCCTGGCGGAGCAGCAAGGCGACTGACCATGTCCAGAACCACGCCCGCCACTGTCGCCCTGATCAAGGCCGACGTCGCCTTCGATCTGCACCCCTACGACTACGACCCCGACGCGCCGCGCGTGGGGTTGCAGGCGGCCGAGGCGCTGGGCCGGGCGCCCGAGCAGGTGTTCAAGACGCTGATGACCCTGGTGGACGGCAAGCCCGTCTGCGTCATCCTGCCCTCCGACTGCGAGGTCAGCATGAAGAAGCTGGCCGCCGCCGCCGGGGGCAAGTCAGCACAGATGATGAAGCCCGCCGACGCCGAACGCCTGACCGGATTCAAGGTCGGCGGCGTCAGCCCCTTCGGCCAGAGGAAGGCCGTCCCGACCTTCATCGACGAGACGGCGATCCTGTTCGACCGGGTACTGATCAACGGCGGCCTGCGCGGCCTGTTGCTGGAACTGGCGCCGGATGAGGCCGCGCGGGCGTGCGCGGCCTCGTGGGCGGATCTGACGGCCTGAGCGGCCTAGCTTTCGAACGTCACGACCACGCTGTCGGCGGAACGCTCGGCCTCGCCATGGAACACCGCTTCGATGTTGTTGCCGTCCGGGTCCAGCAGGAAGGCGGCGTAGTAGCCGGGGTGATAGGGCCGCTCGCCCGGCGCGCCGTTGTCGGTTCCGCCCGCCGCCAGGCCCGCCTTGTGGAAGGCCTCGACCATGGCGCGATCCCTGGCCTGGAAGGCCAGGTGGCAACGGCCGGTCGGCCGCCCCGCCGCCGCGATGCTGTCCACCGCCGAGACGAACAGCTCGTCGGCCCAGAAGAAGCGTTCGGCTTCGCCGGCGATCGGCACGCCCAGGGCCTCCAGCACCGCGCCGTAGAAGCGACGACTGGCCTCAAGGTCCGGCGCCACCAGTTGCAGATGGTCGATCAGCCGACCGCGATGAAGCTGCTGCGTCTCCATGATCCTCGTCTCCTGTCAGATTGCGATTCGAACGGGCGGCAGCCTGGCCTGTTCCTGCTGACAGGACGTGTCAGCAGCCTCGCGTCCTGCTAAAGCGCGCACATGACCGACACGAGCGCCGCCGCCCCGCACCACAGCCGCAAGGGGCTGATCATTCCCTTCGTCATCGTCGCCGTGGGCCTGGTCCTGTGGACCGGCTGGTGGTTCTTCCTGACCCAGCAGATCGAGCGCCGCATGGAGGCCAAGATCGCCGGGTTGCAACAAAGCGGCTGGACCATTGAGCACGCCGGAATCTCCACCACCGGCTGGCCCATGCACGCGCGGGTGACGATCAAGCATCTGGACGTCGTCGCCCCGTCGGGCCATGCGATCGCGGCGCCCGAGATGATCGCCCAGGCCAACGCCTACAATCCCACGCGCTGGGTGCTGGCGGCGCCGGACGGCCTGACCGTCACGCGCGGCGAAAAGGGCAAGACCGCCATCCGCGCCGAGGGCATCCGCATGAGCGTGCACGGCTTGACGCAGCGCTGGCCCAATGTGGCGCTGGAGCTGGAGAAGCCGGTCTTCACCGCCCTGCCGGACGCCGAGCCCTTCCCGCTGAAGCAGGCGGGGCTGGTTCAGTTCTACATGCGGCCGCACATGGTCGGCTCCGACACCCCGACCGATGACGTGGACGTGCTGTTCCGTCTGGTCGACGGCGAGGGCCGTGCGAACGGCCCGGTCGAAGGTTTTACCCAGTCGGGGATGCTGAACGCCCAGATCGAGGCGGTGGTCGAAAAGGCCTCGGCCCTGCGCAAGGGCGCGGACGCCAAGGGGCTGCTGACCGCCTGGACGGCGGCGGGCGGTCGTTTCATCGACGTGAAAGGCCAGCTTCAGGCGGGCGAGAGCAAGGCTTTCGTCTCCAGCGACGCCTTGTCGGCGGACGCCAAGGGCCAGTTGGAGGGGCAGGTCTTCGTGCGCGCCGAGAAGCCGCTGGCGGCCATCGTCGGCCTGGCGGGCGCTCAGCAGGGCGGGGCGCTGGACCGCGCCGCCGCCGCCAAGG
>NZ_DAMCNG010000284.1:0-2991 GCF_032107865.1 Brevundimonas sp.
CGCCGCCGGTCCGGCCGTGCTGTCGCGCTATGAGCACGCCCGCTACGAGAGCCGGGTCCAGACCTTCATCGGCCTGGGCGCGCCGGAAGACCTGGCCCGCGACATCGCCATGCTGCGTCCGATGGTGGCCACGGCTGACATCGGCGACCTGTCCGGCGAGCTGGGTTGGGACGCCCCGGCCATGGCCCGCGTCTATCACCAGGTCGGCGCCGCCTTCGACTTCGACCGCCTGCGCGTGGCGGCCGGGTCGGTGCCGTCGGGCGATCGCTTTGATCGTCTGGCCGTGCGTCGTCTGATCCAGGATCTGATGACCGAGCAGCAGCAGCTGACTCGCGCGGTGGCCAAGGCTTCGGCCCAGGCGGCGGGCGCGGGCGAGGACAGCGCGGAACAGGCGGTCGACGCCTGGATCGGCGCCCGTATGGATCAGGTGGAAGCCCTGCGCGGCTCGGTCGATGAGATCGAGACCTCGGGCTCCGGCTGGACCTTCGCCAAGCTGACCATCGCCAACGGCGAGATCCGCGAGGTGCTGGCTTCGGCTTCCTAAGTGAGGTGACGCCGGGCGAGAGCCCGGCGTCACGCGCTACGCTCGCGACGCGGTCGCTCGCTGCTTGAGCGCTTCTTGGAGCGCCAACACCCGCTGCGACAGATCAGGGCCCGTCCGTTTCGTCATCTGGCGAGGCGGGCGGGCCTTGGCGTTTGGGGCGGGGTCGGCTTAGGTGGCCCTTGCTGTTCAGCGAACCGGAGGGCCCATGCCCAGGAAGTTCCTCGTCGTCGTCGACGACACTCCCGAATTGGACGCCGCCCTGGCCTACGCCTCGCGCCGTGCGCGTTCGACCGGGGGTCATGTGGTGCTGTTACGCGCCCTGGTCGGCGGGTCGGATGAGCACTGGTCCGGCGTCCGCGATGAAATCCGACGCCAACAACGCGAGGAGGCCGAGGCTCTGCTGGCCCGGCTGGGGGAAAAGGTCGCCGAGACGTCCGGCGCCCCGCCCGTCTATCTGATTGAGGAGGGCGATCCCCAGGCCGCCATTCGCAAGGCGGTCGGCGACGATCCCGATATCAAGATCCTGATCCTGGCGGCCGGCGCCAACGGACGCGGCCCCGGTCCCCTGGTCTCGGCGGTATTGAAACAGGGCGCCGCCCTCACCGGCCGAAAGCTGCCCGTCACCATCGTTCCCGGCGAACTGACCGAGGCGGAGATTATGGATCTGGCCTGATTCCAGGGTCGCTATGCTCGGCCCGCGGGGCCTCGCGGCTTGAGCGACGTGGGCGGGATCATGAGTGCGAGGGCGCGCTGAAGGGGGGGCGTCGTCGGCTCTGTCTTTGGGGCTTTACGCCCACTTGAACCCGGGCGCGGCAGGGCGCATCTGGGGCTCATGTTCATCCAGACTGAAGCCACGCCCAATCCCAACGCCCTGAAGTTCCTGCCGGGTCGCGATGTCGCTCCGCAGGCCGTGTTGGAGTTCCGCACCATCGACGAGGCGGCCGCTTCGCCCCTGGCCGAGGCTTTGTTCGAACTGGAAGGCGTCGAGGGGGTCTTCTTCGGCGCCGACTACGTCTCGGTCACCCGCGCCGCCCAGGGCCCGGACTGGACCGAGATGAAGGCGCCGATCCTGTCGGTCATCATGGATCATTTCGTCTCGGGCGCGCCGCTGGTTCGCGCCGGCGAGGCGCCGACCGAGGACGCTGGCGAGGACACGGAGATCGTGGCCGAGATCAAGAGCCTGCTCGACAGTCGCATCCGTCCGGCCGTGGCCCAGGACGGCGGCGACATCCTGTTCGATCATTTCGATGAGGAAACAGGCGTGCTGCGTCTGCGGATGCGCGGCGCCTGCGCGGGCTGCCCCTCCTCTTCGGCCACGCTGAAGGCCGGGGTCGAGCAGATGATGCGTCACTACGTCCCCGAAGTGACCAGCGTCGAACAGGTGCTGTAAGCGCCGCCCTGTTTCACATGAAACACTCGTCGGACGGCGCGCCGTCGGGCATGATGGCGTCATGAGCGGTTCGGACGAGACATCCCAGGCGCGCGCGTTGGGCGAGGCCCTGGCGGCGTTGCGGCGTGAGCGAGGTTTGAGCCAGGCCGAAGCGGGCCAGCGGATCGGCATGACCAGTCAAGGCTGGGGTCTCTATGAGGCGGGCAAGCGCTCCAGCCTGTTCCGTCCAGACGTTCAGCGTCGCCTGACCGGCGCCCTGGACGCGACGCCCGAAGCCTTGGTCTTGCAGTTGGAAGACGCGCCGATTTTGCCCGAAAGCCTTCCCGCCAATGGGCTTTCTGCGCGCGGCCGGGCTTTCGAGGGCGCCCCCGTTCAGACGCGGCGGCTGCGGCTGGAAACTGATGAACTGACCCCGTGGGCGTCCGCCGGAACGGTGCTGGAGTATGCGCAGGGACGTTGGCCGCGCCGAGGACAGGGCTGCATCATCCAACTGGATGACGGTGCTCGAAAGATTCGCCTCTATGATTGCGCCGATGACGTTGAAGTAGTGGTCTTCGGCGCGGGCGGCTTGGATCGGTCGGAGCGGATCGCGCGTTCGGACATCCAGTCGATGTCGGCCGTCACCGGCCGCCTTGATGATGAATGAAACAAAATAGTTGTATTTTGAAACGGGTCGTGAAACGCTCTGGTTGAAATCGGAGGGGTCATGTCGCGTCGCAGCCATCATATCGAC
This sequence comes from Brevundimonas sp., assembly GCF_032107865.1. Classification (GTDB taxonomy): domain Bacteria; phylum Pseudomonadota; class Alphaproteobacteria; order Caulobacterales; family Caulobacteraceae; genus Brevundimonas. The sequence continues at coordinate 2,668 of NZ_DAMCNG010000284.1, forward strand.
CAGGCCGTCGGTCTGCGCATCGCCGCCCGGCGGTCCGCCCTGGGCTGGTCTCAGTCCGTTCTGGGACGGGAACTGGGCGTCAGTTTCCAGCAGGTCCAGAAATACGAGACCGGGACCAACCGCGTCTCCGCTTCGCGTCTGCACCAGGCAGCGACCGCCATGGGGTGTTCGGTGGCCGACTTCTTTCCCACGCGCCCCAGCACCGAGGGGGAGGTCGAACTGGTTCACCCGGTTCTGGCCAGCGCGGAGGGCCGCGGCCTGGCCGAGGCCTTCGCCCGCATTCCCGATGCAGGCGCGCGCCGCGCCCTGACGCGGGTCGCCCAG
>NZ_DAMCNG010000285.1:0-2986 GCF_032107865.1 Brevundimonas sp.
TCAGCCCGACGACCGCCGTCCAGCCCGCATGCCAGGCTGCCACGGCGGCGCCGTCCCCGGCCTCGGCGGCTTCGGGGCGGCGGATGGGATCGAGAAGGGCGGTCCTAGACGTCACGGCCATCCGGGCGCAGGGGTTGAATCAGCCTTATAGGTTAGACTGCGCCTCAAGCGCCCCCTAGCGCGCTCGCCTGTCGGGGGAGCGAAGACGCAGGGCGGTTGTAGCGGGCGCGCGCGCGGCCTATGTCGCGGCCATGACTTCCACCGCCGCTCCCGCCCGCTCCATCGACGAGACCCTGGCCGAACTGGTCGAGGAGTTCGACCTGTTGGGCGATTGGGAAGGGCGCATCGAATACGTCATCGACCTGGGCAAGGACTTGCCGCCCCTGCCGGAAGAGGCGCGGATCGAAGCCAACAAGGTGCCGGGCTGCGCCGCCCAGGTCTGGCTGTCGATGCGGGCCGAGGGCGATCGCCTGTTCTTCGACGCCGACAGCGACAGCGCCCTGTCCAAGGGCAATATCGCCCTGCTGCTGCGGCTCTATTCGGGGCGGCTTCCGGCCGAGATTCTGGGCTTCGACGCCAGGGCGGCGCTGGACCGCCTGGGCCTGCCCTCGGCCCTGACGCGGCAACGCGCCAACGGTTTGAACAGCATGGTCGGCCGCATCCGCGAGGCGGCGCTGGCGGCGGGCTGACGTCAGAATAGAGCGCCTCTCCCTCCCATGAAGGGGAGGAAGAGACACGGTGTTCGGGCCTACTGTTGCGGGCCCAGGAAGGGGAAGGCCCGCGCGGTGGTGAATTTGGCGGTGGCGTCGCCCGCGTGGGTGTTGATCTGGTTCTCGCCCAGCTCCAGCCGCTTGACCGAGGCGCGCGGCGAGAAGTCGACCTTCTTCAGGTCCACCCAGAAGGTGTTCGGCGTCAGGGCCGACTCGAAGAAGTAGAGCTGGCGCTTGTGATCCACGACCGTGCGCCAGCGCGTCGAGGAGATGTTCGGCTGGCCCGGCGTCGAGATGCCGAACGGCACCGAGACGTTGCGGATCACGCTGAACACGCTGGCTACGGCCATGTTCTGGTCTTCGAACTTGGGGATGGCGTTGACGTAGAAGGCGGCCCGCGCATAGCGGTCGGCCGCCCGGTTGGTGCCCGGCAGCATGACCGTGCCGCCGATGCCTTCCCAATAGGTGTTCAGCGCCAGTTGCTGGTCGAAGGTCGGCGAGTTGGTCATCACCTGATAGTCGCGGCTGTGGTGGATCACCAGCTTGCCGTCGATGTACTCGAAGATGGCGCTGTCGCCGTCGGAATCTGACAGGGACAGGTGCAGGGTGGTCAGGCGTTCCTGCCCCGGCACATTGTCGGTGACCAGGACGAAGGGCTCGTCGCGCAGGGCTTCGACCGCCTCGGCCACGGTGGCGTAGTTGTCGAGCGCGTACTGGGCCCAGGCGGCGATGCTGAGGGCGGGCTTGTTCGGGTCGTGGGCCGGGTATTCCGACTCGACCAGCCACAGGACGTTGGCGACCAGGCCCATCTCGTTCACGCCGTCGACGGTCGAGATGTCATAGCCGCTGGCGACGACGCTGCCGTATTTGGACGTCCACTTCAGCGAGTTCGGGCCGCCGGACCCGTCCCGCGCCATGCCGCGCGGGAAGATCCAGAGGTTGGTCATGATCTCGTCCTTCCAGTCCATCGACCGGGCCGTGATCACCGCGCCGTCGTGGCCGTGGTAGACAAGGCGCGTGCACGCTTCGGCCGCCGGAACGGCCAGCATGAAGGCGGCGGCCAGGGCGGCGACGCCCTTCTTCATTCCAATACGCATGTCGTCTCCTGAGGTGAGAGGATCAACGGGGGAGGGGTCAGTAGGTCAGCGACAGGCCCAGCACCGGGCCGTGGCGGGTCACCTTCCAGTCGAAGCGCTGGCCGGTGAAATCGTCCTGCTCATAGTTCTGATGCAGCATCCGATAGCCGGCGTTGATCGAGACGGCGCCGCCCGCCAGCGGCGTGCGATAGGAGGCCAGGGCCTGCCAGGCCAGGCTGTGGCGGTCATTGTCGCCCAGGCCGCCGGCGTCGACCTGGGTCCGCAGGGTCCAGCGTTCGGACACGTCGCTCTCGACCCGCAGGCCCAGCAGCAGGTCGGTCCATTCAGCGCCCTTCTGCGTCGCGCCCAGCGGGGTGTTCAGGTCGGCGCGCAGCTTGCTCCAGCGGGCGCCGATCAGCGGTTCGACGCGGAAGCTGCGCACGTCGCCGAAGGCGGTGCGGCCGCCCACGGGATCGTCGATCAGGCGGAACAGCACGCCGCCCGAGACGGTGGTCGAACGGGTGCCGAGCTCGGCCGGAACGCCCATCAGGGACACGCCCTCATTGGTCTTGGCGTATTGATAGTCGACGAAGGCGCCCCAGCGCCCCTTGCGCACCTCGACGTCGCCCATGACGACGCTCTCCAACTGGTCGAAGGCGTCCGAGGCGGATACATCCACCGGCGCCTTGTGCCCCGCCAGGGTGACATTGCCGTCCAGCGAGGTGGCCCAGACATAGGGGCTGACGGTGACGCGCCACTGGTCGTCGGCGTCGGTCTGGGCCCCGATCTGGGCGCTGGCGGAACCGGCGACGGCGAGGCCCGCCAGTCCGAGAAGAAGCGAGGCGGGGCGGAGGAACGTCATGGGGAGTCTACTCACTGCGACCGAGAGGATCGCCCTTGGGTAGAACGGCCATGCTTAAGTAATCGTAGATCAGCAATCTTTGATTGTGCGTCCCGCATGACGGCGGCGCGCCGTCATGCGAGGCCGTAGTACTCGGCCAGAGCCTGCAAACCTTGTTTCAGCAGGGTCTTGCCCTGACGGCGGCGCAGGGACAGGGCCTGCTCAGCCAGTTGCAGCGAGGTGCCGTGGATGCAGACCTGCTCGACCATGGCGCGCAGACGCGGGCCGCAGGCGTCCAGCGCCGCCTTGACCCGGCCTGAGGCCGACAGGGCGCGGTCGCCCGGCTCGATCCGCCCTGC
>NZ_DAMCNG010000286.1:0-2942 GCF_032107865.1 Brevundimonas sp.
GGGTGATGGCGACCTTGCGGCCCGCCGCGTGGGCGGCGGCGGCGGCGGCCTCGAAAGCCGCGCGGGCCGGGGCCGGGTCGAACAGATAGCCTTCCAGATAGACGATGGCGCTGTCGCCGACGACGGCGGCGTCCACGTCGGCCGTGGTCAGCTGATTGGCGGCGCCCAGGAAGGTGCACATGGTGCGCTGGCCGTCCGGCGTGACGTTGATCAGGCAACGCCCGGTGCCAAAGCCCTTGCCCGCGCCGTCTTCCAGCACGGGGGTGTCGAAGTGGACGCCGACGGCGCGGATGTCGTGGCTGAAGACCTCGCCCAGGGTGTCCTTGGCCACCTTGCCGATATAGGCGGCGCGCCCGCCGAACGAGCCGACGCCCGCCACGGTGTTGCCCGCCGAACCGCCGGACGCCTCGACCCCCGCCGCCATGGCGTCATACAGGGTCGCGCTCTGCGCCTCGTCGACCAGCTGCATCGAGCCGGGGACCAGGCCCTTGGCCTCCAGGAAGGCCGCATCGCACGGCGCCAGAACGTCAACGATGGCGTTGCCCAGGGCGCAGACGTCGAAACGGGCGTTTTGGGCGAAGGCAGGCAGGGATTGGGTCATGTCCGCCCCATAGCGGGCGAGGCGTCCGCGCGCCAGAGCGCCGGCCTCGCCGTCGTGCGAAAAGCGGCCCTTCACGCGGCGCCATCGGCGGCCTAAGTCGAGACCTTCCCTTGCAGACGGCCCCGCCGGGCCTTGCGGAGCCGCGCCCATGACCGACGTCGCCGTCCTGACCCCTGATCCGGCCGATCCCACCTATTCGACCCTGTGGCCCGGCGTGCTGGACCGGCTGGGCGAGGCGCTGGCGACGGCGGGGGTCACGGCGCGACGCCCTGGACCGATCACGTCGAGAACGCCCGCGCCCTGATGGACTATCCGCTGGTCCTGCCGCTGCTGGTCTGGGGCTATCATCAGGACCACGACCGCTGGGTCCAGGCCTGCGCGACCTGGGCCGAGGCGGGCGCCCCCCTGGCCAATCCGGCCGCGACCCTGCGCTGGAACGCCGACAAGCGCTATCTGGCCCGCCTGGCGGAAAAGGGCGTGACCGTGCCTCAGACGATCTTCGCCGACCATGTCGACGCCACGGTGGTCGAAGCCGCCTTCGCCGCCACGGGGGCCGAGACCCTGATCGTCAAGCCGACCGTCTCGGGCGGCGCCTGGCGCACCCTGCGGGTGGCGGCGGGCGACCTGCTGGACACAGCCCTGGCCGACGCCCCCGTCGGCGGGACGATGATCCAGCCCTATCTCAAGGCCATCGAGACCGAGGGCGAAACCTCCCTGCTCTATTTCGGCGGCGAACTGAGCCACGTCGTGAACAAGCGCCCCGGCGCGGCGGACGAGTTCCGCATCCAGACCCAGTACGGCGGGCAGTACCAGGCTCTGAAGGCCGCGCCGCAGGGCGCGCTCGATCTGGCCGAACGCACCTTGGCCGCCATCGACGAAGACCTGCTCTACGCCCGTATCGACATGACGAAGGGCGACGACGGCGAATGGGTGCTGATGGAGGCCGAACTGATCGAGCCGGACTTCTACCTGGCCGCCGCGCCTGAAGCCGGCGCCCGCTTCGGCCAGGCGGTGCGGGCGCGTCTGGAGCGCTAGGCCTACACCCCCATGAAGCTGGCCCGCGACGGGCACAGGTCCGAGATCACGCACCCCGGACATTTCGGCCGCTGCGCCAGGCAGGTGTAGCGGCCGTGCAGGATCAGCCAGTGGTGCGCCTTGGGCAGCCAGGCTTCGGGCACCACCTGATGCAGCTGGACCTCCACCTTGTCCGGCGTCGCCGCATTGGCCAGGCCCAGCCGGTGCGAAACGCGGAAGACGTGGGTGTCCACCGCGATGGCGGGCTCGATCCCCAGTTCGTTCAGCACCACGCTGGCGGTCTTGCGCCCCACCCCCGGCAGGGCCTGCAGGTCGGCGCGGTTCAGCGGCACCTCGCCGCCGTGCTTGTCAACCAGCATCCGCGCGGCGGCGATGACGTTCTTCGCCTTGGTGCGATAAAGGCCGATGGAGGCGATCAGGGGGATCAGCCCCTCCTCGCCCAGGCCCAGCATCTTCTGCGGCGTGTCGGCGACGGCGAACAGGGCCTTGGTCGCCTTGTTGACCCCCACGTCGGTCGCCTGGGCCGACAGGGCGACGGCCACCACCAAGGTGTAGGGATTGACGAAATCCAGCTCGGTCTTCGGGTCGGGCATGACGCCTGACAGGCGGACGAAGATTTCCTCCACCCGATCCTCGTCCGGCGGCCAGCTGATGATGGCGCCGACGGGGGCCTTCTTGGGCTGGCGCGAGCGCTTGCCCGGCGGCGGGGTCAGCCCGGCCTTCTGGACGGCCTTCTTCTGGCGGGAGGCGGATTTCAACGGAGCCATGACCCCGCTTCGCCTCCTCCGCGCCCGGCGTCAATGTCGCGCGCTCGCCATGCTGCGACAAAAAATCGCAGTCGCGCCTTGTATTCTGGACCGCGCCGTCCATTTTACGCGCGAAATCGAAGCGAGCTGTCTCCCCCATGGCCCTCCCCGCCCCGCTCAAGAAGCGTCTGCCCCTCATCGTCGCCGGCGTCGTCGGCCTGGGCCTCGTCGTCGGCGGCGTGGTCTGGTGGCAGGGCAAGCAGCGCTGGGAAGGCACCGACAACGCCTTCGTCCAGGCCGACACCGTGGCCGTCAGCCCGCGCATCGGCGGCGAGGTGGTCGAAGTCCTGGTCAAGGACAACCAGCGCGTCGAGGCCGGTCAGGTGCTGGTCCGGCTGGACGACGCCGACGCCCGCGCCGCCCTGGCCCAGGCCCAGGCCAATCTGGCGGCCCTGACCGCCGCCGTGGCCAATGTCGACGCCCGGACCGAGCAGGAGCAGGCCACCATCGCCGCCCGCGCCGCCGCCGTGACCCAAGCGCAGGCCCAGGCGAACCTGGCC
>NZ_DAMCNG010000287.1:0-2938 GCF_032107865.1 Brevundimonas sp.
CCACCGTCACGCCGCGCGCCTCGGCCGCCGCGACCAGGGCGCGAGCCACCGGGTGCTCGGAGCGGATCTCCAGCGCCGCCACCTGGGCCAGCACCGTCGCCTCGTCAAAGCCCTCGGCCGTGACCAGATCGGTCAGCGTCGGCTTGCCTTCGGTCAGGGTGCCGGTCTTGTCGAAGGCGACGACCTCGACGCCCTGCAGGGCCTGAAGCGCCTCGCCCTTGCGGAACAGCACGCCCAGTTCGGCCGCACGCCCCACGCCCACCATGATGGAGGTCGGCGTCGCCAGACCCATGGCGCACGGGCAGGCGATGATCAGCACGGCCACGGTCGCGACCAGGGCCATGCCCATCGCCGGATCGGGTCCGAACAGGAACCATACGGCGAAAGTCAGGGCCGCGATGCCCATGACCACCGGCACGAACCAGCCCGTCACCTTGTCCACCAGCGCCTGGATCGGCAGCTTGGCCCCCTGGGCGGCCTCGACCATCTTGACGATCTGGGCCAGCACGGTCTGCGAGCCGACCTGTCGCGCCTCGAAGCGGAAGGCGCCCGTGGTGTTCAGCGTGCCGCCCGTGACGTCAGCCCCCGCGGTCTTCTCAACCGGGATCGGCTCGCCCGTCAGCATGGATTCATCGACGAAGGAGGCGCCGTCCGTGACCACGCCGTCGACCGGCACCCGTTCGCCGGGGCGCACCACGACCACGTCGCCGACCTTGACCGCATCGACGGCCACGTCCTGTTCGACGCCGTCGCGCACCACGCGCGCGGTCTTGGCCTGCAGCGACATCAGACGACGGATCGCCTGACCCGTTCGACCCTTGGCCCGCGCCTCGATCCAGCGCCCGACCAGGATCAGGGTGACGATCACCGCCGCCGCCTCGAAATAGATATTGGCCGTGCCCTCAGGCAGCCACTGCGGCGCAAAGGTCGCCACCGTCGAGAAGGCCCAGGCGGCCGTCGCGCCCAGCACGACGAGGGAGTTCATGTCCGGCGCCCAGCGCAGCAGGGCGGGCACGCCTTTGCGGTAGAAGATGATCCCCGGCACGAACAGCACGAAGGTCGCCAGCACGAAGCTGATCACCTTCCAGTTGAAGGCGCCGATGGTCTCGCCGATCCAGTGGTGCATCCCCGGCACGAAGTGCGAGCCCATCTCCAGCACGAACAGCGGCAGGGTCGCCGCGCCCGCGATCAGCACCGCGCGGCCCAGCTTCCTAATCTCGGCGTCGCGGGCGGCCTGTTCACGGTCGCTGGCGTCCGGCCCGGCGTCCTCGGGCGCCTCCAGCACATAGCCGGCCTGTTCGACGGCGGCGGCCAGATCCTGGAACGTCGTCGCCCCCGAGAGGAAGCGCACCGTCGCCCGCTCGGTCGCCAGATTGACGCTGGCCGACAGCACGCCCGGCACGGCGGCCAGCGCCTTTTCGACACGGCCGACGCAAGACGCACAGGTCATCTCCCGCACGGGATAGACGACCTCCTCCTCCATCGGCTCATAGCCCGCGCTCTTGATGGCGGCGGCGACGGCGGCGGCGGAACCCTCCGACGACAGCGACACCTGCGCCCGCTCGGCGGCCAGGTTCACCTGCGCCTCGGTCACGCCCGGCACGGCGCGGATCGCCTTTTCAACCCGTCCCACGCAGCTGGCGCAGGTCATGCCCAGCACGGGCAGATCCAGTGTTCTGAAGCCTTCGGCGGCCATGACGTCGTCCTCGCAAACTTTGACGACGACACCTCTAAACCTTCCCATCAAGGGAAGGTCAAGCGCACTGAATCAGGCGTCCTGGGGCAGGCGCGCGATGAAATGCCCCTTCATCCCCTCGGGCCAGTCGCGATAGGGCACGGCGCCGTCCGGGCTGGCGGCGTAGCGGCGCGCGAAGTCGACGATGGCCTCGGCGGCGTCAGCGGTCGGCGTGAAGGTTCCGGCCAGGTAGCCGGGCTTTCCGCCCTGGGCCAGATAGACGGTGCAGTGGCTGCGGCAGGCCCACAGGCAGGCCTGCTCCTCGATCCGCAATTCTGGCGCTGCACCCGCCGCCGTCGTCACGGCCTCAAGCAGTCGCCGCCCGCCCGAAACGCCGTCCGCATCCACGGGCTCGTCCGCCGAATGACGGCAGGTAGAACAGACGATCAGGCGCGCCGTCGCCTCCGTCATCAGAACTCCACCCCGGCCTGAGCCTTCACCCCGCTGCGGAACGGGTGCTTGACCATCTGCATGTCGGTGACGAGATCGGCCGCCTCGATCAGGGCGTCCGGGGCGTTGCGGCCGGTGATGACGACGTGAGTGTCGGCCGGACGCGCGGCCAGAACCTCCAGCACCTCCTCGACCGGCAGGTAGTCGTAGCGCAGGGCGATGTTCAGCTCGTCGCAGACGACCATCTTCCATTCCGGGTCCATGATGCGGGCCTTGGCGGCCTCCCAGGCGCGGCGGACGTTGGCTATGTCGGCGGCGCGGTCCTGGGTGTCCCAGGTGAAGCCCTCGCCCATCGGCCGCATCTCGACCAGATCGGGAAAGCTGTCGAACAGGGTCTGTTCGCCCGTCTCCATCGCCCCCTTGATGAACTGGATGATGGAGGTCTTCATCCCGTGGCCGATCATGCGACAGACCATGCCCATGGCCGCCGTCGACTTGCCCTTGCCCGTCCCCGTGTGGACGATGACCAGGCCGCGCTCGACCGTCTTGGACTGCATCATCCGGGCGCGGGCGGCCTGGACGCGCTTCATCTTCTCGGCGTGGCGGGCGTTCAGTTCGGCGTCGTGCGGATCGCTCATCGGCGGTCGTCTCCTTCAGCGGTCAGGTCCAGTTCAAAGGGCGCGCCCCAGTCCGTCTCAGCGCCCCGACCGATGGCCTCGACGGCGCGGATCATGGCGCCGCCGCGACCCAGCAGGCGATCGGCGTGGGCGACGATCAAAGGGTTGGGCGTGGCGGTCGGCGCGGCGTCTCGCA
>NZ_DAMCNG010000288.1:0-2864 GCF_032107865.1 Brevundimonas sp.
CGCGCGTCGCCGCCGGCATAGGCCTGCACCGCCTGCACCAGGCGCCCCGCCTGGACGATGACCGGCGAGACCTCGGGATCGGTCGGGGCGATGCGGCCCGCTTCGTCCAGATCGCCGGCCAGAAGCGCGGCGGTGAAGGCCTGTTCGCGCACGCGCGGCTGTTCCGGCGTCAGGGCGTAGACCCGGCTGAGATAGTCGGCCCCAATCGCGCTCTCGCCGCTGGTCAGGGCGTTGCGGCCCGCCAGATAGAGGCCGAAGGCGCTGTTCCTATGGGCGTCGAGCGGGATCGGCGCCCATTCGGCGGGAATGGGCGTGACCTTGGGTTCTTCAGGCGCTTCCGGCTCATCGGCGATGATGATGTGCGGGACGGGATCGCCGTTCGGCTCGGCATCCTGTGCTTCAGCTGGAGCGTCGGCCGGGGTTTCCGGCGCGGGCTCGGGCGCCTCCTGCGCCAGGGACGGCGCGGCCAGCGACAGCGCAACGGCGGAAGCCGCCAGGAACAGGACAGGGCGAGAAGAGACGAAACGCATAGCCGGACCCTTCACGCTTTCCCTTTCGCCCGCAAGAGTTCGAAAGCGCAAATCCCTCTCCCGATGGGAGAGGGCTTGAGCCTCCAGGAGCCGAAGGCGATTGGAACCGGCGAAAGGGTGAGGGTTCGGGGGTGAAGTCGGCCGAAGGCCGTAGCTGATCGGCTATGCGACGGCTGACGCCGACGGACAGGACAAGCCCCTCACCCTTTGGCTGCTACGCGCCGCCCTCGGGTCGCGCAAGAACGATCGCTGCGCTCTCGTGCGCTCAAGCCCTCTCCCGCCGGGAGAGGGATTTTCGACTTACATGTTCGGATAGTTCGGGCCGCCGCCGCCTTCGGGCGTGGTCCAGACGATGTTCTGCGACGGATCCTTGATGTCGCAGGTTTTGCAGTGGACGCAGTTCTGGGCGTTGATGACGAAGCGCGGATCGGCGCGGTTCGCCTCGTCGGCATAGACGACTTCATACACGCCCGCCGGGCAGTACAGCCGCGCGGGCTCGCCATACTTCGGCAGGTTGACGTTGATCGGCACCGACGGGTCCAGCAGCTTCAGGTGCGCGGGCTGGTCCTCGGCGTGGTTGGTGTTGGAGATGAAGACGCTCGACAGCTTGTCGAACGACAGCTTCCCGTCCGGCTTGGGATAGACGATCGGCTTGTGCTGCGAAGCGGGTTCGGTCGAGGCCGCGTCGGTCTTGCCGTGGCGCATGGTGCCGAAGAAGGAGAAGCCGCCCGTCAGGTGGTTGACCCACAGGTCGAACATGCCGACCGCCCCGCCCATCATGGTGCCCAGCTTGGACAGCAGCGGCTTGGCGTTGCGGACGACCTTCAGCTCCTTATAGACCCACGAGCGCAGATAGGCCGCCTGATAGGCGCTCAACACGTCGCCCTCGCGGCCTTCCATGACCGCGTCATAGGCGGCGTCGGCCGCCAGCATGCCGGTCTTCATGGCGTTGTGGCTGCCCTTGATGCGCGGCACGTTCACGAAGCCCGCCGAGCAGCCGATCAGGGCGCCGCCGGGGAAGGCCAGCTTGGGCACCGACTGGAAGCCGCCCTCGGTGATGGCGCGGGCGCCGTAGGAGACGCGCGTGCCGCCCTCCAGATGCTCGGCGATGGCCGGGTGGTGCTTGAACTGCTGGAACTCGTCGAACGGCGACAGGAAGGGGTTCTTGTAGTTCAGGTGGACGACGAAGCCGACGGACACATAGCGATCGCCGAAGTGGTACAGGAAGGAGCCGCCGCCCGTCTTGTCGTCCAGCGGCCAGCCGGTGGTATGCTGCACCAGGCCGGGCTGGTGCTTCTCAGCCGGGATCTGCCACAGCTCCTTCAGGCCGATGCCGAACTTCTGGGGATCGGCGTGGTCGCACAGGTTGTGGCGGGCCATGATGGTCTTAGCCAGCGAGCCCCGTACGCCCTCGGCGATGAAGACGTATTTGCCGTGCAGTTCGAGGCCCGGCTGGAACTCGCCAGTCGGCTTGCCCTCGCGGTCGATGCCGAAGACGCCCGCGACGACGCCCTTCACCCGGCCGCTCTCTTCCTCCCAGACCACATGGCTGGCGGCCATGCCGGGATAGACCTCGACGCCCAGGGCCTCGGCCTGTTCGGCCAGCCAGCGCGCGACATTGCCCAGGGAGGCGATGTAGCAGCCGTCATTGTGCATGAAGGGCGGCAGGGCGAACATCGGCAGGGACGCCTGCCCCTGCGGGCCCAGCACCAAGAATTTGTCCTTGGTGACGGGCGTCTCCAGCGGAGCGCCGCGTTCCTTCCAGTCGGGGAACAGCTCGTTCAGCGCCTTCGGATCGATGACAGCGCCTGACAGGACGTGGCCGCCGATCTCGGCCGACTTCTCCAGCACGGCGACGGAAATCTCCTTCCCGTCCTTCTCGGCCCGCTGTTTCAGGCGGATGGCGGCGGACAGGCCGGCGGGGCCGCCGCCGACGATGACGACGTCATATTCCATGACCTCGCGCTCGACGCCCGCCAGGGCCTCGAGCGGCGGCAGGTTGTCGATGACGGCTTCCTGCCATGCGTTCTTGGCGCCGCCTTCGATCATTTCCTCGGCCATGTCCCCTGAATCCTCGTTGTCGTCGTGGTTATCCGCCTTATCGGGAGGTGACGCGGGGGCGGTCAAGGCCTATTGCCTATAGCTTCATGAACGCCCCATCCCTCGACATGGCTGCCGCAGAGGCCCTGTTCGCCTTCTGGCGCGACGCAGGCGTGGACGCCTGTTTCGAGGCGGAGCCTGTCGACCGCACCGTCTTCGTCGCCCCCGTCGCGGCCAAGGGACCGGCCACGATCACGCCCCTGCGCGCCCCCGGCGGCGCGCCCGCGCCCGGCG
>NZ_DAMCNG010000289.1:0-2862 GCF_032107865.1 Brevundimonas sp.
GGCGACGAGAGGCGGCGCCTCACCCTGAAGCGTGGGGAGGACGGCGCCGGGCGTCACGCGCGCGGCCTTGCGGCGGAGGGGCGGCGTCACCGTGGACGTCACCCGGTTCCAGATACGCTTGTCGTCATCGCCGGTCGCGGAGGCGGCTTTCGGCGGTCCCTTGCCCGAAGGGGGGCGGGCCACGCTCAGCCCTCGTCGTCGAAGGCGTCCGGCGGACCGGGCTCATGGGCCAGCAGGTCGCCGGGCTGGCAGTCCAGCTCGCGACACAGGGCGTCCAGGGTGGAGAAACGCACGGCGCGCGCCTTGCCCGTCTTGAGGATGGACAGGTTGGCGACGGTCACGCCGACGCGGTCGGCGAGTTCCGTCAGCGACATGCGGCGCTGGGCGAGGATGCGGTCGAGTTGGACGCGGATGGCCATAGGGTGAGCTTTAGCGTTTCTCGATCAGATCGTCAGTTCGGATTCGCGACGAAGGCGCGCGCCCTCGCGGAACACCTCGGCCAGGACGAAGACGACCAGGACCGAAAATACGGGGGTGAGCAGGTCGCTGATCCCTTGCGGCTCCATGACGCCGGGCGCGAGGCGCGAGGCCACCAGCCCCTGCACGATCCACACGCCGCCGGTGACGACGGCCAGGATCAGGCCCACATGGCGCAGGCGGCGCACATTGTCCGGCTGGAACGGATCGCCCAGGGTCAGGGTGCGGAAGATCTTGCGCAGATGGCGCAGGATGATCAGGAAGCCGCCGAAATAGGCGCTCAGGGCGCCCAGGGCGAACAGCAGCAGCGGGCGGGTCAGCGGCATCTCGCGACCGTCCGCGCCGTCCGAGACGGTCACGTTCAGATTGTCGATGGGAATGAAGATCGAGGCGACCCACAGAAGCAGCAGCAGGCCGGTGACGAGGATCATCACCACATAGGCCACGTCCAGCGCGATCTTCAGCAGGCTGGCGACGGAGCCGGGACCGATGGTCCTCAGGTTCGGCGTCCGTAGTTGGGCGGCGCGAAGCGGGGTCTGATGGCCGAGAGGTTTCGGTTTCCGCAAGCGCATCATCGGGCGTCTCAGGCCGGGGACAGGGGCGCCGTCGCCGCGGCGGGTCCGGCCGACCCGCGCACGGCTCTATTCTTCACGGCGTTCATGGCGATCGTCAAAGCCCCCTCGCTCGCATGAGCGGTCAGAGGCTTTGGATGATCAGGGCGATCGCGGCGGCCGGCAGGGAGGCCAGCAGGAAGGCGTTGCCCAGGCTGTGCGCCAGACGGTCCATCAGATTGGTCTTGTGCATGGCTTGCATATCGGTCTCTCCATCGATGCACGTTTTTTGTGCATATTTGTTGTGCCGCTGGATCATTGTTGCGAGATGTTTCTCTCGGTTGAACGGGTGCGGCCTTCCGTCCATGAAAATGAAGATAGGTCGTGCCGTGTCGAAAGCCAACTTACATATCGTTTAACGATGTTACCATTTCGCAATGGATCGGACGGGACTAAGGTCGCGCCATGAATCTCAAGCTCATCAAGGGGATGCGGCTCGTCGCCGCCACCCACAATCCGGGCAAGGCGCGCGAGATCGAAGCGCTGCTTGACGGACATTACACGATCGTCACCGCCGGAGAGCTGAATCTGCCTGAGCCGGACGAGACGGAGAGCACCTTCGTCGGGAACGCCATGCTGAAGGCGCGCCACGCGGCCCAGGCCTCGGGCGAGGTCGCCCTGGCCGACGATTCCGGCCTGTCGGTCGCGGCTCTGGACGGGGCGCCGGGCATCTATTCCGCGCGCTGGGCCGGGCCGACCAAGGATTTCGCCCTGGCCATGAAGAAGGTCGAGCAGCGGCTGGAGGAGATCGCCTCGACCGACCGCCGCGCCTGGTTCACCTCGGCGCTCGCCGTGGCCTGGCCGGACGGACCCTGCGTGGTGGTCGAGGGCCGGATCGACGGCGAACTGGTCTTCCCGCCGCGCGGCGATCGGGGTTTCGGCTACGATCCCATCTTCCGCCCTGAAGGCTCCGCCTTGACCTTCGGCGAGATGGACCCGGTCGAGAAGGACGTCCTCAGCCACCGCGCTCGCGCCTTCGCCCGCCTCAAGGCGGCGCTGATTGACTAAACACGGCCCTTCTCTCCCGTTGGGGAGAAGGTGGCTGCCGCAGGCAGACGGATGAGGGGGACGTCGGCTTCCTCTGCTACGAAGGCCAGAGATGCCCAACCCGCCCCCTCATCCGAGCGGCTCCGCCGCCCACCTTCTCCCTCAAGGGGAGAAGGAAGAGATGAGCGACTCCATCGCTCTCTACGTCCACTGGCCGTACTGCGCGCGCATCTGTCCTTATTGCGACTTCAACGTGGTGCGCGACCGGGGACGGGCGCAGGAACAGGCGGGGCTGGCGCAGACCATCCTGAACGACTTGGAGGCGCAGGCCGCCCTAGTCGGGCCGCGCGTCCTGGCCTCCATCTTCTTCGGCGGGGGCACGCCGTCCTTGATGCCGCCCGACGCCGTGGCGGCGGTGGTGGCGCGGGCCAGGGCCCTGTTCCCTTCGGCGGGCGACATCGAGATCAGCCTGGAGGCCAACCCCACGGATGCTGAGGCCGGGCGCTACGCGGCCCTGGCGCAGGCCGGGATCAACCGTCTGTCGATGGGGGTGCAGTCGTTCGATGACGACGCGCTGAAGTTTTTGGGCCGCGACCATTCGGCGGCCGAGGCGCGCCGCGCCATCGCCCTGGCCGCGCAGGCCTTTCCTCGGCTGTCGATCGACCTGATCTACGCCCGGCCCGGTCAGGGCGTCGGCGACTGGACCGCCGAGCTGACGACGGCGCTCGACCTGGGGTTCGAGCACGTCTCGCCCTATCAGCTGACCATCGAGGGGACGACGGCCTTC
>NZ_DAMCNG010000290.1:0-2829 GCF_032107865.1 Brevundimonas sp.
AGGCGGCGCCCGCCGTCGCCCGGTTCAGGCCGAAGGCGTGAGCCACCCGCTCCAGCGGCCAGCCGAATGAGACGTGCGCCAGATACATGGCCGACCAGCGCGCCCGACAGGCCCGAGGCCGCACCCGCTCGCGCCGCATCATTTCGGCGGTTGGCACGCCCAGGGCCAGGCCCGACAGCGACAGGGCCGCGTCCGCCCGGATGCGGTCGCCCTCCGTCACCGGCACGCGATAGGGTTCCATGATCTGCGCTTCCTCCCGCCATTCCTGTGGATGTCGCCATTATGAGTGCGTCTGGCGACTGAATTAGGAATATTGTCCTATGAGACGTCAGAAACGGTCGCTTCCCCAGGCGGGGTCCGGCATCGGCAGGGGCGGTTGTGCACGTCCCCTGTGGAAGACGCGCCAGACGTCAACAGGGGAATGAGGGGGCGGCGCCAAATAAATTAACGAATCCTTGACTCAGGACTCTAGACGGCGATTCGCAAATCACCTTAGGCGTTTCATATCGGGATGCGTTAACCCTTCTTAAGGTTTTGGCCCGTTAACGTTGGAACAAGGTTACCCGGCCGTCGCTCCCGCGCGGCTATCCCAAGCTTTGCCTGGAGGGGCAAGAATGCGCGTCCTGCTGATCGAAGACGACCACGCGACAGCCCAAAGCATTGAGCTGATGCTCAAGTCGGAAGGCTTTAACGTCTATACGACCGACCTGGGTGAAGAAGGCATCGATCTGGGCAAGATCTATGACTACGACCTCATTCTGCTGGACCTGAACCTGCCGGACATGAGCGGGCTTGAGGTTCTGCGCCAGCTGCGCAACGGCAAGATCAATACGCCGGTGATGATCCTCTCGGGCAGCCATGAGATTGACACCAAGGTCAAGACCTTCGGCGGCGGCGCCGACGACTATCTGACCAAGCCCTTCCACAAGGATGAGCTGATCGCGCGCACCCACGCCGTGGTCCGTCGCTCCAAGGGCCACGCCCAGGCTATTATCCACACCGGCGAGATCGCGGTGAACCTGGACGCCAAGACGGTTGAGGTGAACAGCCACCGCGTGCATCTGACCGGCAAGGAATATCAGATGCTGGAGCTGCTCTCCCTGCGCAAAGGCACGACCCTGACCAAGGAAATGTTCCTGAACCACCTGTACGGCGGCATGGACGAGCCGGAGCTGAAGATCATCGACGTCTTCATCTGCAAGCTGCGCAAGAAGCTAGCGACGGCCGCCGGCGGCAAGCACTACATCGAGACCGTCTGGGGCCGCGGCTATGTCCTGCGCGACCCGGCCGAAGGCGCGATCACCGTCGCCGCCTGAACGGATCCGGCCTGAGCCTCCACTCGGGGCCGCGTGAACGCAAACGCCCGTCGGGAAACCGGCGGGCGTTTTCCATTGGCCGCTCCATGGTTTGGGCCTGATCCGATGACGAACGATACAACCCCTCACGGATTGTTACGCCTGCGGCCTCGCCTTCGCAGGTGCAGCGCGCTAGTGAAACCCCGCATAAGGCGGGACTCAGTCTCGCATGACCACGGTTCAGGAACTACGAAATGACCAAGTGGGTGTATGGCTTCGGCGGCGGGTCCGCTGACGGCGACGCGACGATGAAGAACCTTCTCGGCGGCAAGGGCGCGAACCTGGCCGAGATGTCGTCTCTCGGCCTGCCGGTGCCCCCCGGCTTCACCATCACGACCGAGGTCTGCACCTGGTATTACGCCAATCAGGAAACCTATCCGTCGGACCTGACGGATCAGGTGGTGGCGGCCCTGGCCCACGTCGAGGGCGTGGTGGGCAAGACCTTCGGCGACGCCGCCAACCCCCTGCTGGTGTCGGTGCGCTCGGGCGCCCGCGCCTCCATGCCGGGCATGATGGACACCGTCCTGAACCTGGGCCTGAACGATGAAACGGTCGAGGGGCTGGCCAAGCTGTCGGGCGACCGCCGCTTCGCCTTCGATTCCTACCGTCGCTTCATCACCATGTATTCCAATGTGGTTCTGGGCCTGGGTCACGACTATTTCGAAGAGGTGCTGGATGACCACAAGGATCGTCTGGGCGTCTCGGTCGACACCGAGCTGACCGCCGAGAACTGGGAAAAGGTGGTCGCGGACTATAAGGCCCTGGTCGAGCGTGAGCTGGGCAAGCCCTTCCCGCAGGATCCCCAGGCCCAGCTGTGGGGCGCTGTCGGCGCCGTGTTCGAAAGCTGGATGAACGACCGGGCGAAATTCTATCGCCGCATGCACGACATTCCCGAAAGCTGGGGCACGGCCGTCAACGTCCAGTCGATGGTGTTCGGCAACATGGGCGAGACGAGTGCCACGGGCGTCGCCTTCACCCGCAACCCCTCGACCGGCGAGAACAAGCTGTACGGCGAGTTCCTGATCAACGCCCAGGGCGAGGACGTGGTCGCGGGCATCCGCACGCCGCAGTCCCTGACCAAGGCGGGCCGCGAGGAGATGGGCGAGACGGCGCTGTCGATGGAAGAGGCGATGCCGCAGGTGTTCGCCCAGTTCGTCGACGTGGTGGGGCGGCTGGAAAGCCACTACCGCGACATGCAGGACATCGAGTTCACGGTCGAACAGGGCCGCCTGTGGATGCTGCAGACCCGCAACGGCAAGCGCACGGCCAAGTCGGCGTTGAAGATCGCCGTGGACCTGGCCTCCGAAGGCGTCATCTCTCAGGACGAGGCGGTCAGCCGCGTCGAGCCGGGCGCGCTGGACCAACTGCTGCACCCGACGCTGGACCCCAAGGCGCCGCGCACTGTCGTCGCGGCGGGCCTGCCGGCCTCGCCGGGCGCGGCGACCGGCAAGATCGTCTTCGACGCCGATGAGGC
>NZ_DAMCNG010000291.1:0-2816 GCF_032107865.1 Brevundimonas sp.
AAGCAGGAAGCGGCGCTCGATCTCGGCGCCGCGCGCCAGGTCGAGCCGTACGCGCGACGCGCCCGAGGCCGCGCTGACCTCATAGCCGCGCACCAGGCCCGAGCCGCTGCCTTCCAATCCACGCGCCGGAGAGACCCCCGCCAGAGACAGGATGACCCGCCCGGCCGAGCCGTCCTCGACCACCTGCCCTCGGGTCGTGCGACCCAGGTCCAGGACTACGCGGGTCCGCTGGGCGTCGCCGCCGAAACGCAGACGCACGATTTCGCCGTCCGGGCCAAAGGCCAGCCCGCGCGTCGCCGTGAGCACGACAAGGCAGATGACGACGAACGCCAGGCCGGTCATCAACCATTCGCGCACGCCCCAACGGCTCAGATTGTCACGCCACCGACCCAACATCAGAGGGAATTCGCCCTGCAGTTTAGAAGTCAGGATGGGCCCAGGGTTTAAGGATTTCGTTAAGACCTCTTACCGGCGCGCGGTTCTTTTATTTTCCGCAACATCTGCCTATTATCGGTTCCGCATGCGAACGATCGCGCCGCCCGTCACTGTGTCGGGATCAGGCGCGCCCTCCTCGCGGCGCTGAACTTTTCACCAATTCCGAGGATCGCGCGGCCTGGCCGTCGATCCGAAGATACGGGTTCGGGATGCAGCCTTGATCGGCGCGTCCGGGCCCAGGACCGACAACCTTATGGGCCGACCCGCCTGCGCTCCTGAACGGCAAGACCATGCCGCTCTCGCTTTCTGCGAGGGGATGACGCGCGCCCTGGCCCCCATTTCCATTCGGCGAGCCGCCCCTATTCCCGCGACTGAGTTCGCGGCGCACGGCCTGGCGCGCCTGAGAGAGACCTTCAATGTCAAAAACCATGTTGATAGACGCGGCGCACGCGGAAGAAACGCGCGTCGCGATCGTGGACGGCCGCCAGGTTGAGGAATTCGATTTCGAATCCCGCGCCCGTCGTCAGCTTCGCGGGAACATCTATCTCGCCAAGGTCACCCGCGTAGAGCCCAGCCTTCAGGCCGCCTTCGTCGAGTACGGCGGCAACCGCCACGGCTTCCTGGCCTTCAACGAAATCCACCCGGATTACTATCAGATCCCCGTCGCTGACCGCGAAGCCATCATGGCCGAAGCGCACGACGACGCGGACGAAGACGATCTGGGCCGTGAATCCGACGACGCCGATTCCGACGGCAAGCTGGCCGACGAAGAGCGCCTGAAGCGCCGCCTGATGCGTCGCTACAAGATCCAGGACGTCATCAAGCGCCGTCAGATCCTGCTGGTGCAGGTCGTCAAGGACGAGCGCGGCGCCAAGGGCGCGGCCCTGACCACCTGGTTGTCGCTGGCCGGCCGCTACTGCGTGTTGATGCCGAACACCGGCAAGGGCGGCGGCATCAGCCGCAAGATCACCAACACCTCCGACCGTCGCCGGCTGAAATCCGCCGCCGCCGCGCTGAAGGTGCCGCAGGGCATGGGCCTGATCATCCGCACGGCGGGCGCCAAGCGCACGCGGGCCGAGATCAAGCGCGACTATGAATATCTGCTGCGCCTGTGGGAAACGATCCGCGAGCTGACCCTGCGCTCCAATGCGCCGGCGATGATCCACGAGGAAGAGAACCTGGTCCGCCGCGCCGTGCGCGACATGTACGACAAGGACTTCGACGGTATTCAGGTCGAGGGCGTCGAGGGCTTCAAGCAGGCCCGCGACTTCATGCGCGTGCTGATGCCGTCGCAGGCCAAGAAGATCCATCTCTATCAGGGCTCGCGCCCGCTGTTCGCCGCGAACGGCATCGAAGAGGTGCTGACCCAGATTCACCAGCCGGTCGTGCCGCTGAAGTCGGGCGGCTATCTGGTCATCAACCAGACCGAAGCCCTGGTCGCCATCGACGTGAACTCGGGCCGCGCCACCAAGGAACGCAACGTCGAGGCCACGGCCACCAAGACCAACCTGGAAGCCGCCGTCGAGGCCGCCCGCCAGCTACGCCTGCGCGACCTGGCCGGTCTAATCGTCATCGACTTCATCGACATGGACGAGGGCAAGAACAACCGCGCGGTTGAGAAGGTTCTCAAGGACGCCCTGGCCAAGGACCGTGCGCGCATCCAGATGGGCCGCATCTCCGGCTTCGGCCTGATGGAGATCAGCCGTCAGCGCCGCCGCCTGGGCGTGATCGAAGGCGCGACCGAGGTCTGCGAATGCTGCCAGGGCGCGGGGCGCGTCCGCTCGGCCGAATCGGCGGCCCTGACCACCCTGCGCGCCGTCGACATCGAGGCCGGCAAGAACGGCGCGGGATCAGTGAACCTGCGCGTCTCGACGGTCGTGGCCCTCTACATCCTGAACCACAAGCGCGACTATCTGCAGTCCCTGCTGGAACAGCGCGGCGTGAACGTCGTCATCCAGATCGACGACAGCCTGGCCCAGGGCGAGCACTCGATCGAGCGCACTGAAACCAACGAGGACTTCGTCGCGCCGGAAAGCCACATCGATCTGGCTGACCTCGACGACGGCTTCGACGACAGCGCCTATGAGGACGAGGAAGAAGACGCCGACGACGAGGACGACATCGACCACGACGAGGACGACGCCGATCTCGACCGCGAGGACGAGGACGACGACGAGGCCCGCGCCCGTCAGGAACAGGACGACGACAGCCGTGGCGGCGGTCGCCGCCGTCGCCGTCGCGGCGGACGTCGTGACGAAGAAACCGAAGCCGTTGCGTCTGACGAAGACGACGACGGCCGGGGCGGTCGTCGCCGCCGGGGCCGTCGCGGCGGTCGCCGGATGCGCGAGGAAGGCGAACGCGACGTTTACGCCTGGGTGCGC
>NZ_DAMCNG010000292.1:0-2804 GCF_032107865.1 Brevundimonas sp.
CCCCGCCCAGCGTCGCCCTGGTCGGCGGCGTGCGCGCCAAGCGCCAGGACACCAACGCCAAGCGTCAGGCCTCCTTGTGGGCTAACCGCATCCGCAAGAAGCTGCTGGGCGACGACGCCGACGATACGGGCTGCGGGCTGAAGGCGTTCCGCCGCGATGTCTTCCTGCGGCTGCCCTACTTCGATCACATCCACCGCTACCTGCCCGCCCTGATGATCCGCGAGGGGTATGAGAACCGCTACCTCGACGTCGATCACCGCCACCGCGAGACGGGCCGGTCGAAATACACCAACTGGGGTCGGCTGCGGGCGTCCTTCTCGGACCTGCTGGGCGTGATGTGGCTGAAATCCCGCTCGCGCCGTCCGGGCGACGTCAGCGAGTTCTGAGCCACACGCTTTCTACCCGCTCATCCCGGCGGAAGCCGGGACCCAGTGCTTTGGCCACCCCGCTGACGTCTACCGCCCAATTTGATGCCCTTACTGGGTCCCGGCTTCCGCCGGGATGAGCGGTGGAAATGAGCGCGCCCTAGCTGAACGCCAGGAAGATCACCGCCACCACGGTGACGTCGAACAGGCGGGCGGTAAGGCTGAAAACGGCGGGCATGGCGCGATCCGAAGACGGTTGAGCCTGCGTCCTCGCAAATCAGGCGCCAATCGCCGTCAGATCTCGGTTTTGCGCGATCGTCCCGGCGAGGGGCGACGGTCATGCCGCCCCGAATATTCCCGGCCCAGATAGGTGGTGCGCGCCGCATCCAGCACCGGCGCCCCGCCCTTCAATCCGCGCTTCTGCCCCGACTGACCCAGCACCTGGGCGGCGAAGGCGGCGGGCGGCGGGGGCGGTGTGACGGCAGGCTTTGCCGAGGAGGCGGCAGGATCGGCCGCCTCTTCCGACGTTTCGGTCTCGGTCGGGACCAGGGCGCGCGCGCGCCGCCGCTCGCGATGGCGGCGGTCGCCTTCGCGGCGGTCGTCCACGACAGGGTCGTTCAGCGGCCCCGACGCGCCGATGGGACGGATCTCGTCCGTCACGTCGGCCTCAGCCCTTGGACTGGGCGAGGCGGTCGATCTGGGCCCGCATCTCGTCCATCTGACGGCGCATCTCGTCCAGCGCCGCGCCTTCCTTGGCCGGTTCAGCCTTGGGCTCGGCGGCGGGCGCCTCGTCTGCCTCGCCTTCCGGGCGGCCGTGAGCGAAGCCGGGGAACATCCGCATGGCGCGTTCGAACATGGCCATGTTCTGACGCACGGCCTCTTCCATCAGATTGCCGCCGGGCGCGGCGGCGAAGGCGCGCGTGAACTGGCCGCGCAGCTGTTCCTGCTGGCGCGTGAACGTGTCCAGCGACATCTCCAGATAGGACGGCAGCACCCCCTGCATGGAGTTGCCGTAGAAGCCGATCAGCTGGCGCAGGAACTGCACCGGCAACAGGGCCTCGCCCCGGCTTTCTTCCTCGAAGATGATCTGGGTCAGGATCTGGCGCGTCAGATCGTCATTGGTCTTGGCGTCATAGACGACGAATTCCACGCCCTCGCGCACCATGCGGGCCAGATCTTCCAGCGTCACATAGGCGCTGGTGGCGGTGTTATAGAGCCGCCGGTTCGCATACTTCTTGATGACGACCATGCCGTCACGGGTTTTTCCGCCCTCGGATTTCTTGTCGGCCACGCTTGTTCTCGCGATGTTGCAACGCCCAAGCATCCCGCATTGCGCGCGCGAAGGCGAGTCCCGTCTTTGCCGCTAGTCTTGTTGGGTGTGGGCGCTCAGCCCTGAACCAGCACCACGCCGATCAGGATGGCGGCCCAGTGCACGCCCGCGCCGGTGACGACGAAGCCGTGCCAGATGGCGCGGCGGAACTTCACCTTCTGGCTGATGAAGACGAAGACCCCGGCCGTATAGATCAGCCCGCCCGCGACCAGCAGGCCCAGCGCCAGCGGATGCACCGTCTCGATCATCGGCTTCAGCGCAAACACCGCCACCCAGCCGAACAGGACGTAGATCACGCTCCAGAAGGCGTCGGACAGGCGCGGCGCCAGCATCTTCACGCCCGCGCCGACGATGGCCATCGTCCACACCGCCAGGGTGAAGCCCACGGACCAGGCGCCCTCGAACCGCACGGCGGTGAAGGGGGTGTAGCTGCCCGCGATCATCAGGAAGATGGCCGCCTCGTCCAGCCGCCGCAGCACCGGCCGCGCCGCGCACGGATGGGTCAGATTGTACACGGTCGAGGCCGTCAGCATGGCCACCAGACACAAGGCGTAGATCGCCGTCGAAACCGCCGCGCCCACACCCGCATAGACGCTGGCCAGTACGGCCAAAACCACGCCGCCCGCCGCCGCCAGCGCCAGACCCACGACATGCACCCACAGATCGGCCAGTCGCTCTGCCCGCGTCTGATAGTGTTCGATCATGTCCAGATCGTCCGGGGTGCAGATCCGACGAGCGATAGCTTTCAGCAAGATCAGGTCTCCTTCCCCTTCTGAAAGCGCGGCGTGGGGCATCGTTCCCGGCGGATGTTGCGGCGCGGCGATGACGTTTTGCTGATTGCTGCATCGCAGCAGGTGACGTGCGTCTGCGAATGCGGCACAACCTCGCGCAAAGAATTTCTCCAGGGAGTGAATAAAAATGACCGACGTCGTCATCGTCTCCGCCGCCCGCACGCCGGTCGGCTCCTTCCTCGGTGCCCTGTCGACCCTTCCGGCCTCCAAGCTGGGCGAGGTCGCCATCAAGGCGGCGCTGGAGCGCGCGGGCGTGGCCGCCGCCGATGTGGACGAGGTGATCCTGGGCCAGGTGCTGCAGGCGGGCGCGGGCCAGGG
>NZ_DAMCNG010000293.1:0-2794 GCF_032107865.1 Brevundimonas sp.
GGCGCTGGCCGCCGGCGGCGATGACGCGGTCGATGCGGGCCTTTTCGGCGCGGAAGGCGGCCAGATCGGCGCCCGCCAGGACGGTGCCTTCCTGGGTCTTGATGCCAGCCGGATTGATCCGCTGGCCGTTGCGCCAGATTTCATAGTGCAGGTGCGGGCCGGTCGAAGCGCCGGTCGAACCGACGTAGGCCACGACCTGGCCCTGGGTCACGCGCTGACCGGCGCGCATGCCCGAGGCGAAGCGCGACAGGTGGCCGTAACCGCTTTCCAGGCCGTTGGCGTGACGGATGCGCAGCCAGTTGCCGTAACCGCCCCAGCGACGGGCCTCGACCACCACGCCGTCGGACGGCGCCACGACCGGCGTGCCGGTGGAGGCGGCGAAGTCCATTCCCTGGTGCATCTTGCGATAACCCGAGATGGGGTGGGTGCGGACGCCGAAGTTGGAGCTGACGCGGCGGAAATTCTGCAGCGGGGTGCGCATCATGGCGGTGCGCGTGTTCTTGCCCGTGGCGTCGAAATACTGGGCCGTCTTCGAGCCGGCGGGCTGGAAGCGGTAGAAGGCGTGTCCCTTCAACTCGGCGTAGAGCAGTTCGCCGGTTTCCACCGTGCGGCCCGATTCCGTCACCGTGCGGTCGAAGACCAGGGTGAACTCGTCCGAGGCGCGCACGTCGCGCTGCATGTCGAACTTGTGGGCGAAGAGCTGGCTGGCGCGGCGCACCACGGCCGAGGTGGCGCCCAGTTCGCGAGCGCTGGCCGACAGGGAGCGCTGCACCTTGTCGTTGGCGACGACGGTTTCCTCGGTGATCTTCTCGTCCAGCGAGCGCAGGCGCAGGGCGCCGTCGAAGCTGCGCGACACGGTCAGCTGGCTGGCCGGGCCGGTGCGCATGGTCAGGCCGATCAGGCGGGCGTCGCCCAGGCCGCCGCGCGGCTTGGACACGGCGGTCTCGAAGCGCAGGCCCGCACGCATGTCGTTCAGGTCGAAGGCGCTGGCGACCGTGGCGGCCACGGCCTTGGCTTCGTCGGCGCCGATGCCGGTGCGGCGCACGGCCTGCTCAAAAGTCTCGCCGCGGCGAATCTGGACAGGGATGGCTTCCGGAGCAGTCATGCCGGCCGGCGCGGCGGCGGCGGCGTAGGCCTGCGCTTCCAGCGATTCGATCTGCGCCGCAGTCAGGGCTGGAACTTCCTCGGCCTTCACCTGTTCATATCCACGACCGGCCAGCAGGGCGATGCCCACTGCGGCGCAGGTCGTCAGCAGGTGCGGCGCGAGCCGGACGGGCTGGCGGCGAGGATCGAACTGAGCCATGGGTCCCCGGTAAGTCGGCGACGCATTCCGCGCCAAAACAGTCGAATCTCAATGCGTCGGCCGGTCGCCCAGCGAACGCGAAGCGAGCCGTATAGCCCGCACGTCCCATCTTGGGAAGATGGAATGTTACGATTGGTTAACGTGGCGGCGATGAAGTGCAGTAATTTAGCGTTCTGCGTGAGTCTCGCGCCAAACTTCGCCTTCTTGTAGTCGAGGTCGACTGGTAGTGGCTGAGGTGTCACGCCGCAGTGCTCATTCTGCAACGACTGTTGTCGTAACGCATTCTGTGGCGTTGTTCCCTTTCCTGTTAAGTTGAACACCCAGCGCCCTTGACCGACGACATCGCCTCCTCAGGGTCCGACGCCGGATCCGCTCATTCCTCTGGCGCGCCGTCCGGAAAGGGCAGGCCGCGCCCGCGACTGCGATTGGCGGCGCGGATGCTGCTGATCCTGCTGGCGCTGCTGCTGGTGCTGGCGGCGACGCTGTATCTGAACCGGCGGGCGGCGGCGCGGGAGCTGCTGGTCGGCTGGCTGGACCGCAAGGGCATTGACGCCGACCTCGAGGTCGAGCGGCTGGAGCTCAACGGCTTCGTCGGCAAGGTCTCCATCGGCGATCCCAAGAACCCGGACTTCAAGGTCGAGCGGGTCGAGGTCGACTACGCCGTGGGCCTGCCGTGGTCGAAGGCCGGCCTGGGGGTGACGCCCAGCCGCGTCCGCCTGGTCCGTCCGATCGTCCGGGCGGCGTGGAGGGACGGCGAGCTGTCGCTGGGCAGCCTCGATCCTTTGGTCGAGGAGTTCACGGGCAAGCCGCCCAAGCCGGATTCCCGCGCGCCCCTGGTCATCGTCGAAGGCGGTCAGGCGCGGCTCGACACCGAATACGGCCCGCTGCGCCTGCTGGCGGACGCGCGGATCGACGACGGCAAGCTGATGCGGCTGTCGGGACGGATGCCCGCCGCCTCGCTCAAGAGCGGCGAGACCGAGGCGCGCGGCCTGGCCGGCGTCATCGAGGTGACGACCGCGGGCGACCGTACGGCGGTGAAGCTGGACGCCCAGGCCGAGCGCTTCGCCGTGGCGGGAACTGGCGAGCGCCGGGACGACGGCGCGTCAGGCGGTCGCGACGATGGAATTCGCCGGGGCGGTCGAAGGCTGGCTCAACGCCTATAGCCTCAAGGGCGAGGCGAAGGCTGCGGCTTCGGCCGACCGGGTTCAGGGCGAGGGGATGGAGGGCCGTCAGGCGACGCTGGACCTCAACCGCCTGACCCTGTCGACGTCGGGCGGGACCGAGGGGCAGGAGATGAAGTGGCGCGCGGCCTCGCCCCTGCGGCTGACGGCGGCGTCGGGTCGGTTCGGCGAGGCTCGTCTGACCCAGGCGGTCGTCGTCTCGAGTGCGATCGAGGCGGGCGGCAAGGGCGGCGCTTTCGAGGTGCAGGGGCCGGCGACCCTGAGCGCGCAGCGGCTGGCGACCGGCGATGTGGCCCTCAGCGGCGCGCGC
>NZ_DAMCNG010000294.1:0-1224 GCF_032107865.1 Brevundimonas sp.
GTGGCGGCGACGGCGGGGCCGGGCCTGGTCGGCGGGGTCATGGTGGGCCTGTCCTACGGCAAGGCGGCGGCGCTGGCGCGGGGGCTGCCTCTGATCGCGGTCAACCATCTGGAAGGCCATGCGGTGTCGGCGCGGCTGGGGGCGGAGACGCCCTATCCCTTCCTGCTGCTGCTGGTGTCGGGCGGGCATTGCCAACTGCTGGAGGTGCGCGGCATCGGCAACATGAGCCGCCTGGGCACGACCATCGACGACGCGGCGGGCGAGGCCTTCGACAAGATCGCCAAGGCGATGGGCCTAGGCTATCCGGGCGGCCCGGCGCTGGAGAAGCTGGCGGCGAGCGGCGATGGGTCGCGGTTTGAGCTGCCGAGAGCATTGTTGGGGCGGAAGGACTGCGACTTCTCCTTCTCGGGACTGAAGACGGCGGCCTCGCGTCTGGCCCAGACCTGCGAGACGGAACAGGATCGGGCGGATCTGGCCGATGCGGTGCAAAACGCGATCGCGCGCCAGCTGGCCGAACGCACTGAACGGGCGATGAAGGATTACGCTGAGGCGCATCCGGAACTCACTGACGGCGCCCTCAAGCAGCCGAGCGCCGCGCGCGAGGCGGTAGGGCAACAAGAAAGACTGTTCGTGGTCGCCGGGGGCGTGGCGGCGAACAAGATGATCCGGCGCACGCTGGAGGACCTGGCGACCAAACACGGTTTCGCCTTCCTGGCGCCGCCGATGGCCTATTGCACCGATAATGCGGCGATGATCGCCCTGGCGGGGGCCGAGCGGCTGGAAAAAGGCATGACCTCCGACATCGATGTCGCCGCCCGGCCGCGATGGCCTCTGGACGAGACGCGCGCGAGCGTTGATCCTGTGCACAAGAAAACGGGCCGCAAGGGCGCCAAGGCTTGAGCGGCCTGGCTCTCGGCGGGGGTCGGGGGACCGGAGAAGACATGGAATTTCATACGGCAGGCGTAATTGGCGGCGGCGCCTGGGGCACGGCCCTGGCGCAGAGCGCGGCGGCGGCGGGTCTGGCCGTCGTCCTGCAGGCGCGCGAGCCCGAGGTGATCGAAAGCATCCGCGCGCGCCGGATGAACGACGCCTTCCTGCCGGGGGTCGAGCTGGATTCGGCCATCAACGTCACCTCGGACCTGGCGGACCTGGCGGACTGCGACCTGATCCTGGCCGTGCCGCCCGCCCAGCACATGCGGGCGACGCTGCAGGCCTTTGCGCCCT
>NZ_DAMCNG010000294.1:1274-2778 GCF_032107865.1 Brevundimonas sp.
ACGATTCCCTCGGCGACGGCGGCCGTACTGTCGGGGCCGAGCTTCGCCGCCGAGGTGGCGCGCGGCCTGCCCAGCGCCGTGACGCTGGCCTGCGCTGATGTGGAGATGGCCGAAGCTTTGGCGGGCGCCCTGTCGGGGCCGGTGTTCCGTCCGTATTACGCCGACGACCTGATCGGGGCCGAGACGGGCGGGGCGCTGAAGAACGTGCTGGCCATCGCCTGCGGCATCGTCGAAGGCCGTGAACTGGGCCGCAGCGCCCACGCCGCCGTCATCACCCGCGGCTACGCCGAGATCGTCCGAGTGGCCACGGCCCTGGGCGGCAAGGCCGAGACGGTGGCGGGACTGTGCGGCGTCGGCGATCTGGTGCTGACCTGCTCCAGCCCGCAGTCGCGCAACATGAGCCTGGGCCTGGCCCTGGGTCAGGGCCTCAGCGTCGAACAGGCGCTGGAGGGCAAGCGCTCGGTGGCCGAGGGCTATGAGAGCGCGCCGGCCGTGCGCGAACTGACGCGCAAGCTGGGCGTCGACACGCCGATCTGCGAGGCGACGGCGGCGGTGCTGGCGGGCGAGCTGACGGTGGATCAGGCGATCGAGAGCCTGATGAGCCGCCCGCTGAAGCCCGAGCGCGAATAGTGGCGCAAGAGGGTCCGGCGGCCGAGACGCAGGAGCGCAAGCGGGTCTGGAAGACGCCGCCGAACGTGGCCCTGTGTCTGGAGGCGGACATCAATGATCCCGGTTCGCGCGGCTTCGTGCTGCAGATCGGCGAAGCCTTCTTCCACGGCTTTGTGGTGAAGAAGGACGGCCAGGTCGCGGGTTGGGTGGATCGCTGCCCGCACGCGGGCTTTCCCATCGCGATGGAGCTGGACCGCTATCTGACGCCGGACGGGTCGCTGATCCTGTGCGGCTGGCACGGGGCAGCGTTCGAACCCCTGTCGGGGGCCTGCGTCGCCGGACCCTGCGCGGGCGGCAAGCTGACGCCCTGGCCGGTCGAGGCCAGGGATGGGGTCATCCGGACGGCGTGAGGGCGGAGTCGTCGCGCCTGATCGTTCCTTCAACGCCGCCGTCATCCTCGGGCTTGACCCGAGGATCCCGGCAAAAAATTAGGACTCGACTGTCGACGTCCCGCCTATTCCTTCGGCACCAGCTTGGGATCCTTGGTGAAGGCTTCGTCGACCTCTTCCTCGGTGATCCGCTTGGACGGGTCGCCCGGCTGGTTGAGGTTCTGCTCCTCGGTGCCATCGCCCATCATGCCGGGATAAGGGGTTTTGGGGTCTTTCTCGGCCATCGCCGTCTCCTTCACATGGATGCAAAGGCAATCCGGCGCGGGCGCGGGGCGTTCCATCACGCCCGCGCGAGGTCAGCGTTTCAGGCGTCGCGCATTGGCCGTGGCCGTGGCGTGGACGGGGGCCAGGGTGCGTCCCTGCGCCTTCAGCGCCGCGCCGTAGAAGGACCAGCCGTCGTTCATCGCCCGGCTCCAGGCGCCCATGGCCCAGTCGGTCTGGGCGGC
>NZ_DAMCNG010000295.1:0-2747 GCF_032107865.1 Brevundimonas sp.
GAAAGGCCGCGGGCCGGACGTGGTGCTGATCCCCGGCCTGGCCTCGACCTCGGCGGTCTGGGCGCGTACGGCGGCGGCGCTGGAAGGGCGCTATCGGGTGCATCTGGTGACGGTGCGCGGGTTTGGCGAAACGGCGCCCGGCGGCAACGCCGAGGGCCTGGTCGGCGGCCCGACCGCCGCCGAGATCCGCCGGTATATCGATGAGCAGGGCCTGGAACGTCCGGCCTTGATCGGCCATTCGATGGGCGGTCAGGTGGCGCTTAGGGTCGCCGCCGACGCGGGCGACCGGGTGGGCAAGGTCATGGTGGTGGACGCCTCGCCCTTCTTTCCGTCGCTGATCAGTCCCGGCTCGACCGCCGCCGATGTCGAGCCGCTGGCCCGCATCGCCTATCAGGGCCTGATGCTGCTGGGGGATCAGGCATTGCGGACCCAGGCCTCTTCCATGGGGCTGGAGCTGGGCGGGGCGGCCGACAGTGTTCTGGGCGGCCTAGGCTGGCAGGGCGGGGACCGCCGCGTCCTGGCCCAGGGCCTGTATGAGGTGATGACTACGGACCTGCGCGCGCGCCTGCCATTGATCGAGGCGCCGGTGACGGTCGTCTACGGCTGGAGCCCCGACGACAAGAGTCCGCGCAGCCATGTCGACGGCCTGTTCCGCGCCGGCTACCGCTCCCTGCCGCACCCCGCCGCCTTCGAACGGATCGAGGGGGCCGAGCACATGGTCATGATCGACCGCCCCCGTCAGTTCCAGCAGGCGGTCGAACGCTTCCTGCGCTGAGGCGTCAGTTCGGCTGAAGCCTACGGATCGAGGCCAGCAAGGCCGCGTCGTCGCTCATGTCGCCCTCGATGACGTATTGGGGGCGCTGCGGCTCGTTGTTGCCGCGCGCGCGGCCGCGATAGACCTTCATCGGTACGGCGATCTCGGCCAGGCCGCTGGGCAGGGTCGGCTCGCGGATCTCCATGTAGACGGTGTCGGCCGAGGTCTCGCGGCCGACCTGAAGGGCCCCTACGGTCTTCCACAGATCGACCGCGTCCAGGCAGGCCGAGCCGCAGCTGGAATCGGTCAGGACATAGACCCGCCCGGTCATCAGTCGCGGCGCGGGCAGGGTTGGGGCGGTCGGGTCAACGTTCTCATCATCGTCAGCGCTGCGCCAATAGACCTGGCCGGCGGCCTTCGCCGCCTTCATGCCGTTGATGGCGTCTTCGGCCCAGGCGATCAGCTCGGGCTGGCCGTTCGTGGCGCGCAGCTTGTCGAGGAAGGCGGAGATTTCGGCGATGTTGCCGTCCGAGGCGCGCCAGTCGACGCCTTCGATCGCCGGTTCGGGATGGGCGGCCATCCAGTCGTCGCCCCACAGAATCTGGGCCATCAGCTGGCTCCAGTGCGAGGAGCCGCCGCCGTTGCCGCGCAGATCCAGCACCACATAGGGGGCGGCGCGCAGAGCGGCCTGCTTGGTCTTCATGTCGGCGACCAGGGCGGTCAGTTCGGCGTGGGCCTCGCTGGCGGGATCGCCGTTGAAGGTCGGGGCCGAGATCCAGAAGCCGCCGTCGTCGAAATGCTTCAGGGCGAAGTCGGGCCGGGCGCCGGACGTCAGGCGGGTGCGGCGGTCGCTCAGATCATCGGGCGCCGCACGCCAGTCGAGGGCATAGGTCTGGGTTGCGCCGCCCGTGTCGAACCGGCAGGTCTTCATCTCGGTCTGCCACGGGTTCTCTGAGCTCAGGAACATCCAGTCGCCGAAGCGGGTCTTGATCGCCTCCAGGAACCAGCGGCCCCGGAACTGGCCGATGCGCTGTTCGGCCAGGGTCGCAGCGTCCACCCCGTCGCAGTCGATCAGCCGCGCCCCCAGCGGCGGGGCGTCCGCGTCGGCTTCATCACGGTCGGCCACCACCTGATCGACGCCGCGATAGGCGGTCAGAAAGCCGGGCCAGCGGGTCGGGAAGCCGAAGTCCCTCTGGGTCAGACGGATCTGGACGTGGCCGTCCTCGAAACTGGCGACATAGGCGCGCATCGCCCACCACCAGCCGCCTCGATCGGTGGTGGTCTTGGCCCGCTCCAGCGCCGTCGCCAGTCCCTGATCCAACCGAGCGCGGAAGCCGGGATTGAGCGGATCGTGCACGCCAGGATGGCTGTCGATCATGATGTCGTGCAGGCCGGTCGCGTCCTGAACCAGGGCGGCGGACCAGTCGCGCGGCTGGTCCATCGGTCCGGATGCTGCGTTTGGGGTTTCCTGCGCCTGAACCGCGCCCGCCATCGCCAGGCAGGCGAAGCCCGCGGTCAACATTCGGTTCATGAGCATCCCCTCGTCATCCTCGCTGAAAGAGGTGACAGGCGGAGAAATGACGCGCCAGTTAAGCTTTGGTCATGGAAACCGTCAGGCGACGGCCCCCAGCGCCTCCAGCACCGCCGGACCGTAACGGTCCAGCTTGCCCGCGCCGACGCCGGGAATGACGGCCAGCTGGTCCAGACCGCGCGGCTCCTGCAGGGCGATCTCGACCAGGGTCTTGTCCTGGAAGATGACATAGGGCGGCACGCGCTGTTCGACGGCGCGTTCGCGGCGCCAGGCGCGCAGGGCCTCGAAGCGGGCGCGCACATCGGCGTCCAGGCCCTCGACCGCCAGATTGCGCCCGGCGTTGCGGCGCGGCCGGTCTTCGGCCACGGCGCGGGTCGGCGGCTCCTTGACCCGCACCACTCGTTCGCCGCGATAGACGGCGCGCACGGCCTGCGGATCGCCCAGGCGAACCAGAGGCTTGCC
>NZ_DAMCNG010000296.1:0-2746 GCF_032107865.1 Brevundimonas sp.
GCGCAAGGGGCCGGTCAGGGCCTCGGCGCGCGGCGTCGGCATCATGCCGCGCGGGCCGCGCACCAGCAGGGGATCGTCGAACTGATCGCGCAGTCGGGCCAGGATGCGGCTCATCGCCGGCTGGCCGATGCCCAGGCGCTCGGCCGCGCGCGAGACGCTGCGCTGCTCGATCAGCACCTGAAGATGCTGAAGCAGGGTGAAATCGACGCGGTGGGGAAGTCGCCCCGACATAAGGCCTCGCTGCGTGACGCCCGGCGCGTCGGCCTTGGCTGTATTAAGAACGCCTCTTAATTGCAACACGTTCGCAAGACCGTTTCGTCGCACGCGCACGACGCCTCAATCGCTGCGCCCTCATGCGCCCCAGCGAATGGCGCCCATGCCGAATACGACATTGAGACAATATTGCGAATGATTATTAGGAGCGACGCCGCTCGCATGGTCGAGCTTTCCTCCCCTCCCGGGCGCCCGTCGCCCGCCTAACGCACGCCTTTGGGGGCGCATGATGCACCTATCGAAACGCCGCATCGGGCTGGGCCTGATGACCACCACCCTGCTCGCCACATCGCCGGTTCTGGCCGAGACGATTCCGTCCGACCTCTCGAGCGTCGACCCGCAGGCGACCTCTGTCAGCGACGTGGTCGTCACCGCCTCAGGCTCGGCCGTCGACGTGCGCGACGCCCCCGCCTCGATCAGCGTCATCACCCGCGACGAGATCGAGCGTCAGCCGGTCCAGAGCCTGGGCGAACTGCTGGGCCGCCTGCCCGGCGTGACCGGCGGCGTCAGCCCGACCGGCGCCATGTCCAAGATCACCATTCGCGGCCTGCCGGACAACTACACCCTGGTGCTGGTCGACGGGCGCCGCGTCGGCAACTCGCGCGACATCAGCTATCGCCCCGACCTGGGCCGACAGGATCTGAACTGGATCTCGCCCGACATGATCGAACGCATCGAAGTGGTGCGCGGGCCGATGTCGTCGCTCTACGGCTCCGACGCCATGGGCGGCGTCATCAACATCATCACCCGCAAAATCGCCCCGACGTGGCGCGGTTCGGCCAACACCAGCTACACCTGGTCCGAGGACTCCGAGCGCGGCGACGCCTATCAACTGGGCGTCAACGTGGCTGGGCCGCTCACGGAAAACCTGGGCCTGCGCCTGGGCGCGACCTACGCCCGCACCAATCCGGACGAAGTGAACCTCTCCGGCGCTAACGGCACGGGCGGCGTCGTCAACAAAAGCCTGAACGGGGTGCTGAACTGGGCGCCCGTCGAGAACCACAACTTCTCGTTCGAGGCCAACTACGGGGTGGAGGAGCCCCTGGCGCCCAAGCTGCTGGTGCCGAACCGTAACGGCGTGCTGACACCGCAGGGCGCCTTCGGCTCGGAAACCGAACGCACCAATTTCCGCGCCAGCCACGAGGGCGAATGGTCCTTCGGCAAGACGCGCCTGGACGTTTATCGCAACGCCTTCGAGAACAAGGCGATGGGCGAATACGGCGGCTCGGCTGAGTTCGAAGAGCTGATCGTCGACGGCCTGTGGAACTTCGAGAAGACCTTCGTCTGGCAGCACAAGTTCGCCCTCGGCGCCCAGTATCGCCAGGAAGAGCTGACCAACACCGACACCATCGGCACGGTGCCGATCGACTATGACGGCAACGTCATCACCGGGGCCACGCTGAAGGGCGACACGGCGGCCATCTTCGCTGAGGACCAGATCACCCTGCGCGAAAACCTGCTGCTGACGCTGGGCGGCCGCCTGGACAGCCACGACAAGTACGGCGAGCACTTCAGCCCGCGCGCCTATCTGGTCTGGCATCCGGCCGAGGCCTGGACCCTGCGCGGCGGCGTCTCCAAGGGCTTCCGCGCCCCGTCCCTGAAGGAAAACAGCGCCGGCGCCGCGACCCAGTCCGGCGGCAACGGCTGCCGGGGCCTGATCGGCATGGCCGCCAAGGACAAGAACGGCAATCCGATCCTGGACGGAAACGGCAATCCTCTGGTCTACACCTCGGGCGGCTGCTGGATGGCGGGCAATCCGAACCTCAAGCCCGAGGAAAGCACCAGCTATGAGTTCGGCTTCGCCTATGACAGCGCCGCCTACAGCTTCGCCGCCACCTATTTCCACACCGACTTCGAGAACAAGATCCAGTACGCGCCACTGGGCTATTTCGAAGGCCGCTGGTGGACCAAGAACGAGAACGTCCAGCGCGCCCGCACCAAGGGTCTGGAACTGACCGGCCAGGCCAGCCTGCCCTATGATCTGACCCTGCGCGGCAACGCCACCTGGATGATCGAGGCCAAGAACCTGGACACCGGCGCCAGCCTGATCACCACGCCGGAATGGTCGGGCTACGCCTCGCTGGACTGGCGCGCGACCGATCGCCTGGGGGTCATGCTGTCAGCCCAGTACACCGGCGAACAACTCAGCGGCGGCTCGACCCTGACCAACGCCCGCACCGAGTTCGACCTGACCACCGCCTATGAGGCGTCCGACACGGTGACCCTGCGCGCCGGCGTCTCCAACCTCTTCAACGAGAAGGTCAGCGGCACCGCCGGCGATGGCTACTACTCGCCCGGCCGCCGCTTCTTCGTTGGCCTGACCACCCGCTTCTGATCCGGAGAAACTGCGATCATGACTACCCTACGCAAATCCCTTCGCGGCGCCGCCCTCGGCGCGCTTCTGGCGGCTTCAGCCGCCGCCGTGCCGACCCTGGCTTCGGCCCAGGCCCTGTTCTCGGCGCCCGAGCGCCTG
>NZ_DAMCNG010000297.1:0-2741 GCF_032107865.1 Brevundimonas sp.
GCCCCGGCCCTGGCGGCGGCGGACGTGGGTCTGGCGGTCGGCGGCGGCTCGGACGTGGCGATCGAGAGCGCGGACGTGATCCTGACGGGCGGCGACCTGCGCGGCGCTGTCAGCGCCATCGGCCTGTCGCGGGCGACCATGGGCAACATCCGCCAGAACCTGGCCTGGGCGTTCGGCTATAATGTGCTGCTGATCCCGGTGGCGGCGGGCGTTCTCTATCCGGTCTTCGGCCTGATGCTGTCGCCCATGCTGGCGGCGGGGGCCATGGCCCTGTCCAGCGTCAGCGTGGTGCTGAACGCCCTGCGCTTGCGGGCCTTCAAACCCCATATCGGTTCGAACAGCGTGAAGGGAGCCGCGTGATGAACATCGGCAAGGCGGCACAGGCCAGCGGCGTCACGCCCAAGATGATCCGCTATTATGAAGCGCAAGGGTTGATCCGCCCGGCGGACCGGACCGAAGGCAACTATCGCGACTTTTCAGAACGCGACCTGAATGATCTGCGCTTCATCCGTCGGGCGCGGGGACTGGGGTTCTCGATCGAGGAGATCGGCCGCCTGCTGTCGCTATGGCGCGATGGGGCTCGGCCTAGCCGCGAGGTCAAGGCCATGGCCGAGAAGCACCTGGTCGATCTGGATGCCCGCATTCTGGAGATGCGCGAGATGGCGGACACCCTGCGTCACCTGGCCAATTGCTGCGCCGGTGACGAGCGGCCGGACTGCCCGATCCTGTCTGACCTGGCGGGCGATCCGTCGCAGGACGCAGCCGGTGCGACCGCTTGACCTTCCTATGATGGCAAGGGGTCCAATGAACTGTCGCGTATCAAGAAAAGGAGCATCGTCATGATCTCGCTCACCATTCCGAAAATCCGCTGCGGCGGTTGCGTCGCTTCGGTCGAGAAGGCCGTCCTGTCCGTCGATCCGGCGGCCAAGGTCACGGCTGACGTCCCGGCGCGCCGGGTCGAGGTCGAGACGACGGCGTCCCCTCAATCCCTGGCCGCCGCCTTGGCGGCGGCCGGCTATCCCGTTCAGGAGAACTGAAGATGAAGATGCCTGTTAAACTGGCGGCGGTCGCTATCGGGGCGTTGGCTGTCGGCGGCGGCGTGTTTCTGGCCGAGGGCTTCGCCAAGCCCGCCGAGGCCGCTGTCATGACCGTCTACAAGAGCGACTCCTGCGGTTGCTGCGGCGGCTGGGTCGATCACATTCGGCGCTCGGGCTTCGAGGTCAATGTGATCGCGACCGACGAACTGGTCCCGGTGAAGCAGCGTCTGGACGTGCCGCAGTCGCTGTGGGGCTGCCATACGGCGGTGATCGACGGCAAGGTGATCGAGGGTCACGTTCCGGCGGCGGGCGTGAAGGCCTTTCTGAAGAACCCCGGTCAGGCGCGCGGCATCGGCGTGCCCGGCATGCCGACGGGATCGCCCGGTATGGAAGCGCCCGGTTATGAACCGGACCGCTATGACGTCATGACCTTCGGCGAGGGCGCGCCGGCGCGCTTCATGACCTTTGTGGGCGCTGATCCGGCCTGATCCAGCGCCGGACAGGCTAAAAAGACGACGGCGGCGTCCCTTGCGGGACGCCGCCGTTTCTCGTTCCGGCCGGGGCAGGAGGCCGGAGCGAAAG
This sequence comes from Brevundimonas sp., assembly GCF_032107865.1. Classification (GTDB taxonomy): domain Bacteria; phylum Pseudomonadota; class Alphaproteobacteria; order Caulobacterales; family Caulobacteraceae; genus Brevundimonas. The sequence continues at coordinate 1,620 of NZ_DAMCNG010000297.1, forward strand.
TCTTTGGCCGTTAGGCCAGAACCATGATGGCGACGCGGCGGTTTTGCGCGCGGCCTTCACGGGTGTTGTTCGGCGCGACCGGCTTGGCGGCGCCGTAGGAGATGGTCGCCATGCGGTTCAGGGCGATGCCCTGATCGCTCAGGAAGCGACGCACAGCTTCGGCGCGTTCCTGGCCCAGACGCTCGTTGATCTGGTCGTTGCCGGTCGAGTCGGTGTGGCCCTGGATTTCCAGATAGACGTTGGCGTTTTCGGCGCGCAGGCGCTGAACCAGTTCAGCCAGACGCTGCTCGGCCTCCGGCGACAGTTCGGTGTGGTTGACCGGGAACTTCACCGAGTCGTCCGACAGCACGACCTCGTACAGGAACTTGCCCTGGGCCAGTTTGTGCGCGGCGTTAGCGCGGGCCAGGGCTTCGCCCGCCGTGCCTTCAACCTGGGTGACGTGAGCGTCGACGCCGTCGACGCGCTCATTCACGACCTGCACGTTGTCGCGGACGAACCGGTGGCTGGCGCAGCCGCTGACGGCGATGCCGAGAACGGCGACGGCGCCGATGACAGCGGTCCTAGATGCCAATTTGATCAAATTCAGTCTCCTTCGTGCCCGGCCCAACTCCGGGGGATGTTACGCGCCGCACCGGTGTCGGTTGCAAAACGGCGGAGCAAAGACGCGCGAAGAAGTGAAAAGGTTCAGCTTGACTGTAAAAAAATTTCAACAATCGACGTTTTTGCTGTTCTGAGCCGATTTATGGTCTGGCTTGTTGTCGCCATTTTCCTGACGTGCTGGGATGGTCATTGTCGAATATCAAAGGGCGAGGAAAATCTATTGATAGCTTTGGTGTTTGGGGCCATCCACAACTACGAATCCCATGACGGCAAGGCTTGGGGAGCCTCGGGGTGAAAGCGGGGTCTCATCGCCGTCGGAACAAGGCCGGCCCGATCCTGGGCAGCCTGGTCGCGCATGGTTTGATCCTGGCGCTGATCATTGCTGCGCCGGTTGAACGACCGCCGGAGGCTCCGGTTCCGCCGGCAGTCGAGGTGATGCTGGTCGACCCGCCGGAGCCTCCGCCTCCGCCGCCGCCTTCGGAACCTGCGCCGGGCGATGCGCCAGCGGGCGGCTCGGAGGCT
>NZ_DAMCNG010000298.1:0-2702 GCF_032107865.1 Brevundimonas sp.
TCGCCAGTCGGTGAAGCGGCCGCCCGCCGCCTCGACCAGAGGCTTGTGCGCCGACCAGTCCCAGACCTTCAGCTCGCTTTCGGCCACCAGGTCGATGCGCCCGGCTGCGACCATGGCGTAGGCGTAGCCGTCGCAGCCCAGTCGGGCCAGACGGGCCGAGGCGCGCAGGCGGTCCCAGGCGGCGCGGTCGTCGCCGACGAAGATATCAGGGTCGGTGGTGGCGATCAGCGCCTGACCCAGATCGGGGCAGGCGCGGGTCTTCAGCGGCGTCTCGTGTCCGCCTTTCAGCAGGCGCGCGCCCGACGGCCCGCCCAGGAAGACCTCGTCCAGATAGGGCTGGCCCACGGCGCCGATTACGGGCGCGCCGTCCTGGCGCAGGGCGATCAGGGTGGTCCACAGGGGCAGGCCGGCGATGAAGGCGCGGGTGCCGTCGATGGGGTCCAGCACCCAGACGTGGTCGGCGTCGGGGCGGTCCTCGCCGTATTCCTCGCCGATGACGCCGTGATCGGGATAACGGGCGGCGATCAGGCGACGGATGGCCGCCTCGGCGGCGCGGTCGGCTTCGGTGACGGGATCGAAAGCGCCGGGGCCGCCCTTGTCTTCCTGCGTGAAGTCGCCGCGGAAGAAGGGCAGGGCGACGCGCGCGGCCTTACGCGACAGTTCGACGGCGAAGGTTTCCAGCTCGGTCATGACCCGGCCATATACCGCCCGGAGCGTGATGGCCCCAAATTCATTGAATCAGGAGCTCATTGAACCGGGGAGGCGATCAGGCGGCGGCGGCCAGGGGCGCGTCGGGGCGGGGCTGGCTGGTGTCGGGGCTTTCGCCCGCGCCGTCGTAGAAATAGCTGACCGGCGTCTGCAGCGCCTCGGCCAACTCCCACAGACGGGCGGCGGAGATGCGGTTGGCGCCGCACTCATACTTCTGAATCTGCTGGAACCGGATGCCGATACGGTCGCCCAGCTGCTGCTGGGTCAGGCCCAGCAGGCGGCGGCGGCGGCGCAGGCGACGACCCAGGTGAAGGTCGATCTCGGCGGGCATGACGACTCTCCTGTCTCCCTCAGCCTGTGCCGGATCGGCACGGACAGGAAGGCGCGCCGCAAGCTGCGTGCCGTTTTCGCCCGCAAGGCGAAGGCGCAACCCGACGGTCGCCCGCGCATTACGGCCAAGGCAGTCAGCTTTTCAGGAAGGGAAGAGAAGCATGGGTGGATTTGGATTTATCGCCTGGATCATCATCGGCATCGTCGCCGGATGGCTGGCGGAAAAGATCATGAAGCGGGATCACGGCCTGCTCACCAATTTGATCGTCGGCGTGGTCGGCGCCCTGATCGGCGGGTTCCTGGCCAACAACCTTTTGGGGGTGGACGCCGCGGGTAATTGGATCGTCGGCATTATCGTCGCCACCATCGGCGCCGTGGTCCTGCTGTTCCTGCTCGGTCTTGTGAAGCGGCGGACCTGATCGGCGCTTCCTCACACAAGAAAAAAGGGGCGGCCCGCCGGGCCGCCCCTTTTGCCGTCGAACCAGACGATTTAGTGAGGTTCGTCGCCGTGCGGTTCATCGCTGGTCGGCTCATCGGCCGGCGGCGCGTCGGCCGGAGGGGCGTCAGCCGCCGCGTCCGGGGTCGGCTCAGCCGTGTCCGAGGCGATCGGAGCGGCTGACTGGATGTCCGAAGCGCTGGCGTCGACGACGATGTCGGCGCCGTCCTGACGGATGCCGGCCAGCGGCACCGGACGAACCTGGCCGTCGGCGGTGCGGACGGTCAGTTCCTGACCGTTGGCGCCGTTCTGGACGCCGACCAGTTTGCCGATCTCGGCGCCGTCGCTGCCCTTGACGGTCGAGCCCGGCGTGAGGGTCAGGCTCTGGGGAGCCGCAGCCGCCTCAGCGGGAGCCGGTTCGGGCGTCTGCGGCGTCGTGGCGTCCTGGGCGAAGGCAGGGGCGGCGATGAGGAAGGCGCCGGCGATGCCGGTCAGCAGGGCGGTCTTGCGGATCATGAGAAACTCCTGGAAGGGCGAGCCCGGCGCTCGCGAAAAAATGAACCCGCGTGATCTCTGATGGTTTCACCTGCCTCGAAATGACCTTTTACTCGCCCCAAACGACCGATTCTTGCTCTCTGGAGAGCGATTGACCAAACCGAGCGCAAAACACGACCCTTGGCGGATCACACGTCGACTGGCGGGGCTGGCCTATGAGCTGACGCCGCAGATGTTCGCGGTCGCCACCTTCCTGCTGGGCGGGGTGATGCTGCTGTCGGCGGTGACGCCCGCCTTCAGCGACCGACTGAGCGCGATCGGGCGCTTCTATCCGCCGCTGCTGATCGACCTGTCCCATTTCGCGGCCAGCGTGACGGGTTTCGTCCTGCTGTTGATCTCTGCGGGGCTGTGGCGACGGCGGCGCGGGGCCTATTATGCGGCGCTGGCCGTCCTGCTGGTCGGGGCGGTCTTCTCGCTGATGAAGGGGCTGGACTGGGAGGAGGCGATCGAGCTGACCCTGGCGGCGGCCTTGCTGACGCCGTGCCGGTCGGCCTTCAATCGTCGCTCGCGCCTGGGCGAGCCGCTGCGGCCGGGCTGGCTGCTGATGCTGGCGGCGGCGGTGGCGGCCATGCTGTGGCTGGGCCTCTTCGCCTATCGCGACACGGCCTATACTGACGAGCTGTGGTGGACCTTCCTGGTCGACAAACAGGCCTCGGGCTTCCTGCGCGCTGGG
>NZ_DAMCNG010000299.1:0-2673 GCF_032107865.1 Brevundimonas sp.
GGCGATGTTGACCGAATAGCTCTCGCGCCCCTGGACGAAGCCGCGCGTGCCGTCCAGCGGGTCGATGAGCCAGAACCACGTACCGACCGACGACGGGGCGCCGTCGGCGGCGACGGCCTCCTCGGCGACGGCCTCGACCTGGGGCCAATGTTCGGCCAGGCGGGCCAGGATCAGGGCCTCGGCGGCGCGGTCGGCCTCGGTCACGGGGCTGGCGTCGGCCTTGGTCTCGACGGCCGTATCGGCCCGCCAGTAGGGCAGGATCAGGCGCGCGGCTTCCTCGGCGATGTCGGCGATGACCTCGGCCAGGCGGCCGGAGGCGAGGTCGGTTTCGAGGTCGGCGTAGGCGGAGACGGTCATGAAGCGCTCGATAGACCATGCGGCCGGTTTAACGAACCGGCAAATCAGGCCACCTTGGCCTTAACCCTTTTGAAATTCTGCGCGCCCCGCCTTGGCATCATGACCGTTTCCGACGACACCGCCCCCCTATCCGCCGCCGATCTGCCTGTGGACGGCGCCGAACTGGCCGCCTTCATCGCCGCCAAGCTGTGCCACGACTTCATCAGCCCGGCCGGCGCCGTGATGTCGGGGCTGGACCTGCTGGACGATCCCGGCGCCCAGGACATGCGCGACGACGCCCTGGGCCTGATCCGTCAGAGCGCGGCCAAGATGGTGGCCCTGGTGCATTTCGCCCGGGTGGCCTTCGGCGCCGCGACCAGCAGCGAACGGTTCTCCGGCGCCGAACTGCACGGCCTGGTTGCGGGCCTGACCGACGGCGGGCGCGCCACGCTGGACTGGCGCGTAGGGGATGAGACCTTCACCAAGATCCAGGCCCGAGCCCTGATCAACCTGGCCTATCTGACCGTTTCGGCCCTGCCGATGGGCGGGGCGGCGGTGGTGACCGTCCGCCGGGAAGGCGATCAGTTGTTTCTGGTCGGATCGGCCGAGGGCGCCCGCGCCCGGCTCAAGCCGGAGGCCGTGGTCGGCCTGAAGGGCGAGCGGCTGACTGAGGGGCTGGCCGGGCAGTGGATCCAACCCTACTGGCTGTGGCTGACGGCGCGCGAGGCGGGCGGGCGGCTGGACCTGGCGGCTGAAGACGGCCGCGTGGCCTTGATGGCGCGCTTGCCGGGCGCTAGTGAGCAACCCGCGTTCGTCTAGCCAACGCTCCGTTAACCCGCCTGAACGACTATGGCGTGAGCGTGGTTTTGATCTCGCGCCAAACGGGAATAGACCCTGTGGACCCCAGAACCTGTCTGATCGTCGATGACAGCCGCATCATCCGCAAGGTGGCGCGCCGCATCCTGGAGGACCTGTCCTTTGACGTGGCCGAGGCGGCCGACGGCGCCGAGGCGCTGGACTATTGCCAGGCGGCTATGCCCCAGGTGGTGCTGCTGGACTGGCAGATGCCGGTGATGGACGGCCTGGCCTTCCTGCGTCGCCTGCGCGACCTGCCGGGCGGGGGCACGCCCAAGGTTCTGTTCTGTTCGGTCGAGACGCGGGCCGATCGAATCGCCGAAGCCCTGTCCGCAGGGGCCGACGAATATGTTATGAAGCCTTTCGACGGCGAGATCCTGCAAGCCAAGCTCGCCGAAGTGGGAGTGGTGCAGTCGCCGTCATGACGCCGGAGGATTTCGATCGTCTTCAGACCCTGCTGGCGTCCCGCGCCGGCTTCCGGCTGACCAGAGACCGGATGCAGCTGGCCGAGCATCGGCTGGGGCCTGTGGCGCGGCGCGAGGGCTATCACAACGTCGAGGCCATGCTGGCCAGCCTGTGGAGCCGCCCGGTCGCCTCCCTGGGCTGGAGCGTGATCGAGGCTCTGCTGAATGGCGAGACCTGGTTCCGGCGCGACCGTGCGGCCTTTGAGGTGATGGAGCGCGAACTGCTGCCCGCCCTGACGGCGGCGCGGCCAGGCGGCCGGGTGCGCATCTGGTGCGCGGGCGCCTCGACCGGACAGGAGGCCTATTCCCTGGCCATCGCCGCCCTGGAGGCGGGGGCCCAGGTCGAGATCGAGGCCACGGACCTGTCGCGCCAGGCGATCGAGAAGGCGCTGTCGGGCCTCTACACCTCGTTCGAGATTCAGCGCGGCCTGTCGGCGCGCGCCATGCTGCGCTGGTTCGAACAGGTCGACGACCAGTGGCGGGCGCGCCCCGAGCTGCGCGCCGCCATCGCCTTCACGCGCGCCAACCTGCTGGACGAGCCCACGGATGAGGGGCGGTTCGACGTCGTCTTCTGCCGCAACGTCCTGACCGATATGGCGCCGGAACGGCGTGCGCGGGTTCTGGACGGGCTGGAGCGGCGGATGGTCGACGACGGCTGCCTGTTCCTGGGCCACGACGAACGACCGGACGGCGACAGCGTGGCCTTCCGTCCTGTGGCCGGGCGCAAGGGCCTCTATGTGAAGAGCGCGGCCGCCGCCCGGCGCGCCGCCTGAGCCGTCAGGCGACCGACAGCAGGCCCTGAGCGGCGACGGCCTTGACGCCGGGGCCGGGAACCTCGGCGAAGGCCAGGTCCGTGACGCCGAAATACTCATGCTGGTTCAGGGCGCACCAGTCGGTGGTGACGATGCGGACAGTCTCGCGCTGTTCGCCGCCTTCGACCGCGCCATAGACGAAGTCGCCGGTGCGGCGCGCGAAGGGCATGACCCGGTCCTGATTGGCCAGGGCGGTCAGCTCGGCC
>NZ_DAMCNG010000300.1:0-2634 GCF_032107865.1 Brevundimonas sp.
TCCTGACCCTGGCGGTGCGGCCTACGGCGCGGCGCGCGGGCCTGGGCGTTCGCTTGGTCGAGGCGGCGGTGGTGCGGGCCGCCGCTCTGGGAGCTGAGCGGATGTTCCTGGAGGTAGCCGAGAGCAACGCCGCCGCCCGCGCCCTCTACGCCCGAAGCGGCTTCGTCGAGATGGGGCGCCGGCGCGGCTATTATTCGCATGCGGACGGACGCCGGGAGGACGCGCTGACGCTTGTCCTGAACTTTCCTCGATAGCTTCCATAAGGCGACGGTACAGCCTATCTTCGCCGCCATGGACCGGATCGAAAAACTCTGCGCCGAACGCGGCATGCGCATGACTGAGCAACGTCGGGTGATCGCCCGCGTCCTGTCGAACGCCGAAGACCACCCCGATGTGGAAGAGCTGTATCGCCGCGCCTCGGCGATCGACCCGCACATCTCCATCGCCACCGTCTATCGCACCGTGCGCCTGTTCGAAGAGGCGGGCGTGGTCGAGAAGCACGACTTCGGCGATGGCCGCAGCCGCTATGAAGAGGCGGGCGACGACCACCACGACCACCTGATCGACACCAAGACGGGCGAAGTCATCGAATTCTTCGACGCCGAGATCGAGCGGTTGAAGGCCGAGATCGCGCGCAAGCTGGGCTATGAGCTGGTCGGCCATAAGCTGGAGCTCTACGGCCACGTCATCCCCGGCGCAGAGCCGGTGGAGCGTGAAGGCTTGATCTACAAGCGCCGTCCGCGCGACGAGACCGAAGACTGACCGCCGTCAGTCTTCACATCGTCTTGCCGTCATCGATTTCGGCGACCATAAGCCGTGCATGACTGATACGCTCGACACTCCCGCCTTGGCGGACGCTGGCGCATCTGAGGCGAGCGCCGGGCCCAAGCGCCTGTTCATCAAGACCTATGGCTGTCAGATGAACGTCTATGACTCGGAGCGCATGGCGGATGTGCTGCGCCCGTTGGGCTATGCCTCGACCGAAACGCCTGATGACGCTGACTTCGTCATCCTGAACACCTGCCACATTCGCGAGAAGGCGGCGGAGAAGGTCTATTCCGAGCTGGGCAAGCTGCGGGAGATGCGGGACCGGCGCCTGGCGGCGGGCCGGGGCGGCATGACCATCGCCGTGGCCGGCTGCGTCGCCCAGGCCGAGGGCGAAGAGATCATGAAGCGCCAGCCGGCGGTCGATCTGGTGGTCGGACCCCAGGCCTATCATCAGCTGCCCGAACTGCTGACCCGCACGGCGCGGGCGCGCGGCGAGCGCATCGGCGCAGACTTTGCGCCGAATGAGAAGTTCGACGCCCTGCCCGCGACGCGCGGCACGGAAGGCGTCACGGCCTTCCTGACGGTGCAGGAGGGCTGCGACAAGTTCTGCACCTTCTGCGTCGTGCCCTATACGCGCGGCGCCGAATGGTCGCGCCCGGTGGCGGCGGTGCTGGCCGAGGCCCAGTCCCTGGCCGACCGGGGCGTGCGCGAAGTCACTCTGCTGGGTCAGAACGTCAACGCCTATGACGGCGAAGGACCGGACGGAAAGCCCTTCACCCTGGCGAAGCTGGCCTATGCCCTGGCCGAGATTCCGGGGCTGGATCGCATTCGCTATACGACCAGCCACCCGAACGACATGTCGGACGAGTTGATCGCGGCGCACGGTGATCTGGACGCCCTGATGCCCTATCTGCACCTGCCGGTTCAGGCGGGTTCGGACCGCATCCTGCGCCTGATGAACCGCAAGCACGGGCGCCAGAAGTATTTCGACCTGATCGACCGCATCCGTGAGGCGCGGCCCGACATGGCGATGGCGGGCGACTTCATCGTCGGTTTCCCTGGCGAGACGGACCGCGATTTCGAGGACACGATGGACCTGGTGCGGCGGGTGAACTACGCCAGCGCCTTCTCCTTCATGTATTCGCCGCGTCCCGGCACGCCCGCTGCGACCATGGCGGCCCAGGTTCCGGACGCCGTGGCCAAGGAGCGTCTGCACGCCCTTCAGGCCTTGCTGACCGAGCAGCAGACCGCCTTCAACCAGTCGCTGGCCGGGCGCGTCCTGCCGGTGCTGTTCGAGAAGAAGGGCCGCCACGGCGCCCAGGCCGTCGGCCGCTCGCCCTATCTGCAATCGGTCCACGTCGACGACGCGGATCAACTGATCGGCCGGATCGTTCCGGTCGAGATCATTAGCGGCCAGCAGAACAGCCTGTCGGGCCGCCTGATCCAGACGAACTGACGCCTGTTCCGCCACGCGCCGTGTGCGGGACAGGAACACGCAATAACGTCCCTCAAGCAGCCTCGCCCCGCGTGCGAGGCGATAGGGACTCTTAAGGAGACCTCATGGCGCGAGAGTCCGAGTTCCTGTCCCTCAGCGATGAGGCCTTGCGCGCCGTCATCGGGCCGCAGAGCCGCCATCTGGCCCTGATCGAGGACGCCTTCAAGGTGCTGGTCGAAACACCGGGCGGCGGGGTGTCGATCAACGGCTCGACGCGGGATCGCGCCCAGGCGCGCCGGGTGATCGAGGCCTTGTCGAACCGCGCCGAGGCGGGCGCCGAGATCACCGAGGCCGACGTGCGCACGCCCGCGGCCGCGGCCGGTAGGGATGCATTGGAGCGCCAGGCCACCATCTATGCGGACCTGGTCGGG
>NZ_DAMCNG010000301.1:0-2629 GCF_032107865.1 Brevundimonas sp.
GGCCAAAAGAAGGGCTCGAATACGCATCATGGATCGCGGTTTAAACCAGGGCCTCTGAACAGCGGCTGAACGCGCAGTCTACCGGCGTTCAGTCCAAAGAGGAACGCCGAGGGATGAAATCTCCGTCGCAAATCCGTGTGCGAAAACGCTCGCCGGCGTGCGCCGGGCTCCCAGCATGACCACAATGTCACGCTGATGAACCCTATCTGAAACGCGCCGTTCAGACGCGGCTCAGGCGCAAGGGGGTCATCTGGCGTCAACGCAGCCCGATCGGTTGCGTCAAGTTGAAGGAGCCCGACCATGGCCAAGTTCAAAACCCTGATGATCCCCGTCCTGGCCGCGACGACGGCCGCCGTCGCCCTCGGCGCCGCCCTGCCCGCCGCCGCGCAATCCCATCGCCACGCGCCGGTCTATGAGAGCCGCCACGACGGCTGGCAGTCGATCAACCAGCGCAAATACAACCTGGACCGTCGCATCGACCAGGGCGTCCGCACCCGCCAGCTCAGCGTCCGCGAAGCCAGCCGCCTGACGAACGAGCTGAACAGCCTGGTGCGGCTGGAACGCGCCTATCAGCGCGACGGCCTCAACCGTCGCGAGCGCATGGAGCTGGATCGCCGCTACGACGCCCTGTCGGCCAAGGTCCGCTATGAGCGTCGCGACCACAACGGCCGCCGCTGGTAGAGTGAAGGACGCCGACCTTCGAAAGGCTGCGGGAGACATCCCGCAGCCTTTTTCGATTCTGCTCCACTTAGGGAGGCAAGCGGACTGGAGGACGACGCCTCGCCTGCCTATCTTGGCCTTATGTCCATCGCCCGTCTTGATAGTCGCGCCCTGATCCGCGTCAGCGGCCCCGACGCCCGCCCCTTCCTGCACAATCTGCTGACCCAGGATGTGGAGACCCTGCAACCGGGCGAGCTTCGCTTCGGCGCCCTGCTGTCGCCGCCGGGGCGGCTGCTGTTCGACCTGTTCATCTGGGGCGAGGAAGACGGCGTCGTGCTGGACGTCGCGGCCGAGCGGCGGAACGCGCTGGTCCAGCGCCTGTCCATGTACAAGCTGCGCTCCAGGGTCGAGGTCATGCCCATTCCCGACGCGGTCTTCGTCACCTGGGGCGACGGCGCCGCCGACGGCTTCGTCGCCGATCCGCGCCTGTCCGCCTTGGGCGGCCGCCGCTGGGGCGATCAGAGCGAAGCCGACGCAACCGAAGCCGACTGGCAGGCGCACCGCCTGGCCCTCGGCGTGCCCGATCCGACCCAGGACGCCCTGATGGACAAGACCTATCCGATCGAGGCGGACTTCGACCTGCTGAACGGCATCGACTTCCACAAGGGCTGCTTCATCGGCCAGGAGACGACCTCGCGCATGAAGCGGCGCGGGACGATCAAGAACCGCATGATGGCCATCGCCTTCGACGGCCCCGCCCCCGAACGCGGCGCCGAGGTGCTGAACGGCGAACTGCGAGCGGGCGAAGTCATGACCGGCGCCGAAGGACGGGCCATCGCCCTGATGCGGCTGGACCGCATGGACGGCGATCTGACCGTCGAGGGCCGCCCCGTACGGGTCGAGAAGCCCGCCTGGATCCCTGATCTGTAAGGCTAAATCCGACAAAACGGAAAATCTGCTTGTCGTGATGTAAAAGTCGCTTGACGCAAACGCGACCCTGTTGGTAAAGCTTACTTGTCAACACGACAGGGGAGCTTGTCATGAATACCGAGATCACCGCCGCCGACGCCGTCGCCGCCAACCAGAAGAAGATGGACGACCTGACCGTCGTCCTGTGCGCCCTGACCGTGGTCGTGGTCGGGGTCAGCGCCACCGCCGCCACGCCGTTCTGGCCTGAAGCCTGGGGCCGCGCGCCGTCGATCGGCGTCGTCGTCCTGGCCGCCGGACTGGCTGTCTTCCTGGCCCTGCACACCCTCTACTGGTGGCGCGCCCTGGATGAGGCCGCCAAGGAAGCTCACAAGTGGGCCTGGTGGTGGGGCGGCAATCTGGGCTTCGTCGCCGGCGGCGCGGCCGTCATCATCGCCGCCCTGGCCGGCGTGAACCTGTTGCCCGCCGCCCTGCCCCACACGGATGCCGCCCTGATCGCCCTGGGCGTCGCCGCCGCCTTCGCCGCCCAGGCCGTCGGCTACGGGATCGCCTGGTGCGGCTGGTGGATCGCCCGCCGATGACCAGCGCCTTCATCAACCGCCTCAAGGTCTTCCGCGCCGAGCGCGACTGGACCCAGGCCGACCTGGCCGAACGCCTGGGCGTCTCGCGCCAGACCGTCCAGGCGCTGGAGAAGGGCCGCTACGACCCGTCCCTGCCCCTCGCCTTTCGCATATCCCGCCTCTTCGGCCAGCCGATCGAAGCCATCTTCATCGCCTGACCCCGCCTGGCCTGAGTCCGCCTGCCCCTCTTTTTCAATCGAAACATCGAAATCCAAAGGACCGTCATCATGTTCAACCTGTTCTCGACCGCCGCCGACCGTTTCTCGGGCTTCGCCATGGGCGTCTGCGGCGCCCTGCTGATCAGCCTGGCCGTTCAGGCCGTGCCGACCTTCGGCCGCTCCGTCGAACCTCCGGCGGCCGCCGTCGCCCAGATCGCCGCCCGCTGATCCCTCTTCGCGCCTCGCCTTCTCGCCGCCGGCCTC
>NZ_DAMCNG010000302.1:0-2628 GCF_032107865.1 Brevundimonas sp.
TCGGCCAGGTCCAGCGGCGCCTCCACCCGGCGCCAGCCCTGGCCGCGCTCGGCCTGATGGCGGGCGATGCGGTCGCGCATCTCGTCATCGAAGGCCTCGGCCGTGGCGATGAAGACGGGCGGGCGGCCCGCTGTCTCGGCGGCCTGTTCGGCCTGTCGCTGGGCGTAGCCGCTCTTGCCGGAACGGGCGCCGCCGAGAACCAGGCTTAGGGGCATGCGTCGTCTCTCCGGTTGACCTGAACCGCACGCGGTCCTACTGCCACGATCGCGTCAGGTTCCCCGAAAGGGGATTGAAAGGGAACGGAGTGTGAAACTCCGGCTGTTCCCGCAACTGTAAGCGGCTAGCCCGCGCGTCATACGCCACTGGCGGTCCGGAAGGCCACGGCCTGAACGACTTCTGGGAAGGCGACGCGCACCGGCCTTGATCCGCGAGCCAGGAGACCTGCCTGTCGCCGTCGTTCTCCGTGCGGTCGGGATGTGCCGGGCGGTCGAGGCAACTCGTGTGACGACAGTCGTAAACCAGCCGCGTCAGCGGCCGCTTTCGCTCATCCGGGCGTTGGGCGGTCCGGCGCGGCGTCGTCATATGGAGACCCGGAATGAACCGGACCGCATTCGCTACCCTGGCCGCCGCCAGCCTTCTGGCCGCCGCTCCCGCCTTCGCCGTTGAAACCGTCGATCAACAGGCCGCCGCTCCTGACGTGGCGGGCCGCGCCGGCGCCACCGCCGTCGAGGACGTGGTCGTCACCGCCAACCGCTCGGCCCAGCCGATCGAGCGCGTCGGCGCCTCGGTCACCGTCCTGACCCAGGCCGCCATCGAAGCGCGCCAGACCCCGGCCGTGGTCGAGCTGTTGGCCCAGACGCCGGGCGTCAGCTTCACCCGCAACGGCGGCGTCGGCACCTCGACGGGCGTCAACATCCGCGGCGCCGAGAGCCAGCATACTGTCGTCCTGATCGACGGGGTCAAGCTGAACGACCCGTCCTCGACGCAGGGCGGCTTCAACTTCGGCAATCTGCTGGTCGGCGACACGGCGCGCATCGAGGTGCTGCGCGGCGCCCAGTCGACCCTGTGGGGCAGCCAGGCCATCGGCGGCGTGGTCAACATCGTCACCGCCGAACCGACCGAGGCCCTGCAAGGCAGCCTTGACGCCGAGGCCGGCGCGCGCGGCACGACCTATTTCCGCGGCGGGATCGGCGGCGCGAACGACCGCCTGAGCTGGCGTCTGGCGGCCAGCCGTTATGACACCGACGGCTTCTCGGCCTTCGCCAAGGGGATGGAGGACGACGGCTACACCAACACCGGCCTGTCGGGCCGCCTGAACGTCAAGGTGACGGACGCGGTCTCGCTGGATCTGCGCTCGGTCTGGTCCAGCGGCCGCAATGACTTCGACGCCTTCAACGGCGACAGCCGCGAATACGGCAAGACCCAGGAGCTGGTCGCATACGCCGGCCTGAACTTCGATCTGCTGGACGGCCGGTTCCGCAACCGCATCGGCTACGCCCATACCGACACCGATCGCCGCAACTTCAACCCGGACAATAAGGTCCAGACCCTGACCTTCGACGCCGAGGGCCAGAACCGTCGCTGGGAGTATCAGGGCGCCTTCGCCTTCACCGAGGCGCTGAACGCGACCTTCGGCCTGGAGCACGAGAAGTCGGAGATGAAGACCCGTTCGCCCGGCGACTGGACCCCGAACCCGGCCTTCGGTCGCGGCGAGGCCGAGCTGAACAGCGCCTATGGCCAGGTGCAGTGGACGGTGCTGGACGGCCTGACCCTGACTGGCGGCCTGCGCTATGACGACCACGCCCAGTATGGCGACAACCTGCTGGGCCAGGTCGCAGCGGCCTGGGCCCTGAACGAGGGCGATACGGTGGTGCGCGCCAGCTGGGGCCAGGGCTTCCGCGCGCCGGGCCTGTATGAGCTGTACAGCGAGTACGGCAATCTGAACCTGCAACCGGAAGAGTTCGACAGCTGGGAGATCGGCGTCGAGCAACGCCTGTTCGACCGCGCCGTCGTCTCGGCGACCTACTTCAATCGCCAGGCGGACAATGAGATCCGCTACAACGGCTGCTCGACGCCCTCGACGGACCCGCTGTGCACCGTCAACGGTGCGGGCCGCTGGGGCTATTACCGCAACGTCCAGAAGACCGAGGCGCAAGGCGTCGAACTGGTCGGTCGCGTGGACGTGACGGAGCGCCTGAACGTCAGCGCCAACTACACCTGGACCGACGCCAAGAGCGCCTCGGGCGCCACGGACGGCAAGCGTCTGACGCGCCGTCCCGAGCATATGGCGAACCTCGCCGCTGACTACGCCTTCGCCTTCGGCCTGAAGACGGGCGTGGCCGTGCGCTACGTCGGTGAGACGTTCAACAACGACACGAACACGGTGAAGGTCGATGCCTACACTCTGGTCGACCTGCGCGCCTCCTATCCGATCAACGACACTCTTGAAGTCTACGGTCGGATCGAGAACGCCTTCGACGAGGACTATCAGACGGTCCTGAACTACGGCGCGCCGGGACGCGGCGTGTTCGGCGGCGTTCGCGTCCGGTTCTGATGCGATGAAGGACGCCGCGTTCCTGACGACGGCGACCCGGCACGGCGGCGGTCTGATGAAGGCCGCCGCCGCCT
>NZ_DAMCNG010000303.1:0-2621 GCF_032107865.1 Brevundimonas sp.
CGCCGACAGGCCGAGCGACTTCAGATGGGCGGCGACGGCGGCGAAGGCCTCGATGCGCCCGGCGGACAGGCGGGCGACGGCGTTCCAGCCGTGGGCCTGGCGCTGGTCCGGCGTCCACGACGGATCGCAGGGGCGGCTCTCGGCGGCGGGGGCTTGATCCATCAGCATCAGGGAGGCGCCCGATGGCGTCGTCAGCCGCTCGTATCGGCGTGTCGAGGCGTCCCCGGGCAGGGGCGCGCGCACGGCCTCGGCCAGACCGGCCGAGCGCAGGAAGTCGAGACGGAGGGCTTCGCGGTCAGACATGGAGTTCCTTCAGTTTGGCTTCCCACGACCCTGCGCCAGTTGCGGTCGCAACTCTTCCAGAGAGGCCCCTATCGCCGCCCTCGCGGAGGGCGGCTGCTTGAGGGGCGGGTTCCGAGATTTCGATCGTCAGCCGGTCGGGGCCGAGCATCTGGCCGGGGTTGTCGCCTAGCCGTTCGGGCCATTCGATCAGGGCGCAGCCCTCGTCCAGCGCCTCGTCCAGACCAATCTCGAAGGCTTCTTCGGGACGGCTCAGGCGATAGAGGTCGAAGTGGGCGACGGGCGGGTCGCTTTCATAGAACTGGACCAGGGTGAAGGTCGGCGACGGCACGTCCTCGTCGGGGCGCGTCAGGGCGCGGATCAGGCCGCGCGCCAGCGTCGACTTGCCCATGCCCAGCGGACCGTAGAGCAGGACGGCCTCGCCCGGCGCCAGCAGGGGGGCGATGGCTTCACCGAGGCGGGTGGTGGCGTCGGCGTCGGGAAGGTCGAAAATCATCATGCTGAGGTCATCAGGCGAAGGTCGCGTCAGGATCGGCGGCCAGGGTCCGCTCGACGAAGGTTTTCAGTTTCAGGGTGGCGGCCTGTGCGTCGACATCCAGCGCAAGAGGCGGGATGGGGCGGCCGACGATCAGGTCGAAGGCGCGGCCCTTCTTGTTCAGCAGTTCGTGGAAGAGGGTGATGTCGCGCAGTTCCTGCGACACCTTGTCGAACAGGTGGAACAGGCGGCTGGTCGGACCGGCGACGTGGATCGGGATCACCGGCGCCTCGTATTTTCGCGCGAGAGAGGCGGCTGTGGCGGCCCAGCCGGGATCGGTCAGCAAACCGCCCGCGCCGACGCGGGCCAGACGTCCGGCCGGGAACATGACGACGCAACGTTCGGCCTCGAACGCCTCCTTGGCGGCTTGAAGCGTGGCGCGGGTCTTCTCGCGCGTGCGCTTGGCCGTGACCCATTCGACGGGGACGACGGTTTCCGACAGACGCGGCGAGACGCGCAGCGCATCGGCGTTGGCGAAGTAGATCAGGTCGTTCCGCACCGTCCGCAGGGCGTCATGCACGGCCAGGCCGTCGGCGATGCCGGTCGGGTGGTTGCAGACGACCAGACAGCGGCCCGAGACGGGCAGGCGGTCCAGATGCGCCGTCCGCACCGTCAGCTCCAGCAGGTCGGAGACGTAGTCCAGCGCCTGGCGCCCGGCCATGGGGCCGATGGCGTCGGCCATGCGCCGCGCCTTGGCGTAGTCGAGCAGGCCATAGAGGGCGGGGCGGACCAGCGGCCAGGCGCTTAACCCCGTCAGGCGGGGCGCGCGCTCGGCGATCAGCACGTCGACGATGTGGGGAGCCGGACTCATCGTCTGCTTGTCGCCGAGGCGGCGGCGTCGGGCAAGCGCCATCCAGCTTGGCTAGGACCGGATCGCCGCCTATGCAGGAAGCCTGACCATTCATTGGGGGAGTGTAGCGTAATGACCCGATCACATTGGATGACGGCTGCGGCCGTCCAGATGTTGTTGCTGGCGGGCGGCCTGGCCGCGACGCCGGTTTTGGCCCAGGACGCGCCGGCTGCGGTTGTTGCACCGGCTCAGGCCGAGGCGTCTGACCGTCTCGGCCTGAAGGATCTGGCGATGATGGAGCGGGTCAGCGATCCGCGCGTCTCGCCCGATGGGCGCCGCATCATCTACGCCGTCACGCGCACCGACTGGGACGGCAACCGCAACCTGACGGGCCTGTGGATGGCCGATGTCGACGGCGCGACGGCGCCGCGTCGCTTGCCGGTTTCCGAGGGCGGCGTCTCGGGCGCGCGCTGGGCGCCGGACGGGCAGTCGATCTACTTCCTGTCGCCGCGCGGCGGGTCGAACCAGGTCTGGCGCGCGGACCGCGACGGCATGGCGGCGGCCCAGGTGACGACCTTGCCCGTGTCCCTGTCGGGCTTCCGCTTCACGCCGGACGGCAAGGCCCTGGTGCTGGGCGTGTCGGTCTATACGGACTGCGAGACCCTGGACTGCACCAAGGACCGTCTGGCCGAGCGCGCCAAGTCGACCCAGCAGGTCTATGACCGGATGCCGCTGCGGGTGTTCGACCGCTGGGCCGACGGACGCCAGAGCCACATCTTCCTGCAGCCGCTGAACGGTTCGGGCTTCGCCGAGGGCCAGCCGCGCGACCTGACCGCCGGGCTGGACGCTGACGTCAGCGTCGGCGAGGGCGGGCTGACCATCGCGCGCGACGGGCAAGCCTTCATCTATGCGGCGCGCAAACAGGCGGACCGCGCCGCCTTCACCAACGACAGCGACCTGTATCGCCTGAGCCTGGATGGCGGCGCGCCGGTCAAT
>NZ_DAMCNG010000304.1:0-2600 GCF_032107865.1 Brevundimonas sp.
CGGCTTGGCGGACGGGCGCCAGGTTTCGGTCGGTGCGGGCGAGGAGGTGGAGCCGGGGCTGACCCTGAACGCCGTCGCCCCCGACCACGTCATGCTGTCGCGCGACGGCGCTCCGTTCCGTCTCGACTTTCCCGACATGGCCTCGGGCGTCGCGCCCGTTGCGCCTGTCGCGGCGGCGCAATCCGCCGTGACTGCGTCCGAACCCGCTTCGGCCGAAGGCGCGGTGGTCGATCCTCAACGTCTGATCGCCCAGGCGGGTCTGCGGCCGCGCGTTCAGGGGCTGGGAATCAACGGCCTGACCGTTTCCGCCTCGGGCGACGGGGGCGAGCTTCGCAACGCCGGTCTGCGCTCGGGCGACGTCATCCTGTCGGTCAACGGCGCGGCCCTGAACAGCCCGCAGGCGCTCGCCGCTCTGCGCGGCCAGTTGGCCGATGCTCCCTCGGCCCAGATCCAGTTCGAGCGCGACGGTCAGGTCCGCTCCACCACCGTAAGGACGCGCCCATGAAGGCCCGTAACCGCTCCCTGCTTACCGGCGTTCTGGCCGCTGTTCTGGCGGTGCAGCCGCTGGCCGCTGCGCCGGTGATGGCCCAAGGCGGAGGTCAGGAGGCGCGTCAGACGCTGAACGTCCAGAACGCCGACATCCGCGCCTTCGTGCAGGATGTGGCGCGCACGACCGGGCGCACCTTCATCGTCGATCCGGCGGTGACGGGCACGGTGACGGTGTCCAGCCCGCGTCCCCTGACCCGCGCCCAGCTGTTCGAGGTGTTTCTGTCGACGCTCCGGGCCAATGGTCTGGTGGTGACGCCGACGTCCTCGGGCGCCTATCGCATCAGTCCGGCGCAGGGCGCGGCGCAGGGCCCGGCCACCGTCGGCGCAGAGCGGTTCTCGACCGAGGTCTTCACCCTTCGCCACATCGACGCGGCCTCGGCCGCTGAGACGATCAGGCCTCTGGTCGGGGCGCAGGGGCAGGTGCTGGCCAATCCCGGCGCCAACAGCGTGGTCGTGGCCGACTTCGCCGACAATCTGTCGCGCATCCGGGCGCTGGTCGGCCGCATCGACATGGACCGTTCCGCCTATGAGGTGGTCGCGCTGGAGAACGCCTCGGCGCGCGAGATCGCGGGCGTGCTGCAACAGGTGACGGGCGGTCCCGGCGGGCCGGGGCTGGTGACGATCACGCCGGTCGAAAGCTCCAATGCGCTGGTGCTGCGCGGGGACGGTCAGGCGCTGGCGCGGGTGCGCGGCCTGATCGCCGATCTGGACGGGAGGGCGCGGGCCAGTCAGGACGTCAATGTCGTCTTCCTGGAGCACGCCGACGCCGAACAGCTTCTGCCCGTCCTGCAACAGATTGTGGGGCAGCCCGCCGATGCGGCCGCTACCTCGTCCCCGCGCCTGCGCACGGCCCGCGCGGTGGCGACCAACACGACCAGCGGCATGGCGTCGGGCGGCCTGACCACGACGAGCGAGGCCGACAGCGGGCCGATCGGCTCGACCACCGTGACCGCCACCGGTCAGCGGGCCACCATCGCCCGTTTCCCCGGCGCCAACGCCCTGGTCATCTCCGGCCCGGCGGACCTGCAACGCACTTTGACCGAGGTGATCCGCCAACTGGACGTGCGCCGCCAGCAGGTGCTGATCGAGGCCATCGTTGTCGAACTGAGCGACAAGGCCGTGCGCGATCTGGGCGTGCAGTGGCTGATGGCGGGCGAGCAGGGCGTCGGCCTGACCAACTATTCCGATCGCGCGGCGCCGCTGGTTCCCATCGCGGGCGGGGCGGCGGCGGGGCAGCTGGACAAGGACGATCCCTTGCGCGAGCGCCTGCAGAATCTGGCGCTGAACAGCCTGCTGGGCGCCAACGGCTTTGTCGGCGGGGCGGGCGGCAAGTGGGGCGACGGCCTGTTCGGCTTCATCATCAACGCGGCCAAGACGGACGCGGGCTCCAACCTGCTGCAGACCCCGTCGATCATGACGCTGGATAACGAAGAGGCGACCTTCCTGGTGGGACAGGAGGTGCCGATCACCACCGGTCGGGCCATTCTGGACGGCAACTCCAACCCCTTCACCACGACCCAGCGCAAGGACATCGGGGTGCGCCTGACGGTGCGGCCCCAGATCAATGCGGGCGGCTCCATCACCCTGACGCTGAGGCAGGAGGTGTCGAGCATCAACGGCCTGCTGACCAGCGGCGCCAGCGACCTGATCCTGGACAAGCGCGAGCTGGAGACGACGCTGGTCGTCGATGACGGCGACATCGCCGTGGTGGGCGGCCTGCTGGATCAGAACGACCGGCTGGAGACGAGCAGGGTGCCGGGGCTGGGCGACATTCCGGGCGTCGGCGTCCTGTTCCGCTCGACCAGCCGCGAGCGGGGGCGGACCAATCTGATGGTCTTCCTGCGCCCGACCATATTGCGCACCACGGCGGATGCGCAGGGGCTGGCGGCGGATCGCTGGGGCTATATGCGCGGCGAGCAGCAGCGCGTTCATCCCGACCGCGAGCCGAGCCTCGACGCCCTGCTGCGCGACTATATGCAGGCCCAGCCGCCCGCCGTCCCCGTGGCCGGAGAGCCGCTGGTCATCGCCCCTGTCGCGCCGGTCGCGGCGCG
>NZ_DAMCNG010000305.1:0-2599 GCF_032107865.1 Brevundimonas sp.
GCCATGGGCGGCGCGGTCAACCTGCTGGACAAGAAAATCCCGACCCGCATCCCGGCCAACGGCGGCGAGGGCGTGGCCGAATACCGTCGCGGCTCGGTCGATGACGAGGAGGCCGGCGTGGTCGGCCTGACGGTCGGCGCCGGACACTTCGCCTTCCGCGTCGAAGCGGCCGCGCGCAAGTCGGACGACTACAAGGTGCCCGGCTGGGACGAGCCGCGCCTGGACGGTTCCTACAACGAGACCTCGACCGCAACGCTCGGCGCCTCGTGGATCGGATCGCGCGGCTATCTGGGCGCGGCCTATACCGAACAGACCAGCCGCTACGGCCTGGCCGGCCACAGCCACGAATATGAAGGCTGCCACCCGCACGGCGACCATCTGCATTGCGGCGGTCACGGCCACGACGATGACGACCATGGCCACGGCGACGACGACCACGGGCACGAGCATGAGGGCGACCACGATCACGCCGCCCCCGAGGTTCGCCTGAAGAGCCGCCGCGTCGACCTGCGCGGCGAACTGCGTGACCCGCTGCCGGGTATCGAGAACGTGCGCCTGCGCGCCGGCTACACCGACTATGAGCACAGCGAGCTTGAGGACGGCGTCGTCTCGACCACCTTCACCAACAAGGGTTACGACGGCCGCATCGAGGCCCAGCACCGCGAGATCGCCGGCTTCCGCGGCGTGGTCGGCCTGCAACTGAGCAAGAGCGACTTCGCCGCCGTCGGCGAGGAGAGCTTCCTGGCGCCCAGCACGACCAAGAACACCGGCCTGTTCGTGATGGAGGAATACGAGATTGGCCTGTGGCACCTGGAAGGCGCCCTGCGTCAAGAATGGCAGGAAACCTCGGCCATCGGCCTGCCGGATACCGAACACAAGCCCTTCTCTATCTCGGGCGCGGCGGTGTGGCACTTCACTCCCGGCTGGTCCGGCGCCCTGTCGCTGTCGCGTTCGCAGCGCGCGCCCTCGGCTCAGGAACTGTACGCCGACGGCGTCCACCTGGCGACCAACACCTATGAGATCGGCGATTCCAATCTGGATGTCGAGACGGCCAATTCGATCGAGCTGACCCTGCGCAAGACCGAAGGCGCCCTGACCGGCTCGGTCAGCGCCTACCACTACATCTATGACGACTACATCTTCGCCCGGACGCTGGATCAGTTCGAGGACTTCCGCCTGATCCGCTACAGCCAGGCCGACGCGACCTTCACCGGCATCGAGGGCGAGCTGACGCAACAGTTCACCTCGTGGCTGTCGGGCACGGTGTTCGGCGACTACGTCCAGGGCGAGCTGAAGGGCGACGGCGGCAACCTGCCCCGCATCCCGGCGGCGCGGGCGGGCGTGCGCCTGGCTGCCTTCCAGGGACCGTGGTCCGGCGACGTCGAATACAGCCGCACCTTCAAGCAGACCGACATCGCCGCCTTCGAGCACGAGACGCCGGGCTACGACATGGTCAACGCCACCGTGGCCTATGACGTCGACCTGGGGCCGGTGCGCTCGCAGATCTTCCTGCGCGGGACCAATCTGCTGGACGAGACGGCGTTCAATCACGCCTCTTTCCTGGCCGAAACGGCCCCCCTGCGCGGGCGCAACCTGACGGTGGGCGTGCGCGCCCGTTTCTAGAGCTTCTTCGCCGCTGCAAAAAAACGAGGGGCGGGGTCCGACGGATTCCGCCCCTTCGTCCGTTGGAGTCTTGTCGGTTCGGACAGGACTAAGCCCTGCATTACAGGAGTTTAATCCAAGAGAGCGAACGCGCCTACTTTCGGCGCACATCGTTCTTTAACCGGGTCGATGCGATCGACGAGACAGGGCGTCGGTCGCGAGCGTGCCTGTTTCCCGGTTGCCTTTAGGACTCGACATGTCGCCAGTCGCCTTGCTGTTCGCCCTCGCCTCCCTGTCCCCTGCCGACACGGCGGCGCCCGCCGCTCCACCTCAATCCACGCCCGCCCAGACCGCGACCCCGGTCCCGCAGGAAGAGCTGGACGACAGCGCCTATGACCTGGGCACGCTGGAGACCGTCACCACCGCCCGGCGCGGTGCGGCCCTGGGCGATTATGAGCCCGAACTGACCCTCGACGAGGAGCAGATCAAGGCCTACGGCGCCAGCAGCATCGAAGAGCTGATGACCCTGCTGGAGCCGGTGACGCGCAGCTCGCGCGGCGGCTCGCCGGTCTTCCTGGTCAACGGACGGCGCATCTCGGGCTTCCGCGAAATTCGCGGCATCCCGCCCGAGGCCATCGAGCGCACCGAGATCCTGCCCGAGGAAACCGCCCTCTCCTACGGCTACAGCGCCGACCAGCGGGTCGTGAACTTCGTGCTGAAGGCCGACTTCCGCTCCGTCACCATGCAAGCCACCGCGCGCCGTCCCGACCAGGGCGGCCGCACCATGACCGATCTGGAAAGCAACATCCTGCGCATCTCGGGCAAGCAGCGCTGGACGCTGGACCTGGAATACGAGCGCGACACGCCCCTGTTCGAGACCGAGCGCAACATCATCCGCGACGGCGTTCCCTACGACCTGATGGGCAATGTCACCGCGCCCGGCGGCGGCGAGATCGACCCCGCCCTGTCGGCCCTGCTGGGCCAGAGCGTGACGACG
>NZ_DAMCNG010000306.1:0-2493 GCF_032107865.1 Brevundimonas sp.
AACCTGGGCCTGGACAAGGGCGCCCGCGCGGGCCTGTCGTCCAAGCTGAGCGAAGCCGGGCCTGACGCCATCCGCAAGGATCGCGACAAGGCGGTTCGTCGCTGGGCCGAACTGCGCGCCTTCGACCAGGCGGGCCTGTCCGAGGCCGGGGCGCTGAACTACGCCATCGCCGCCTTCGGACGTCAGACCTCGGCCGAGACGGCGCGCTTCGACTACGGCGCCGGGCCGGGCCGCCCGTCGCCCTATGTCGTGACCCAGCTGTCGGGCGGCTATTTCTCGACACCCGACTTCATGGATAACCAGCATCGCATCGAGGATGCGGTGGGCGCCGACGCCTTCCTGTCGCGCCTCGACGCCTTCGCCGGCGTGCTGGACGGCGAGACGGCCAAGATCCGTGAGGACGCCGGGCTGGGCGTCATCCCGCCGGACTTCATCATCGATCGGATGCTGCCGCAGATCCGCACCCTGCGCGATACGTCGGCCGCCGACATGTCCATGATCAAGTCGCTGGCCCGCAAGGCCGGGGCGCTGAACCTGTCGGGTTATGACGCGCGCGCCGTCGCCCTGGTCGATCAGAAGATCAAGCCCGCCCTGGCGCGCCAGATCGAGGCGCTGGAGAAGATCCGCCCCGACGCTGTGCACGATGCGGGCGTGTGGCGCCTGCCGGACGGCGAGGCCTTCTACGCCGCCGGGCTGAAGTCGAACACGACGACCACGCTCTCGGCCAAGGAAATCCACGCCATGGGCCGCGAGCAGGTGGCCGAGATCACCGCCGAGATCGACGGCATCCTGAAGTCGCAGGGCATGACCCAGGGCACGGTCGGCGAGCGCGTCCAGGCGCTGAACAAGGATCCGGCCCAGCTGTTCCCCAACACCGACGCGGGCAAGGAAGAGCTGCTGCAGTGGCTGAACGAACAGGTCGCCGCGCTGGAGCCGAAGCTGCCGGCCGTCTTCGGTCGCCTGCCCAAGACCCATGTCGAGGTTCGCCGCGTGCCGGTGTCGATTCAGTCGGGCGCGCCGGGCGGATACTATCAGGGGCCGCCGCTGGATGGCTCGCGCCCCGGCGCCTACTACATCAACCTGCGCGACAGCGGGAACTGGCCGAAGTTCGCCCTGCCGACCCTGACCTATCACGAGGCCTCGCCGGGCCACCACCTGCAGGTGGCGCTGCAGCGCGAGTCGGGCGAACTGCCGCAATGGCGCCGCGCGGGCGGCTTCTCGGCCTACAATGAAGGCTGGGCGCTGTACGCCGAGGCGGTCGCGGCGGACGATCTGGACGCCTATGCGACCGATCCGCTGGGCCGGGTGGGCTTCCTGATGTCCTATCTGTTCCGGGCGGTGCGCCTGGTGGTCGACACCGGCATTCACTCCGAACGCTGGAGCCGCGAGCAGGCGGTCGACTATATGGCGGCCTCGGGCGCCAAGCCGCTGGACGCCTCGAACAGCGAGATCAACCGCTACTCGGTCTGGCCGGGCCAGGCCTGTTCCTACAAGGTCGGCCACACGGTCATCGCGCGCCTGCGCAAGGAGGCGGAAGCCAAGCCCGGCTTCGACCTGCGCGCCTTCCACGACAAGGTGCTGGGCAGCGGCTCCCTGCCGCTGGCGGTGCTGGAAGGGCGTATGCGCGCCTGAGGCGTCACTGAAGCCTGAAACGAATGACGGCCCGGACGTTCGCGCGTCCGGGCCGTTTTCATGTCTGGCGTTGAGCTGTCGTCAGGTCGCCGCGCGCCAGGTGGTCGGCCACAGATCCTGCGGGATGGCGGTGCAACTGGGCATGTTTTTCTCGTCCAGCAGGGCGAAGCGTTCGCCGGTCCAGGCCCAGGTGCCCATGCGGCCGCAGTCGCCGATGCCGCGCCCGCGCCCGAAGGCGAACAAGGTACGGGTCTTGGGGTCATAGCGGCTGTTGACCAGTTCATCGTGGCTGCCCGTGGCCGTGGGGAAGACGACCGGCTGGGGCGCGGTCCTGTCCGCCGTGGTGATGAAATAGACCTGGGTGAAGTTGTAGGCGCCCTCGCCGCATGGCACGCTCCACAGCAGCTTGTCGGAGGCCAGGCGGGAGACCTCGACGTCAGGCTCGAAGCGTTCGCCCTTGCGGCTCGTCGCCAGGCATTCCTTGACCTTGGGGTGGGCCAGCAGCGCCGGCGACAGGTCGTCGTGCACCAGGCCGTTCTGCGGCGTGGCGGCGGCCACGGTCACGCGCGGCGCGGCCGGGCGGTCGCCGCGACGGATCAGGGCGGTGGTCGTGCCCAGCCGCCCCTGACGTTCGTCGATCCACAGGAAGGCGGCGGCGGCTCCGCCCAGGCTGACCTTGATCTGCTTGTCGCCGCGCCGGATCGCCATGGCGGCGCCATTGCCCAGGCCGTTCATCAGCTGGGCCGATGGCGTGTTGAAGGCGATGACGTCGCCCTCTTCGTCCATCTTGGTGTTCTGGCCCGCATGGCGGCGGCCGTCGATCTCGGCGTAGACGTCGCCCTGTCCGTCTTCCAGCCCCCA
>NZ_DAMCNG010000307.1:0-2448 GCF_032107865.1 Brevundimonas sp.
CCACGGCGCCGTCGCCGCGACGCATGGCGACTGGGACGTCTACGCCGCCGCCACCGCCATGCAGGGCGACGGCTGGCGCGACCACAGCCAGCAGTCGCAAGGCCGCCTGACCGTCAATGCGGGCCGTTCCTTCGGCGAGGACCGCGAGGTGCGCCTGATCGCTCAGGCCGCCGACATCAAGCAGGACATGCCCGGCTCGCTGACGCTGAACGATGCGCTGAACAAGCCGCGCAGGGCCGCCGCCAGCGCCCTGTCCGGCGATCAGGCCCGCGACCTGACGGTCAAGCGGCTGACGCTGCAGACCCGCTGGCGCTTCAATGAATCCACCCTGTTCGAGGGCGCCGTCTGGGGCTGGGAAAAGTCGCTCTATCACCCGATCTTCCAGGTGCTGGATCAGGACAGCGCCACGCGCGGCGCCTTCGCCCGCATCGACTGGACGGGCGACATCGGCGGCCTGAGCGCCGACGCCTTCTACGGCTTCTCGTGGCGCGAGGGAGAGGTCGAGGCCCTGCGCTATGTGAACCTGGCGGGCCAGCGCGGCGCCAGGACCGCCGATGCGCGTCAGAACGCCTCCGGTCTGGACGTCTTCGCAGAGGGGCGGCTGTTCGTCACCGACCAGCTGGCCCTGGTCGCGGGCGGCTCATGGGGGGGCGCCACGCGCGACTATCTGGACCGCATGACCCCGGCCAACAACGCCAGCCGGAACTATGAGTGGTTCTCGCCGCGCATGGGCTTGTTGTGGGAAGCCGAAAGCGGCGCCCAGGTCTTCGCCAACCTGACCCGCTCGGTCGAACCGCCGACCTATGGCGCCCTGGTGCAGGCGCCGCTAACCGGCTTCACCCCGGTCGAGGTTCAGGACGCCTGGACCGGCGAGATCGGCACGCGCGGCCGTCATGGGCCTCTGGCCTGGGATCTGGTCGCCTATCGCAGCCGGATCGAGGGCGAGATGCTGAACTTCATCACCAGTCCCGACATTCCCGCCGCCACCTTCAACGCCAAGAAGACCATCCACCAGGGCATCGAGGCCGGGCTGGACTGGACCCTGCCGGTCGACCTGGCGGACGGATCGCTGATGCTGCGTCAGGTCTATAACTGGAGCGACTTCCGCTTCGACGGCGACGTTCTCTGGGGCGACAACCGCCTGCCGGTCGTGCCGCAGCATCAGTATCGCGCCGAGCTGACCTGGCGTCACCCGACGGGCGTCTTCGTCACCCCGTCGGTCGAGTGGCGGCTGTCCAGCCCCTACGTCGACTACGCCAACACCATGAAGGCGCCGGACTACGCCGTGCTGGGCCTGACGGGCGGTTTCAACATCAACGCCAGAACCTCGGTCTACATCGACGCGCGCAACCTGACCGACAAGCGTTACGTCGGCGAGTTCTCGGCCGTAACCGACGCCAGCAAGGTGCAAACCGGCGTCTTCTTCCCCGGCGAGGGCCGTTCGGTCTCCGTCGGCCTGCGGCTGGCCTATTGATGGGCCGTTCCGCCTCAACACAGGCCAAGGCGCCCGACGTGATGTCCGGCGCCTATCGGGCCGTCTGGCGCTGGCACTTCTACGCCGGAGTGCTGGTGATGCCGTTCCTGATGCTGCTGACGCTTACGGGCGGCCTCTATCTGTTCAAGGACGAGATCGACCACGCCGTCTATCGCTCCATGATCGAGGTTCCGGCCAGCGCCCAACAGGCCGATCCCGATCAATGGCTGGCCGCCGCCGCCCGCGCAGGCGAAGGCCGGGCGGCGAACGTGCTGGTCCCTGACCGCGCCGATCAGGCCGTGCGCGTCCGCGTCGACCGGCCTGACGGCGCCCAGCGCACCGTCTTCGTCGATCCGCGCACAGCTAAAGTCACCGGCGTCACCGCCTATGGCGGCGTGACCGAGACGATTAAGGCGCTGCATTCCCTCAGCCTGTTCGGCGGCCCGATCGGAACAGCGCTGAACATTCTGGCCGAGATCGTCGCGGGCTGGGCCATCATCCTGTGCGCCACCGGCCTCTATCTATGGTGGCCGCGCCGCCGCACCGGCGCCGTGCTGAAGCCAAGCGAGACCGACGCTCGTCGCCGTCCCTTCTGGCGTGATGTCCACGCCCTGACCGGCTTCTATGTCGGCGGGGTGATCCTCTTTCTGGCGGTGACGGGGATGCCGTGGTCGGCCGTCTGGGGCGATCAGTTCATGGGTGTCATGCGCGGCACGGGTCTGGGCCGTCCCCCCGCGCCCGCCGCCGCCAGCCCCTGGAGCCACGCCAAGCCTCACGACGCCCCGTCGGGCGTGGGCTGGACTCTGGAGAACGCCGTCCTGCCCGCGCATGGGCACGGCGTCGCCAGCCTGACGCGCGTTCTCGAAACCGCGCAGGCGCAGGGCCTGCCCCGCCCCTTCACCGTCAGCATCCCGCAATCGTCTGATCTGGCCTGGACCGTCGCCCGCCAGACCCGCCAGGCCGAGGACGCCCGC
>NZ_DAMCNG010000308.1:0-2393 GCF_032107865.1 Brevundimonas sp.
CGCGGCGCTCGGCCGAGTTGAGGGACGGCCCCTCCAGATCATCCTCGGCGGCGACGACCTGGGCGCGGACGGCGGAGTCGATGCGCCAATCGCCCGCCCGGCGCTGTTCTTCCAGCCAAGAGCCGAGGGCGGCGGCCTGTCCCGCCGGATCGCCGGACGGCGCCGTGAAGCCGTCCAGCCGCGCCACAAGGTCCAGCCGCCGATCCATCGCTTCGATCAGCGGGCGGCCGAGGAATTCCCGCGCCCCGTCGGGCTCGAACTTGGCGGCGACGATCTCTACCGGGCCGACCGGGCGGATAGCCATGGGCCGGGTCATCTGACCGGCGAAGATCACCGGCGGTTGCAGGCGGAAGGCGCCGTCAGCGTCCTGTTCCTCATAGGGGGCGGCCAGATCGACGACCAGTTCGGGACAGCCGTCCGGGGCGATGCGCTGCACCCCGCCGCTGGGGCAGGGCGCGGCATAGGTCCACAGCAAGCGCACGAAGGGCCGCAAGGACTCAGGCGGGGCGAATTCCTCGTACCGCTCCCCCTCCCCCATCTGCGGTCAGTTCGCCTTCTTGGGGTCGGGCGGCAGGCTGGGCAGGGGGGCGCAAGGCACGCCGTCGTCCTTCAGCTTCTTGACCTCAGCGGGGGTGGCCTCGCCGTAAATCTCGCGCTTCTCGCTGCGGCCCTCGTGGATGTCGCGCGCCTCGCGGGCGAAGGCGTCGCCGACGTAGTCGAAGTTCTGCTCGACGTGGTCTCGCACCTGCTGCGCCGCCTGCATCATCATCGACTGCATCTGCTTCATGGAGTCCGGCGAAGGCGCGCTCTTCTTCGTGCCGGAGACAGCCGGGGCCATGATCTGTTTTCTGACGGCCGTCGAGCCGCAGAAGGGACATTCGACCAGGCCGCGCGCCGCCTGGTCGTCATAGTCGGACGAGGAGCCGAACCAGGCTTCGAAGCCGTGGTCGTGGTCGCAGGACAGGGCGTAACGGATCATAGGGGCAGGTCGAAGTCGCGGTCGTGGCGCAGGGCGGGCACACTGGCGCGCGCCTTCTCCACGGCCTGAAGGTCCAGCCGGGCGTGCAGGACGCCCGGTTCGTCGTGGTCGAGCCGGGCGATCACCTCGCCCCACGGCCCGACGACCAGGGAGCGGCCCCAGGTCTGGCGGCCGTCCTCGTGCGTCCCGCCCTGAGCTGGAGCCAGCACGAAGGCGCCCGTCTCGATGGCGCGGGCGCGCAACAGAGTCTCCCAGTGCGCCTCGCCGGTCGGGCGGGTGAAGGCGGCGGGGACGGCGATCAGCCTAGCGCCAGCCTTGGCCAGGGCGCGGTGCAGATGCGGGAAGCGCAGGTCGTAGCAGATGGTCAGACCCAGGCCGCCCCAGGGGGTGTCCGCCACGGCCGCCGCATCGCCCGGCCGCACCGAAGCGCTTTCGCGATAGGTCTCGCCGTTCGGCAGGTCGACATCGAAGACGTGCAGCTTGTCATAGCGCGCCGTGATCGCTCCGCTCGGGTCGATCAGCAGGGAGCGGTTGGCGGCGCGCGGGTCATCCGCCCCGCCCGAGCGGACGATGGCCGAGCCGATCAACAGCCAGACGCCCAGTTCGGCGGCCAGGGCCTTCAGCCCCGCAACGGCGGGGTCAGCGCCTTCATCCGACAGGGCGGCGTCGCGCAAGGCGCGACGTTGCTCAAGGAAGTTGGTCCCCTCGGGCGTCAGGATCAGCTGCGCGCCCTCGGCCGCCGCCTGACGGATCAGGGGCTCGACATGCGCCAGCCCTGCGGCCGCCGTCGCCGGCGTCCGCGTCTGGATCAGCGCGATGTCGAGCGTGTCGGTCACTTAAGCCGTCAGCAGGGCGTCCAGCTCGCCCTTGCGGTCCAGGGCGTGGATGTCGTCCGAGCCGCCGACGTGCTTTCCGTCGATGAAGATCTGCGGGAAGGTGGCCGCGCCGCCCGAACGTTCGACCATCTCGGCCTTCTTGACCGGGTCGTTGGAGGCGACGATCTCCGTATAGGCCGCGCCCTTGCGGTCCAGCAGGGCCATGGCGCGGATGCAGTAGGGGCAGCCGGGTTTGGTGTAGAGAACGACTTCGGCCAAGGGGAGCTCCTGAAGGCGAATGGGAAGGTTCCCCCTCACTTAAGCGGTTCGCGCGCGTTTTTCACCCTCGCGATGACGGCCAGGTCCACAGCGCGCGCTCCGGCCTCCATCAGCACCCGCGCACAGGCCTCGGCCGTGGCGCCCGTGGTCAGCACGTCGTCGATCAACAGCAAGCGCCGTCCCTTGATGCGTCGGCGTCCGGCTTCGGTCACGGCGAAGGCCGCCTTGACGTTCAGCCGCCGCCCGCGCGCAGACTTGCCGCCCTGGCTGGTGGTCGGCGAGGCGCGGATCAGGGCGTCGGGCAGATAGTCGAGCCGCGC
>NZ_DAMCNG010000309.1:0-2359 GCF_032107865.1 Brevundimonas sp.
TGGGCCGGAGCGGGCGCCGCCTGCTGGGCCAGGGCCGGTTGCGCCAGTCCGGCGGCGAAGGTCAGGGCCAGGGCGCTGACCCCGAGAATGCGGCCAGGAGTCTGGGTCATGAGGCGACTGTCGTTTTGGTTCATGCGGAATACCATCGGGGGCTGGCGTCGGCTCACGAGACGAGCCCGCCGAGGAATTTGAAGAGATTGAGCTTCTGCAGATCGTTCCAGGTCGCGAACAACATCAAACCCGCCAGCAAAGCAAGACCGACCCGATATCCCGCTTCCTGAACACGGGCGGCCATCGGGCGGCGCGCCACGGCTTCATAAGCGTAGAACAGCAGGTGCCCCCCATCCAGAACGGGAATAGGCATCAGATTTAAAAAGCCGATTCCGACCGAAAGTATGGCCGCGAAGCTGGTCAGCGTCAGCAACAGATTGCGAACAATGGCCCAGGGCTCGGGATTGGCCGCGACCGCGGCGTTGGTCAGGGCGCCGGACGCCTTGGCGATTCCCAGCGGACCGCTGAACTGATCGCCCGACTCACGGCCGGTGAAGATGCGGCCGATATAGGTCAGGGTGGTGTTCAGGATGGCGCCGGTTTCGCGCACCCCCTGCCCCACGGCTGCGACGGGACCGTAGCGGACGTGGCGGATTTCATCGCGGTTCGAGCCCAGGGCCAGACCGATGCGGCCGACGCTGACCCGGCCGGCGATGCGGTCGGTCTCTACCCGGCGCTCGGGCGTAGCGGTCAACTGCACCGCCTGATCGCCGCGCTCGACGGTGAAGCGCACCGGATCGCCGCTGCTCAGGGCCACGACGCGCGTCACCTCCCCGCCATCGGAGATCAGCTTGCCGTTCACATGGGTGATCAGATCGCCCGGCAGGAAGCCCGCCTGCGCCGCCGGCGACTGGGGCTGAACCTCCATCACGCGCGCGGGCCGCAGTTCGACGCCCACCAGGCTGAACAGCAGGGTGAAGATGAAGATGGCCAGGGCGAAGTTTGCGAACGGTCCGCCCGCCACGACCAAGGCGCGCTGCCACAACGGCTTGAAATACAGGTAGTCACGCTCGGCGCCCGGCCCATGCTCGGCCGTCACAGCCTGGCGCAGCGCCTCAAGACCCGCACGATCGGGCACACCGGTCGCATCCAGGTCGCCGGAGAACTTCACATAGCCGCCCAGCGGCAGCCAGCCGATCCGCCACTCCACGCCATGCTTGTCGGTCCGACGGAAGATCGCGCGGCCGAAACCGATGGAAAAGCGGTCCATCTTCACGCCGAAGGCGCGCGCCGTCAGGAAATGACCCAGCTCATGCACGGTCACGACAAGCGTCAGCACGAGCAGAAACGGCACGACATAGGTCAGAGCCTGGCTGATCAAGCCTATCATGCCGTTCGTATCTCCCGTTCCCCTCAGGCCGCGATGTTCAGCGAGGCGATGACGTCGCCTGCGATCCGTCGCGCCTGCGCGTCAACGGCCAGGGCCGCCTCGCAGGCATCGTCGGAACCGCAAGACGCGCCCGCGCCCGTCGCCTTCTCAAGGGTGTCGGCGACGACTGCGGCAATATTGAGAAAGCCCAGCCGCCGGTCAAGGAAAGCCAGAGCCGCCACCTCATTGGCCGCATTGAAGACGATGGGGGCGATTCCGCCGGCCGCCAGAGCTTCGCGCGCCAGACGCAAGGCCGGAAACCGATCCTCGTCCGGCGCCTCGAACGTCAACCGCCCCAAGGCCGCCAGGTCCAGCTTGGGCGCCGGCCAGGCCAGACGGTCCGGCCAGGACAGGGCGCAGGCGATCGGCGTCCTCATGTCCGGCGCGCCCATCTGGGCCAGGGTCGAACCATCCACATATTCCACAAGGCTGTGGATGATCGATTCCGGGTGGACGACCACATCGACCCGGTCTTCCGGCATGTCGAACAGATAGGCGGCCTCGATCAGCTCCAGCCCCTTGTTGGCCATGGTGGCGCTGTCGACCGAGATCTTGGCGCCCATGCTCCAGTTCGGGTGGGCCACAGCCTGTTCCGGCGTGATGCGCGTCATGGCCGCGCGCGGCAGCGTGCGGAACGGCCCCCCCGAAGCGGTCAGCACCAGTTTGGACACCCGCTCGGGCGCCCCGGCCGGGAAGACCTGAAAAATGGCTGAGTGTTCGGAATCGACC
This sequence comes from Brevundimonas sp., assembly GCF_032107865.1. Lineage (GTDB taxonomy): Bacteria > Pseudomonadota > Alphaproteobacteria > Caulobacterales > Caulobacteraceae > Brevundimonas. Next base: position 2,150 of record NZ_DAMCNG010000309.1, read on the forward strand.
GGAATCAACTGTCCGCCGCTGCGTTTGACCCGCTCGATCAGCGCCGGACCGCAGCAGACCAGGCTCTCCTTGTTGGCCAGGGCCAGGGTCGCACCCGTTCCCGCCGCCGCCCAGGCCGAACGCAGGCCCGCCGCGCCGACGATGGAGGCCATGATCCAGTCGGCGGGCCGCACGGCTGCCTCGACGATGGCGTCCGGCCCCGCCGCCGCC
>NZ_DAMCNG010000310.1:0-2345 GCF_032107865.1 Brevundimonas sp.
CGCTGAAGGCCGACCTGCTGGCCGCGCCCGCCGATCCTAAGGCGGTCGCCGAGCGCGCCGCCGGGGACGCCGGGCCGTCGCCGTTGGCCCCGCACCGCGAGGCCATCGACCGCCTGTTCGCCTTCGATATGGTGGAAGAGATCGTCGCCGCTCTTACGGCCGATGGTTCGGACTGGGCGCAGAAGCAGCTCGACATCCTGAAGACCAAGTCGCCGCAGTCGCTGAAGGTCAGCCTGCGCCAGATCCGCACGGGCGCGACGCTGACCGACTTCGCCGACAACATGGCGATGGAATACGCCCTGGGCGGGCGCGTGGTTCAGACTCACGACTTCCAGGAAGGCGTGCGCGCCGTCATCATCGACAAGGATAACGCCCCCCAATGGTCGCCGGCTGAGCTTTCTTCGGTTTCGGACGCTCAGATCGAGGCTCTGTTCGCCCAGCTGCCCGCCGGTGAGGCATGGAAACCGCTGATCGGCTGATTTCGCGCAAGCTTCATTGTTCAGGGCGGGGGAAAAGCCTATCTTGCCGGCATGAGTAAGCGCTGGACCCCCGAATCCTGGAGAAACAAGCCCGTCCTGCATATGCCGACGGACTATCCGGACGCCGCCGAACTGGCGCGCGTCGAAGACGAGCTGCGCGCGATGCCGCCCCTCGTCTTTGCCGGCGAGGCGCGCAAGCTTACCGATCACCTGGCCCAGGTCGAGGCGGGCAACGCCTTCCTGCTGCAAGGCGGCGACTGCGCCGAGAGCTTCAAGGAGTTCTCGACCGACAACATCCGCGACACCTTCCGCCTGATCCTGCAGATGGCGGTGGTCCTGACCTTCGCCGGCCGCAAGCCGGTGGTGAAGGTCGGCCGCATCGCCGGCCAGTTCGCCAAGCCGCGCTCGTCGCCGGTCGAGGAGATCGGCGGGGTCGAACTGCCGTCCTATCGCGGCGACATCATCAACGGCATGGGCTTCACGCCGGAAGAGCGCATGCCCGATCCGCAGCGCCTGATCCGCGCTTATAACCAGTCGGCCTCGACGCTGAACCTGCTGCGCGCCTTCGCGGGCGGGGGCTATGCTGACCTGTACAACATCCATCGCTGGACGCTGGGCTTCGCCGACGACGGCGCGGGCGCGGCCTACCGCGAGCTGGCCGACAAGATCACTGAGGCTCTGGCCTTCATGGAGGCGGTCGGCGTCACGCCCGAGACGCATCCCGACCTGTCGCGCGTTGAGGTCTTCACCAGCCACGAAGCCCTGCTGCTGAACGTCGAGAGCGCCTTGACGCGCCTGGACGGCTCGACCGGCGAATGGTTCGACACCTCGGCCCACATGCTGTGGATCGGCGAGCGGACGCGCCAGCTGGACGGCGCCCACATCGAGTTCATGCGCGGCATCTCCAACCCCATCGGGGTCAAGTGCGGGCCGACCATGACGGCGGACGACCTGCTGCCGTTGATCGACGCCCTGAACCCGAACAACATCCCGGGCCGTCTGACGCTGATCGGCCGCTTCGGTCACGACAAGGTGGGCGACCGCCTGCCGGGTCTGATGCGGGCGGTGAAGGCGGCGGGCAAGCGCGTCATCTGGTCGATCGACCCGATGCACGGCAATACGCTGAAGGCCGGCAACGGCTACAAGACCCGGCCGTTCGACCGCGTCATGGGCGAGGTCCGCAGCTTCATCGACGTGGCCGAGGCCGAGGGCGTCCACCCCGGCGGCGTTCATCTGGAGATGACCGGCCAGAACGTCACCGAATGCATCGGCGGCGCCCAGGCGGTGACGGAAGACGACCTGTCGAGCCGCTATCACACCCACTGCGACCCGCGCCTCAATGCGGATCAGGCGCTTGAGATGGCCTTCCTGGTCGCCGAGCGTCTCAAGGCCGGGCGGCAGGCCCGGTCCGAGGCGGCATGACGGCAGAAGACGAAACGCCCGGCCGCGTCGCCTATCAGGGCGCGCCGGGCGCCTTCAGCCATGAAGCCTGCCTCGACCTGCGTCCGTGGGACGAGGCGGTCGGCTATGAGACCTTCCAGGGCGCGATCGACGCCGTCCTGAGCGGCGATTGCCATTGCGCCCTGATCCCCGTCGAGAACTCGACGATAGGCGTGGTCGAGCCAGCGGCCACCCTGGTGCGACAAGCGAAACTGGTCGAGGTCAGCGAGGCCTGGCGGCCGATCCGCCTGGCCCTGCTGGGCGCGCCTGACGCGCGCCTGTCGGACGTGAAGACGGCCGAGAGCCATCCCGTCGCCCTGCAGCAGTGCTCCAAGGCCCTGAACGAGATGAAGATCACGGCCGTCGAGATGTTCGACACCGGGGGCGCCGCCGCCGCCGTGGCCGAGGCGGACGACGTGACCCGCG
>NZ_DAMCNG010000311.1:0-2336 GCF_032107865.1 Brevundimonas sp.
TCGCCGGCGCTCTGGGCGGCGCGCTTCTGGGCTATCTGACCAACACCTCCAGCGGCGAGCAGGGCCGCAAGAACGCCCTGATCGGCGCCGGCGTCGGCGCCCTGGCCGGGGCCGGCGTCGGCCAGTACATGGACGGCCAGCAACGTGCTCTGGAAGCCGAACTGTCCGGCACCGGCGTCGGCGTGGCCCGTCAGGGCGACAATCTGGTCCTGCGCATGCCGTCGGACGTGACCTTCGCCACCAACCAGTCGGAGTTGGACCCGCGCTTCCTGCCGGTGCTGGACGACGTGGCTCGCGTGATCAGCCAGTACGACCGCTCCATGGTCGACGTGATCGGCCACACCGATTCCTCGGGCGGCGACGCCATCAACCAACCGCTGTCGGAGCGCCGCGCCGCCTCGGTCGCTTCGCATCTGATCAACCGCGGCGTGATGCGTGAGCGCATCTATGTCGCTGGCATGAGCGCTCGCGCGCCGATCGGCTCCAACGCCACCCCGGAAGGCAAGGCTCAGAACCGCCGCGTCGAAATCCTGATCCGCCCCTTCACGGGCTGATCGGCCAGACCGGAACGTGAAGAAGGGGCGGCCCGTTCGGCGCCGCCCCTTTTTCATGCCCGACGGTTCAGATCAGAAACAGCACAGCTTCACGCCCTGCCCTCTTGCCTTGAGAGGCGGACTGTCGGCTTCCTGTCCAGGCAGGAGATTCGGATGGAAGACGACGGCCTGGGCCGGGCGATGAAACTGGTCGGGATCGCGACGGCGTCGGCCGTCGTGGTCGCCGCCGTGGTCATCACGGCCGGCCGTCTGCTGCTGCTCTAGCTACGCCGCGTCCAGAGGGCGGCCGATGGAGAAGTAGCGGAAGCCCCGCGCCCGCATGTCCTCCGGGCGATAGACGTTGCGCAGATCGATCATGATCGGCTGCTTCAGCAGCAGCTTGATCCGGTCCAGGTCGAGGGCGCGGAACTGGTTCCACTCCGTCATGATGACGGCGGCGTCAGCGCCCGCCAGGGCGTCATAGGGGCCGTCCTTGAACACCACGCCGTCCAGCAGCTTGGCCGCCTCCTCCATGCCCTCGGGGTCGAAGGCCTGGACAATGGCGCCGCGCTCGATCAGCGCCGGCGCCACGTCCAGCGAGGGCGCGTCGCGCATGTCGTCGGTGTTCGGCTTGAAGGTCAGGCCCAGCAGGGCGACCGTCTTGCCCTTCAGGTCGCCGCCCAGGGCTTCGGCGACGCGATCAGCCATGGCCTTCTTGCGCGCGTCGTTGATGGCGACCGTCGTCTCGATCAGCTTCAGGGGCGAACCGGCGTCGGTCGCCGTGCGGACCAGGGCCAGGGTGTCCTTGGGGAAGCACGATCCGCCGTAGCCCGGCCCCGCGTGCAGGAATTTCGACCCGATGCGGTTGTCCAGGCCGATGCCGCGCGCGACCTGCTGCACGTCGGCGCCGACCGCCTCGCACAGGTCGGCGACCTCGTTGATGAAGGTGATCTTCATGGCCAGGAAAGCGTTGGCCGCATATTTGATCAGTTCGGACGTGCGACGCCCCGTGAACATGATCGGCGTCTCATTGAGGTTCAGCGGCCGATACAGCTCGGACATGACGGCGCGGGCGCGCTCGTCGGTCGTGCCGACCACCACGCGGTCCGGGCGCTTGAAGTCGCCGATGGCGGCGCCTTCGCGCAGGAACTCAGGGTTGGAGACGACGGCGAACTCGGCGTCGGGGCGGCGCTCGCGGATGATGCGCTCGATCTCATCGCCGGTGCCGACGGGCACGGTCGACTTGGTCACCACGACGGTGAAGCCCTGCATCAGGTCGGCGATCTCTTCGGCCGCCGCATAGACGTAGGACAGGTCGGCATGACCGTCGCCGCGTCGCGACGGCGTGCCCACGGCGATGAAGACGGCGTCCGCCGTGCGGATCGCCTCGGCGCTGTCGACAGCAAAGGCCAGGCGTCCGTCGCGGACGTTGTTGGCGACCAGATCATCCAGCCCCGGCTCATAGATGGGCATGATGTTCTGGTGCAGGCGCTCGATCTTCGAGGCGTCCTTGTCAACGCAGGTCACCGTGTGGCCGAAATCGGCGAAACAGGCGCCTGACACCAGGCCGACATAGCCCGTTCCGATCATGGCGACGCGCATGGACTGCTCCTCTTATCAACCGTCCCTGCCGCAATAGCCCCGGTCGCGGCGGATCGCCAGCGACGCCCAGCCGCAGGTCTAAGAAAAAGCCAAAGAAAAAGGACGGCCGACCCGTGGGATCGACCGTCCTTCATGTCTTGCAACCTCAAGGATTAGGGGGCCGATCATGACCGGCCCCCCTGAGCCTTAGAAGTTGATGTC
>NZ_DAMCNG010000312.1:0-2234 GCF_032107865.1 Brevundimonas sp.
CGGCGCACTGGAAGGCGCGACCGTCCTGGGCGAAGGCCACGCGGCCCTCGATCGAGGCCTGGCCTGCGCGGGTCGACCAGGCGAAGTCGTCGGCGTTGAAGACGGCGGGCCCGACGACGCTGCCCCCCATCGGGGTCGTGGCGCAGGCGGAAAGAGCCAGACCGCCGATCACGAGGGCGGCCAGCCCCTTGAGGCGGGCGGGCGAGCGCGAGAAGGTGGTCATGAGGGCGGCTCCCGGTTTCAGTTCAGGCGTCGGCCCGGCATGACCTCGCAGGGCGGGGCGAGTCAAGGTTGCTCGCCGTCGCGCCCTGTTCCACAAGGGAACCGTAGACCGGACGAAAGAGGCCGGCCGTAAACAAAATCAGGGACTTCATGACCGTCACCATCGACGACATCCGCGAGGCGCAAAAACGCATCGCCGGTCAGGTCGACCGCACGCCCGTCCGCTACTCCCGCCGCCTGTCGCAACTGACCGGGGCGGAGATCTGGATCAAGTTCGACAATCTGCACTTCACCGGCAGCTTCAAAGAGCGCGGCGCCCTGAACCGGCTGCTGCAGCTGACGCCGGACGAGAAGAAACGCGGCGTCGTCGCCGCCTCGGCGGGCAACCACGCCCAGGCCCTGGCCTATCACGGCGGCCGTCTGGGCGTGCCCGTGACCATCGTCATGCCCGAGGGCACCCCCTTCGTGAAGGTGGACGGCACCCGCGCCCACGGCGCCAACGTCGTCATCCACGGTCTCGACTTCTCCGGCTCGACCGAGGAGGCCAAGCGGCTTCAGGTCGAGCACGGCTATGTTTTCGTCTCGGCCTTCGACGATGAAGGCATCGTCGCGGGGCAGGGCGTCTGCGGCCTGGAATTCCTGGAGGACGCGCCGGACCTGGACGCCCTCATCATCCCCATCGGCGGCGGCGGCCTGATCGCGGGCAGCGCCATCGCCGCCAAGGCGATGAAGCCGGGCATCAAGATCTTCGGCGTCGAAGCGGCGCGCTATCCGTCCTTCACGGCGCGGCGTCGCGGCGAACCGGCCAAGTGCAGCGGGCAGACGATCGCCGAGGGCATCGCCATCAAGGCCGTGGGCGAGATTCCCTTCGCCCTGGCCGACAGCCTGATCGACGAGGTCTTCGTCTGCGAAGAAGCTGATTTCGAAAAGGGCGTGGCCCTGCTAGCGACGCTGGAGAAGACGGTGGCCGAGGGCGCCGGCGCCGGCGGTCTGGCCGCCATCCTGGCCAATCCCGAACGCTTCAAGGGCATGAAGATCGGCGTCGAGTTGACCGGCGGCAATATCGACGCCCGGATGCTGGCCGTGGTGTTGAACCGCGAAATGGTCCGCGAGAAGCGGCTGATCGTTTATCGCATCCTGGGCGACGACCGCCCTGGGATGCTGTCGGCCATGGCCGCCGTCATCGGCGGACTGGGCGGCAACATCATCGACGTGGTGCACAACCGGCTGGCGCTGGACGTGCCCGCCAAGGGCGCCGAGTTCGACATCATGGTCGAGACCCGCGACGCCCGTCATGCCGAGGAAATCGGCGCCGCCTTGAAGGACCAGGGTTATGAACTTCGCATGGGCTAAGCGCCCCCTCGGCGCCGCCATGGCCGCGACCGTCCTTCTGGCCCTCGCCGCTTGCGGCCGTCCGGCTGCGGCGCCCGAAGACCTGGCGAAGAACGCGGCGGAATCCGCCGCCTTCATGAAGCAGAACGCCTTGGAAGAGGGCGTGCAGACCCTGCCGTCGGGCCTGCAGTACAAGGTCGTGGCCTCCGGCCCAGTGGGCGGCGTCCAGCCTGACCGCAACGATCTGGTCAAGGTCGACTATGAGGGCACGTTGACGGACGGCACGGTGTTCGACAGTTCGTTCAAGCGCGGCGCCCCGGCAGTCTTCTCGCCCGAGGGCGTGGTGCCCGGCTGGACCGAGGCCCTGCAACTGATGAAGCCCGGTGACGAGTGGATTCTCTTCCTGCCGCCCGAGCTGGGCTACGGCGAGATGGGCGGCCCGCCGATGATCCCCGGCAACGCCGTGCTGGTGTTCCGGCTGAAGCTGCTGGACGTGGCCCCCGTGCCCGGCGGCGGCCGCGGCGTGGGCCAGGCGACGGGCTGACCGCTTCCTTCTCCCTCAAGGGGAGAAGGACCATTCCTGTTTGACGTCTTCGTCCGTTTCTTGCGCCAATCGCCCGGCGCGTTCGGCCTCGAACCGCCCCGGCGCCAGACGTGACAGCGCCCAGACGGCCGCCCCG
>NZ_DAMCNG010000313.1:0-2200 GCF_032107865.1 Brevundimonas sp.
GCAGGTGGCCGGCCGCGCCCTTCAACAGATTGATCGCGCCCCAGGCCAGCCAGACCGCGACCACCAGGCCCGCCGCCGCGTCCAGTCCCGGCGCCTGGAGGAAGGCGCCCGAGATCACCCCGATCAGCACCACGACGTTGGCGGCCAGGTCGGCGGCGTAGTGGGCGCGGTCGCCCGCCACGGCCAGGGAGGCGGTCTTCTTCATCGCCTGGGTCTGCATCCACACCAGGCCCGCCGTGATGGCGATGGACAGGACGACCACGCCGACGGCCCAGCCGCCCGAGGTGACGGGGCGCGGGTCGAAGATGCGCTGGACCGCTTCCCAGCCGATGAAGACGCCCGACGCCAGCACCATGCCCGCCTGCACCAGGGAAGCCAGGCCTTCGGCCTTGCCGTGTCCATAGCGATGGTCGTCGTCCGGCGGAGCGGCGGCCCAGCGCACGGCGAAGAAGGTCGCCAGCGACGCCACCAGATCCAGCGTCGAATCCGCCAGGCTGGCCAGGATGGAGACCGAGCCGGACGCCCCCAGGGCGAAGGCCTTCATGACGATCAGCAGGACCGCCGTCGCCACCGACAAGGTGGTGATCCGGCGCGTGGTCTCATGGGCGGCGTCGAGAGAGGAGGCGGTCATTTCCCTGCCCTTGTCGCCCAAAACAGCGCCCGCGCCAATGGCGGCGGCGGGGCGGGGACGCTAAGGAGAGGGGACGGGACGCCGCAGGGGGCAGCGCGCCCGACGTAAAGATCGAGACGGAGCATTCATGGCGGACTGGCTGACGGCGATCCTTCTGGGTCTGGTCGAAGGGTTGACCGAATTCATTCCGGTGTCGTCCACCGGCCACCTGCTGTTGCTGGGGCATTTCCTCGGCTTTGAGAGCACCGGCAAGACGTTCGAGATCGTCATTCAGCTGGGCGCCCTGCTGGCCATCATCAGCGTCTATTTCAAGCGGCTGTGGACGCTGGCGACGCGCTGGCCGTTCGATCCCGAGGCGCGGCGCTTCCTGATCGGCCTGCTGGTCGCCTTCCTTCCCGCCGTGGTAATCGGCTTCCTGGCCTACGACTTCATCAAGACGGTGTTGTTTGAGACGCCGCTGGTGATCTGCATCGCCCTGATCGTCGGCGGGGTGCTGCTGCTGTGGCTAGACCGCATGAACAAGATCCCGACCTATCTGGATGCGGACCGCTATCCGTTCCGGGTCTATTTCCTGATCGGCCTGTTCCAGTGCCTGGCCATGATCCCTGGCGTGTCGCGTTCGGGCGCCACCATCGCCGGCGGTCTGCTGCTGGGGACCGACAAGCGGTCGGCCGCCGAGTTCAGCTTCTTCCTGGCCCTGCCGACCATGGGGGCGGCGGTCTTCTATGATCTGTTCAAGAACCGCGACGTGCTGGACTTCAGCGACTTCGGCCTGATCGCCATCGGCTTCATCGCCGCCTTCCTCTCGGCCCTGGCCGTGGTGCGCTTCCTGCTCGACTTCGTGTCCAAGCGCGGCTTCGGTCCCTTCGCCTGGTGGCGGATCGTGGTCGGCGTCGTCGGCATCATCGGCCTGGGCGTGACGGGCGCGCTCTAGCGCCGTTGCTTTGCACGCAGAAAAAACCCCTCGGGACGACCGTCCCGAGGGGTTTTTCTTGAGCCGTCCTCAGATCAGGCGGCGGGGCTTTCGGCGTACTGGCCGCCGTCGCGGTAGCGCCACAGATAGCTCGGCGCGATGGCCTCCAGGCCCGAAGGCTCGACGCCCAGGTCGGCCAGGCCCTTGGCGCCCGGCGCCACGACGTTGTCGCTCTCCAGCAGCACGACCTGATCCTTGGTCAGGGCCGGGGCCAGGCCGATCATGGCCGGGATCTGGGCCAGCGAGCCGATCACGCGCGCCATCGGGAAGGGCAGCGGCAGCAGGATGTTCCTGCGGTTGGTCTCGCGCAGGATGAACTTCAGGATGTCTTCGAAGGTCCAGACCGACGGGCCGCCCAGTTCATAGGTTTCGCCTTCGGCCTCGGGGGCGACGGTCGCGCGGGCAACGGCCTCGGCGGCGTCGGCGACATAGACGGGCTGGAACCTGGTCTGGCCGCCGCCGATCAGCGGCAGGACCGGCGACCAGCTGGCCATGGCGGCGAAGCGGTTCAGGAAGTTGTCGCCCGAGCCGAACACGATCGACGGGCGCACGACGACCGCGCCGGGGAAGGCGGCGCGCACGGCGGCTTCGGCCGC
>NZ_DAMCNG010000314.1:0-2157 GCF_032107865.1 Brevundimonas sp.
GCGTCCGGGGCCGGCTTCAGCAGGCCGACGCCGGCAGCAGCGGCGACCACGAGGGCCAGTCCGGCGACGCCGCCCATCGCCACCTTGCGCGACAGGCGAAGGGGTCTGGGCGGGTCGGCCCGGAGGCGCATCGCCTTGACCGCAGGATCCTCGCCGCCAGTCGTATCGCTCATCGACCTGCCCTCCTCTTTTCGATCCGCACGGTCTGCGTACGCCGCCCCGAGACGAGGCGAAGCTCTGCGACATCGAACAGACGATCGACGATCAGCCGGCGACCCAGGACGCGGTAGTTCACCAGAGAGGCGCCGCCGTCAGGATCGAGCAGGAACAGGGGCGGCAGCGTCGCCTGATCGATCGCGGCGTCAAATTCCAGAATGACCTGGCGGCCGTCGTCGAACACTCGGACCGGCCGCCAGGCGGTCCGGGCGCCGGAGATCCGATAGCTGAAGTTGAGATCTTCCAGCCTCATCCTTGGCTCGGCGTCACGCTCCGCCTGCCGCGCCGCCTGGGCTTCGAGCGCCATCAGCTCGTCCTGAGGATAGCGCCAGGACACCCCCGCCATATAGGCCGAGGCCTGGGCGTTGAGCTCCAGATGGTAGGTCCGTCGATCCGTATTAATGATGAGATTGGTCTTCAGGTCGTTCCGGGTGGGCTTTACGAGGATGTGGATCCGTCGCGTTTCGCCCGCGCCGCTCTCTGTCTGGCCGATGATCCAGCGCACCGTGTCCCCAGCCGCCACAGGCCCCTGACCGGAAAGGGCTTCGCCAGGCTGGAGGGCGATGTCGGTGACGTGCCCCGGCGCGCCGTAGACCTGGAAAAGGGCGCCGGCTTCATAGGCGTAGACCTGGGTGGCGTTCAGATAGTTTTCGCCTAAGGGCTGCACGCGCGCGGCGGCGTTGGCGGCGGCGATGCGCGAAGCTGGAGGCGGCGCGTCCTGCATCGCGCGCTGAGGGTTTGAGGCCAGGCCGGCGCCGGGCGCTGCGGCAAGGCAGAGCGCCAGGACGGCGCTAGAGGGCATGAGGCGGCGCATCAGTCGATCTCCTTTGACCAGTTGAAGGCGTGGACCAGGACGCCGAGAGGATTCTTCCTCAGATCATCGGCCGTCCTCGGCGGCTGGACCGTCACCGTCAGGATCGCGGTCCACCGCTCAGTCGTTGCGAGACGGCCATCGACAAAGCGCCGCTCGGTCCAGGCGACACGGAAGGAGGATGGCGAGGCGCGGATGATGCTGGAGACCTCGATACCCACCTGGATGCGCCCGACGTCGGCGAACGGATCATTCGTGCGGGCGAAGTCCGACAGGGCGGCGGCGCCCTGATCCGTCGTGTAGTCGTAGGCGCGCAGCCAATTGTTCCGCACCACGACAGGATCGGCGGAGATACCGCGCACCTGTTCGACGAACCGGCCGAGATGCCAGGCGATCTGCGCGTCGCTTGGCGTATAGTTCGCCTGGGCTGGCGCGACCGCGAGCGGCTCGCCATGTTGGTCCACCTCGACGATCCAGGGCGTGACCACGCCTCGCGCGGACTGAACGACGAGTCCGGCGGCCAAGCCGCCGGAAAGACCCAGCGCCATCAGGGCGGCGAGCCGCCAGTTGCGCGCCTGGACGCGGGCGGACCCGATCCGGTCGTCCCATACCTGGGCGGCCCGCTGATAGGGCGTTTCCGGCGTCGGCGAACGCCCATAGTGGCCGCCGGGACGTTTGAAGGGGTTCATGAACGGTCCTCGCTGACAGAAACGGATGCGGAGCCCCCGTGGTGGTCGCCCGACCGGACCGCATGAACGGCAGTGGCGACGCCGTGGGCGACGGCCTGTCGGCGCTCCATCTCCCTGGCCCATCGGGGCTTGCCCTCCCTGGACCCGCCAGCCCCTTCAGGCTTTTCGGGCCCTCCGCGAGACGATGAAGCCGGCGCGGGTTGAGACTCTGAACCTGCCGGAGCAGAGGCGCTTTCCGCTCCTGGCGCAGCTTCCGTCCCGGGGGAGGCAGACGACCGATCCGGGGGCGAGGATCCCCCCGACGGCGGGGATGCTCCACCGCCACCGCCACCGCCACCGCCACCGCCACCGCTGCCGCTGCCGCCACTACCATTGCCGTTGCCGGAGCCTCCGCCCGGACCGCGTCCGCCGGGAGATCCGCTTCCCGCGCCCGCGGCGCCG
>NZ_DAMCNG010000315.1:0-2147 GCF_032107865.1 Brevundimonas sp.
ACGCCGGTGCGCAGGGCGATATTCTGCTCGGCGTAGAAGCTCTCGGGGCGCAGCATCAGGTCTTCCAGACCCGCCTCGCCTTTCAGCCAGGCTTTCGACAGGGGCGGGCGCTGATAGGGCGGCGCGCTCTCCTGCCCCGCCAGGACGATCTCGCCCTCGAACCCATACTGCCTCAGCAACGCCGCCGCCGAGCCCCCCGCGTGTCCCGCGCCGATGATCACTACCTTGCTCATGGCGGACAGATAGAGTGGCGAAGCTCGACTAGCGAGAGGCGGTCAGCTTTTTCCTCCCCATGACAATGGGGAGGGGGACCGCGTAGCGGTGGAGGGGCCCTCTAGCGCCCCGTCGCGTGAAGCAGGGTCACGGCCAGAACGCCATCAAGATGATCGCGAACATCCGTGGCCCGGACACGCAGAACCTCAATCTCCTGCGCCTTCAACCATGCGGTTCGCCGCGCATCGTGGGCGATCTGGTCCGGGTCGTCGTGCGTTGCGCCGTCAACTTCAACCGCCAAACGTGACGCAGGACAGTAGAAGTCGAGGATGTAGGGGCCGACCGGATGCTGGCGGCGGAATTTCAGCGCTTCGAGGCCGCCGCCTTTGAGCTGCGTCCATAGACGCGCCTCGGGCGGAGTCAGGTCGCGACGCATTCGTGCGGCGCGTCTGTAGGCGTCGACGGTCGGCGGCATGGCCCCTCCACCACTTCGTGGTCCCCCTCCCCACAGGTGGGGAGGAAAAAGGGGCGGCGTCAACTTACCTCTCTTGACCGTTCCATTGTTACAGCATAATGGAACACACCATGAGCACCGCCGCCGCCAAGACCGCCCTGCTGGACGCCCTGCTCTCGCTGAAAACGCGGGAGGAAGCGGACGCCTTTCTGGCCGATCTGTGCACCCCGGCCGAGCTGCGCGCCATGGCCGAGCGGTGGCAGGTCGCGCGGATGCTGGACGCCGGGGACAAGACCTATCGCGAGATCGCCGCCGAGGCCCCGGCCAGCCCGACCACCGTGGTGCGCGTCGCGCGCTCCCTGAAGGACATGCCGCACCAGGGCTATCGGCTGGTGCTGGACAGACTGAAAGCCTGAGTTGACATCATGAGCACGGTTCAGGGGCGGCTGCGCATCGCCGTCCAGAAATCCGGCCGTCTGGCCGAACGCAGCCTCGATCTGGTCCGCGATGCGGGCCTGCGCGTGGTCAAGGGAAACAACGACCTGCTGTATCGGATCGAGAACTATCCGATCGACCTGCTGCGGGTGCGCGACGACGACATTCCGACCTTCGTGGCGGACGGGGTCTGCGATCTGGGCATCGTCGGCGAGAATGTGCTGGAGGAAGTGAAGAACGGCGGGCCAAACGCCGAAGTGGTCATGCCGCTGGGCTTCGGTCGCTGCACGCTGAAGATCGCGACGCCGCCGGCGCTGGACTACGCCGGGCCTTCGTCGTTGCAGGGCCTGCGGATCGCCACCTCCTATCCCAAGGTTCTGCGCCGCTTTCTGGATGAGGCGGGCGTGGATGCGGACATCGTCACCATGCGCGGCGCGGTCGAAGTGGCCCCTCGGCTGAAGCTGGCCGCCGCCATCTGCGATCTGGTCTCCACAGGCGCGACGCTGGAGACCAACGGTCTGAGCGCGCGCGACACGGTGCTGGACAGCCAGGCCGTGCTGATCAAGTCGCCGACGCCGCCCGAGCCGGGCCTGCAGCACCTGCTGGACAGCATCGTCGAGCGGATGGCGGGCGTGGTGTCCTCGCAAGGGGCCAAATACGTGATGCTGAACGCGCCCCGCACGGCGCTGGACCGGATCACCGCCCTGTTGCCCGGCGCGGGCTCTCCGACCGTCATGCCCCTGTCGGGCCGTGACGACGCCGTGGCCGTCCACGCCGTCTGCCAGGAGGCGGTCTTCTGGGAGACGCTGGAGAAACTCAAGGCTGAAGGGGCGTCGGCCATCCTGGTCCTGCCCATCGAGAAGATGATGTGATGAAGCGTATCGACTGGAACCTGCTGGACGCCGCCGGGCGCAAGGATGCGCTGGCCCGCCCGCAGCGTCGCACCGAGGGCTTCGTCTCCAGCGTGGTGCGCGAGATCTTCGACGACGTGCAGGCGCGCGGCGGCGAGGCCGTGACCGACTGGGCGACGCGTCTGGACGGCGCC
>NZ_DAMCNG010000316.1:0-2125 GCF_032107865.1 Brevundimonas sp.
GTCAGCAGGTCGGCCAGGTCGGCCCTTTCGGGGTTGCGGATGGCGGCGTCCAGGCTGCCCTGCCGCTCGGCCGAGGCGATCACATCCCACAGACCGATCCGCGCGGCCCGCAAGCGCGCCAGTCGCGCCTCATAGGGCTGGGCGGCCAGGTCCGGTTGGGCGATCACGGCCCCGACCAACCGCCAGAAGCCGTTCTGCGGATGGGCGTAATACTGCGCCGCCTTCAAGGAGGCGTCGCCGGGCAAGCTGCCGAGGATCAGGACGCGAGTGTGTGCGTCGACGATGGGGGCAAAGCCGATGCTACGCTCCGGAAGCGCGCTCAATGCTGCTCACGAGCTCTCTTCCGGCGCTCGTTCCGATGCCGAGCGTATTCGCCTTCACCCAGAACGGTCTGACCGCCGAGACGAAATTCCACCAACTCACCTTCCGCTGGAGCGCCATCGGCGTAGTGGAAGCGCATTTTGGAGGCCATGCACTGGAAGGTGCGGTCATTGCGACGTGAGGCGGCCGTGGGATTCTGAACTTCGCAGCCTTGGCCACGTCCTTCGGCGTCCACGCGACACTGCATGATCAGGCTGAAGCCGGCGATGCCTTGCAGGCACCGTTCCATGGCGTCGTGATCGACTGTCTGCACGATCTCAGGAGGCTGTTCTTCAGCCTCCTGAGCCGAGTCTTGGGCCGAATAGCCATTGATCATCCAGAGCAGGGCGAGGCTGATCAGTGAAGGCATCTCAGCTTTCTCCGAACACCCGCTCGAAGATCACGTCCACGTTCTTGGTGTGGTATCCGAGGTCGAACAGGGCTTCGAGCTGGTCGTGGGGCAGGGTGACGCGGGGGTCGGCCTTCAGGAAGTCGATGAAGACGCCTTCGCCGCGCCAGACCTTCATGGCGTTCTCCTGAACCGCCGCATAGGCGTCTTCGCGCGACACGCCCGCCTGAGTCAGGGCCAGCATGACCCGTTGCGAGAAGACCAGGCCGCCCAGGCGGTCGAGGTTCTTCTGCATGTTCTCAGGGTAGACGTTCAGGCGCTCGACCACGTTCGCCAGGCGGTGCAGGGCGAAGTCCAGGTGGATGGTGGCGTCCGGGCCGATGCCGCGCTCGACCGAGGAGTGGCTGATGTCGCGCTCGTGCCACAGGGCGACGTTCTCCATCGCCGGGGTCACCGCCGAACGGACCAGACGGGCCAGGCCGGTCAGGTTCTCGGTCAGGATCGGGTTGCGCTTGTGCGGCATGGCCGACGAGCCCTTCTGGCCCTTGTCGAAGAACTCCTCGGCTTCGAGGACTTCGGTGCGCTGCAGGTGGCGGATCTCGACGGCCAGACGCTCGACCGAGCTGGCGACGACGCCCAGGGCGGCGAAATAGGCGGCGTGACGGTCGCGCGGGATGACCTGGGTCGAGACCGGCTCGACGGCCAGACCCATCTGGTCGGCGACGTATTGCTCAACCGCCGGATCGACGTTGGCGAAGGTGCCGACGGCGCCCGAGATGGCGCAGGTGGCGATCTCTTCACGGGCGGTGATCAGGCGACGCTTGGCGCGCTGGAACTCGGCGTGATAGCCGGCCAGCTTGAGGCCGAAGGTCACGGGCTCGGCGTGGATGCCGTGCGAACGGCCGACGGTCGGGGTGTATTTGTGCTCCTTGGCGCGGGTTTCCAGCGCGGCCAGAACCCGGTCGACGCCGCCCAGCAGCAGGTCGGTCGAGCGCGCCAGCTGCACCGCGAAACAGGTGTCCAGCACGTCCGACGACGTCATGCCCTGGTGCAGGAAGCGGGCTTCCTCGCCGACGATTTCCGACACGTGGGTCAGGAAGGCGATGACGTCGTGCTTGGTGGTGCGCTCGATCTCGTCGATGCGGTCGGCGTCGAAGGTGGCGTCCTTGCCGTTGGCCCAGATGGCCTCGGCCGATTCCTTCGGGATCACGCCCAGCTCGGCCATCTTGGTGGCGGCGTGGGCCTCGATCTCGAACCAGATCTTGTACTTGGTGTCTTGCGACCAGATGGCGACGGCGTCGGGGCGGGAATAGCGCGTGATCATGGTTGGGTCGTGTCGGTCCAGAGGGGCGGGGAGTCAAGACGGCGGGCGGGTTTCCTTCTCCCCTTGAGGGAGAAGGTGGGCGCCGGAGGCGC
>NZ_DAMCNG010000317.1:0-2124 GCF_032107865.1 Brevundimonas sp.
GCGCGGTGCCTTCAGCGTGGCGTCGATGCGCGGGGGCGGCCTGCCCGAGGCGCGCTTTGACGGCGTTGAATGGCGGCTGACGCCGGGCGGATTCGCGGCGAGGCTGAAGGGGCAGGCGGCCCTGGATTTCGGCCCGGCGCGCGGGATCGCCTTCAGCACCCAGGGCGAACTGGCCTCGGCGGGCGGGCGTCTGACCTATACGGCGAGCGATTGCATCCCGGTGACGATGGACAAGCTCGACCTGGGCGAGAACTCGGTCGAGGCGGCGTCGGGTCGCGTCTGCCCGACGTCGGCGCCCTTGTTCACGATCCAAAACGGCGCCTGGCGCGCCCAAGCTCGTCTGGCCGATGTGGCGGCCTCTGTGCCTGTCTTCGAGGTCGGAATCTCCGGCGCCGAAGGCGATCTGGTCGTCGACGGTGCGGCCAAGGGGCTGTCGATGCGCGTGGGTGTCGGCAAGGCTCAGGTCGCGGATGCGGCCGATCCGGTCCGCTTCCTGCCGCTTCAGGCCAAGGGCGAGGCGCGGTTGGCGGCTGACGTCTGGACGGCCGGCTTCGATCTCAGCCGGCTGGACCACGCCATCGGCCGCGTCGAGGTGCGCCATGATGTTCAGGCCCAGGCGGGCGGGGCGGTGATCTCGGCGCCCAGCCTGGCCTTCACCGAGCATGGGCTTCAGCCCGACGACCTCAGCCCCCTCGTGGCGGACTATGTGAAGTCGCCGGTGGAAGGCTCGGCCGAGTTCGAGGGGCGTTTCGACTGGACGGCCGAGAGCGCGACCAGTTCAGGCGTCCTGACGGTGCCCGATCTGGATTTCACCAGTCCGGCGGGCAAGGTCCAGGGGCTGAAGGGGCGGGTGGAGTTTACCAGTCTGACGCCGCTGATAACCGCCCCGGATCAGAAGCTGATCGCCGACCGAGTGCAGACGGTGACGCCGCTGACCGATCTTCAGCTGTCCTTCGGTCTGGACGAAAAGGCCCTGACCATCGGCGGCGGCCAGATCCAGGCGGCGGGCGGGCGCATCAGCGTCGAGCCCCTGTCGCTGCCGCTGACGCCGGGCGAGGGCTGGGGTGGCGTGGTCGTGGTCGAGGGCGTGCAACTGAACGAATTGCTGAAGAGCGCCAATCTTCAGGACAAGGCCGAGTTCGACGCCGTGGTGTCGGGGCGGTTGCCCTTCACCTATGATCCCAAGGACGGCTGGCGCATCGTCGGCGGGGTGCTGAACGGCGTGCGGCCCGGCCGCCTGTCGATCCAGCCCCAGGTGTTCGACGACCTGGCCGCCGGCGGCGGCGGCGAGGCGGGCGTGCCGCCCAATACCATGCAGGATCTGGCCTATCAGGCCATGCAGGATCTGGCGATCAGCGACCTGACCGCCGAGGTCAACAGCCTGGACCAGGGCCGCCTGGGCGTCCGGTTCCGCATCAACGGCCGTCACGACCCGCCCGAGCGCGAGCAGCTTCGTCTGACCTTCATGGAGCTGATCCGGCGCGACTTCTTGAACAAGAAGCTGAATCTGCCGTCGGATACGCCGATCGATCTGACGCTGGACACGACCTGGAACGCCAACCAGATCATCTCGGACCTGCTGGAATATGCGCGTCGCGGGGAGACGCCGGCGCTGACGACGGATGAAACGCCTTGAGTCACGGCCGCGCTTTGTTCAGAACCCATTCACACGCCGCCGCGTTTAATGGCGGTGACTTCCAACGCCGCCTTCGGAGACCGGCCTCATGATCAGCAAGCGTCAGATCGTCGCCATGCTCGGCCTCGGCGCCGTCAGCCTGGCCGCATGCGCGCCTACGGTGAACATCAAGTTCAGCGAGCCGCTGCAGATCTATGCCAAGCTCGACGCCGACATCCGCATCAAGCTGGATCAGGAACTGCAGAACCTGCTCCGCGAAAACCCCAACCTGTTCTGAATGTGAAAGGGGGCTTTGACATGACTTACCGCAAACTCTTCGTGGCTGTGGCCGCTGTCGCTGCTCTGGGCGTCGCCGCCGGCGCCGCCGTGGCTCAGACCGCCTCGCAGAAGGCCCTGGTCGATCAGGCCAAGGCCGCCGGCACGGCCGGTGAACAAGCCGACGGCTACGTCGGCGTGCGCACCTCGGTCGACGGCCCCACGCAGGCCGC
>NZ_DAMCNG010000318.1:0-2122 GCF_032107865.1 Brevundimonas sp.
GCCCATGGCCGTCAGCCGGGCCATGCCCGCCGTCGCATGGGCGCGGATCGGCTGCTCGACCAGGTCGACGCCCGCCTCGGCCAACAGGGGCATGGCGCACTTGGCGGCGGCTTCGCTCCAGGCCTGGTTGACGTCGACGCGGACGCTGGCCCGGTCGCCCAAGGCGCGCTTGATCGCCGCCACGTGGGCCACGTCTTCCTGCACCGAGCGCTTGCCGATCTTCAGCTTGAAGGCGGCGTGTCGGCCCGACGCCAGCATGGCCTCGGCCTCGGCGATGTCCTGGGCGGTGTCGCCGCTGGCCAGGGTCCACAGCACCGGCAGACGGTCGCGGATGCGCCCGCCCAGCAGTTCGCTGACCGGCACGCCCAGACGCTTGCCCTGAATGTCCAGCAGGGCGGTTTCGACGGCGTTCTTGGCGAACCGGTTGTCGATGATCGAGCGGCGCAGCCGCTCCATGATGACCGCCGGGCGGGTGGTGTCGGCGCCGATCAGCAGCGGCGCGAAATAGGCGTCGATGGCCAGCTTGATGCCTTCGGGGCTTTCGCCGCCGTAGGTCAGTCCGCCGATGGTGGTGCCTTCGCCGAGCCCCTCGATCCCGTCGGCGCAGCGCAGGCGCACCAGGACCACGGTCTGCGACTGCATGGTGGCGACCGACAGGACGTGCGGCCGGATGGTCGGCACGTCGAGGACGATCGTCTCCACGAACTCGATCGCTGATCCCTGCACCCTGTCGTCTCCACGTTTCTCGTTGAGATCGAACTTAGGCGCCGAGCGTCATGACCTAAAATGCCGATTTGTTCAGATTTGATACCAAAAAGGCATCATGTGCCGCAGCGTTGGTCCGCAAAAACCATCCGAAGAGCGATGTTCCGCCAAGCCCTTGTCGCTGAATTTTAGCCGGATCGCCGTCGAAACGTGCATGGATCATCATCAAGCGACTCTAGCCTCTGACGCTATCGCAGACAGGGGGTGATGCGGATGAAGTTCACGTTTTCATCGCGGGCGATCGCGCCGCTGACGATCGCGGGCCTGGCGCTGGCGACGGCGGTGCTGATGGCTGTGGTTCCCGGTCAGGCGCAGGCCTGCGAGGCGCCGCAGGTCGTATGGTCTCAACTGGCCGAGGGCTGATCGCCAACGTCTGAAATTGAAAAGGCCCCCCGTTCCTGGCTGGAGCGGGGGGCCTTTTGCATCAGCGGCCAGTCGCCGCGATCAGGGTTCGGGCCTGGGTGATCGCCGCCTCGGTGGTCAGTTCGCCGGCCTGGACCTGATCGGCCAGCTTCATCAGGGGCGGGGCGGTGATGGCGCCGGTTTGGGCCTCTTCGGCGACATGGACGCCGCCGTCGCGGGCGATGACCGCGTCCCAGGCGTCGCGCACGGCGGCCCAATAGGTCTTCGTCGCCGCCCAGTAGTCGTCGCCCGCCTTGGGCGAGAAGGCGGTCGAGGCGTCATAGCTGTTGATGACGTCTTCCTGCACGATGGCGACCAACTCGCCGCCGCCCCTGCCCGACAGCTTCATGTTGTCCTGGATGTGGACCCAGCCGTCATGCTTCAGGATATGCCGATTGGTGCCCAGGTAGCGGTCGTAGACCGGGTTGCGCACCGCGTCGCGGCGAGCCAGCGGCCGCCAGGTCGGGCCGGAGGTCCAGGCGCTCAGCCCGTTCTCATAGGTCCAGCGGCCGACGCCGCCGTAACGCGGGGAATCGTCCGTCTGCCACACGGTCTGGGACCAGGCGCCCTCGCGCTCGGCGGCGGAGACGGGCGTGGTGCGCCAGCTGTTGTCGCCGACATAGGTCAGGACGGTTTGCGGCTGATAGACCCAGTCCTGGCGCCAGTGCTTGACGACGACGCTCTGGCCCCCGTGCTCCATCACCAGGATGTGCTGCAGGCTGATGCGGTCGCCGTTGTCGTAGACCAGGCGGACGATTTCGGTCCCGCCGGACAGCTGTTCCTCCAGCGGGTCGTAGTCGGCGCGGAAGCTGACGTTCTCGCGCATGTCGAAGTGGACGCGGAACGCGCCGGCCTGGGCCAGGATCGACTGGCGGTCGCGCTCGAACTGAGGGCTGCGGGCGGGCGCGGCGGCTTGCGTCGATTGGGCGGCGGCGGCGGTCGCCAGGGCGGCGGG
>NZ_DAMCNG010000319.1:0-2114 GCF_032107865.1 Brevundimonas sp.
TCTGAAGCCTCATGCGGGCGGCCTCGGCCTCGCGCTGGTCGGCCTGAAGGCGCAGGCGCTCCATGGCCTGGGCATGCTGCTCGGCGCGGGCGATGTGGGGATCGTAACCCGCTGGGGGCGGGCCGGGCCAGCCGGGCCAAGTCTGGGCGCTCGCCGTCAAGGGCGCGGCGCAGAACAACAGGGTCAGTGCGAACAGGCGCGTCATGCCTATACAGATGGGGTGTTACGCCTCGCCGCCAAGCGAGGCCGTTCGCGGTTCAGATCGCGAAGCTGACGCCGCAGCCGCAGCTGGAGGAGGCGTTGGGATTGCGGATCACGAACTGGGCGCCCGCCAACTCGTCCACGAAGGCGACCTCGGAATCCTTGAGGAAGGGGATGGAGACGGGATCGATCACCACGGCCTGACCGTCGCGGCGCACCACCAGGTCATCCGCTTCGGGGCCGTCGACCAGTTCGAAGCGATACTGGAAGCCCGAACAGCCGCCGCCGTCGACGGCGACGCGCAGCAGCACCGGCTTGCCCTCGGCTTCGCCCAGCTTGGCCAGACGGCGCGCGCCGCTTTCAGCCAGGGTGATGCCCTCGGGCGACCGGGTTGCGACCGACAGCGACAGGTCGCGGGCTGATTCTGTGGATTGGACGGTGCTCACGGCCCTCTATATGAGGGGCCGACAGGCGTTCGCAAAGGCCTGTCGCCATCACGAAGTGCTGCCGCCTTGAGCTTGCCCCGCGCCCCTTACGCCGAAAACCCCGCCGCCAGCCGCGGCCGCCATGTTTTCGAGCCCGCCAGCCGCACCCGCACCGCCTTCGCCCGCGACCGCGACCGCATCATCCACGCCACCGCCTTCCGTCGTCTGAAAGAGAAGACGCAGGTCTTCGTGGCGCATGAGGGCGACCATTACCGCACCCGGCTGACGCACAGCCTTGAGGTGGCGCAGATCGCCCGCTCGCTGGCCCACGCCCTGCGGCTGGACGACGATCTGGCCGAGACGGTCGCCCTGGCCCACGACCTGGGCCACCCGCCGTTCAGCCACGCGGGCGAGGACGAACTGCACGAACAGATGAAGGCGTTCGGCGGCTTTGATCACAACGTCCAGAGCTTCCGCGTCGTCACCGAGCTGGAAACCCGCTATCCCGGCTTCACCGGCCTGAACCTGAGCTGGGAGACGGTCGAGGGCGTGGTCAAGCACAACGGCCCGGTGGCGCATCTGCTGTCGGACCCGGCGTGGAAGGCGGTCGCCGCCTATGCGCCGGGCGGGGCGGCCGACTGGGACCTGCGCCTTGGCACCTTCGCCTCGCTGGAGGCCCAGTGCGCGGCCATCGCCGACGACATCGCCTATAACAACCACGACGTGGACGACGGGGTGCAGGCGGGGCTGTTCAGCCTGTCCGATCTGGCCGACGTGCCGCTGATCGGGCGCTGTATCGCCAGCGCGCGCGCCGACTGGCCCGATATCGACGAGCGGATGCTGCGGCTGGAGGCTGTGCGTCGCATGATCGGCGTCATGGTCGACGACGTTCTGGCCGAGACGGAGGCCCGTCTGGCCAAACACCGGATCGAGACGGTCGAGGACGTTCGCAACGCGCCGGAGACGCTGGTGCAGTTCTCAAGCGGGATGATGGCGGAGCTGGCGGTGCTGCGCCGCTTCCTGTTCGAGCGGATGTATCGCCACTACCGCGTCAACCGCACCCGCAGTCAGGCGCGCCGGGTGCTGGCCCAGTTGTTCCAGCTGTTCATGGCGGAGCCGGAGGTGATGCCGCCCGAATGGCAGGCCTCGGCCCTGACCGATGATCCGTATGCGCGGGCGCGGGCGGTGTGCGACTACATCGCCGGTATGACAGATCGTTACGCTATCGAGGTGCATCGCAAGCTGTTCAGCCTCGACCTCGCCCTCGATCTGTGATTCGAGAAGGGCTTCACGGCGCGTTAGACTGAGCGCCGACGCGCGCCGATTCGCGCGCGTGTC
The DNA here is from genome assembly GCF_032107865.1 of Brevundimonas sp. Lineage (GTDB taxonomy): Bacteria > Pseudomonadota > Alphaproteobacteria > Caulobacterales > Caulobacteraceae > Brevundimonas. The sequence continues at coordinate 1,965 of NZ_DAMCNG010000319.1, forward strand.
CCACGACCATCAAGGCGCGACCCAATGTCCTACGACGACGATCACCGAGGCAACTCCAACGCCGGCCGCGACCGGGGCGCCTATACGCCGCCGACCGACGACGACCTGCCCTTCACGCGCGGCGGCTATGACCCGCGCCGGGCGCCGGCC
>NZ_DAMCNG010000320.1:0-2098 GCF_032107865.1 Brevundimonas sp.
GCGCCGAGGCCGAGGCCATGTGGACGCCGCTGATGGCCGTGCTGGCGCCGTCGGACCCGCGCCGCGCCGACCTGCAGAAACGCCTGGCCGAGGCCGCCCGATGAGCCGTTGGCCCCTCCTGACCCAGACGCTATACGCGGCGGTGTTTTCCGTCGTCCCCGGACCGATCGACTGACATGAGCTGGTTGCCCAAATCGCCCAAGGCGCGCCGCCGCCTGTGGGTCGTGATCGCTGCGACGCCCGTGCTGGCGCTGGCCGTCGGCCTGTCGCTGTGGGCGATGAAGGACAATGTGACCTTCTTCTACTCCCCTTCGGAGGTGACGCCGCAGAAGGTTCCGGCCGGTCAGATGATCCGCCTGGGCGGTCTGGTCGAGGCGGGCAGCGTGCACAAGGCCGCCGACGGCTCGGTCGCCTTCATTGTCACCGACAACGGGGCGACGGCGCAGGTGATCTATCACGGCGACCTGCCCGACCTGTTCCGCGAGGGGCAGGGGATCGTGGCGCAAGGCGCCTTCCGACCCGACCGCACCTTCGAGGCCAGCCAGGTGCTGGCCAAGCACGATGAGACCTATATGCCGCGCGAAGTCGCCGACCGGCTGAAGGAAAAGGGCGAGTGGCGGCCTGACGATGCGGCGGCGCCCGCCGTCGCCGCGCAGCAGGGGGCCTAAGCCTTGGTCGTCGAACTGGGCGCCTTCGCCCTGATCCTGGCGCTGGCGCTGTCGGTGCTGAGTCTGGCGCTGACCACGGCGGGGCGTCTGCGTCTCAGTCCGGTGCTGGCGGGGGCCGGCGGCGGCGCCATGCTGGCCTCGGCCGGAGCGATCGCTCTGGCCTTCGGCGCCTTGATCTACGCCTTCGTGGTGTCGGACTTCTCAGTGTCGAACGTGGCCATGAACAGCCACACCGACAAGCCGGTCTTCTACAAGGTCGCCGCCGCTTGGGGCAGCCATGAAGGCTCGTTGCTGCTGTGGTGTCTGGTGATGACGGTCTTCGGCGGGGCGCTGGCCCTGGCGCGCGGCCTGCCGTTCGGGCTGAAGACCTCGGCCGTGGCCGTGCAGGCGGCCCTGTCGAGCCTGTTCCTGGCCTTCGCCGCCTTAACCTCCAACCCCTTCTTCCGGCTGGACCCGGCGCCGGTGCAGGGCGCGTCGCTGAACCCCCTGCTGCAAGATCCGGCGCTGGCGGTGCATCCGCCGCTGCTCTACGGCGGCTATGTCGGGTTTTCGGTGTGCTTCTCGCTGGCGGTCGCGGCCCTGATCGAGAAGCGCGTCGATCCGGCCTGGGGCCGCTGGGTGCGGCCTTGGGCGCTGGCGTCCTGGGCCCTGCTGACCGTCGGCATCGCCCTGGGCTCCTTCTGGGCCTATTACGAGCTGGGCTGGGGCGGCTGGTGGTTCTGGGACCCGGTCGAGAACGCCAGCTTCATGCCGTGGCTGGCGGGCGCGGCCCTACTGCACTCGGCCATCGTCACCGAGCGGCGCGGGGCCCTGGCGGGCTGGACCGTCTTCCTGGCGATCCTGGCCTTCACCTTCTCCATGCTGGGCGCCTTTCTGGTGCGTTCGGGCGTATTGACCAGCGTCCACGCCTTCGCCGTCGATCCCCAGCGGGGAATGATGCTGCTGGCCATTCTGGGCGTGGCGGCGGGCGCGGCCTTCATCCTGTTCGCCTTGCGCGCCCCGGCCATTCGCTCGGGCGCCGCCTTCGCCCCGATCAGCCGCGAAGGCGCGCTGGTGCTGAACAACCTGTTCCTGACGGCGGCGGCGGCCACGGTGCTGCTGGGCACCCTCTATCCGCTCATTCTGGAAGGCGTGACGGGGGCGACCATCTCGGTCGGTCCGCCCTATTTCAACGCCGTCTTCAACCCGTTGATGATCGTCGCCTGTCTGATCCTGCCCGCCGGGCCTCTGCTGGCGTGGAAGCGCGGCGATCTGAAGGGGGCCTTGCAGCGCCTGTGGCTGGCGGCTCTGTTGGCGATCGCCGCCGCCTTCGCCGCTTTCTTCCTGTTCGAGCCGAAGAAGGCGCTCGCCGCCGCAGGGCTGGGCGTCGGCGCCTGGCTGATCGGCGGGGCGCTGGCGGAGCTTGGCGTGCGGACCAAGGCCTTCCGCGC
>NZ_DAMCNG010000321.1:0-2086 GCF_032107865.1 Brevundimonas sp.
GCGCCAACAAGCAGGCCGTGGCCCGCGATCCCAAGGGGCTGCAGGCCCTGGCCGACGTCAACGGCTGCCGCGTCGCCTGGTCGGCCTCGGTCGGCGGCGGCTCGCCGATGATCGAGACGCTGCGCGCCGCACGCGCCGCCGGTCCGGTGGTTGGTTTCGAGGCGGTGCTGAACGGCACGGTTAACTTCATGCTGCAGCGTCTGGGCGAGGGGGCGACCTTCTCCGACGCCCTGGCCGACGCCCGCGCCGCCGGCTTCGCCGAGGAAGAGCCCTCGTCCGATCTGGAAGGTTTTGACGCCGCCGCCAAGGTCAAGCTGCTGTCGTTCGAGGCCTTCGGCCGTTCGCCTGAAGACCTGCCGCGCGACGTCCTGGCGGCCGAGACACCGCTGGGCGAGACGCCGGTGCGCCAGATCGGCGCCTGCTTCGAGCGCGACGGCGCCCTGGACGCCTACGTCCGTCTTGACGGCGAACTGGAAGACGCGCTCTTCCTGTCGCTGAACGGAGAGCGCAACGCCTTGAAGGTCTATGGTCAGGACGGCCGGGTGTGGACGTGCAAGGGGCGCGGGGCCGGACGCTGGGCCACGACCGAGAGCGTTTTGGCCGATGTGGCCGATGTCATGCGCGCTCGCCGCGCCGCTGCGGAGCTTGTCTAGTCATGGCCGTCTTCACGCCCGTCACGCCGCAACAGGCCGACGACTATCTCATGCGCTACCCTCTCGGCGGGTTGGTCGAACTGACCCCGATCGCCGAGGGGGTCGAAAACACCAACTATCGTCTGACGACAGAGCAGGGCGCCTATGTCCTGACCCTGTTCGAAGGGCGAACCGAGGCCTCGGCCCTGCCGTTCTGCCTCGGCCTGACGGGACGGCTGGCGGCGCAGGGCTTTCCGACGCCCGCGCCCGTCGTCGATCGTGAAGGGCAGGTGATCGGCCGCCTGAACGACCGCGCCGCCGCCATCGTCGAGTGGACGCCCGGCGCCTGGAAGCGCCAGCCGACGGACAAGGATCAGTATCGCGCCGGTCAGGTGCTGGCGCTGCTGCACCTGGACGCGGCCGACTATGACGGCGTGCGCGAGAACCCGGTCGGGCCGCGCGTCTGGGCCGATCTGGCCGCGCGCTGCGATACGGTCGCTGTGGGCGAGGATCGCCGGATGCTGGAGCAGATGCAGCGCCTGCTGCCTGATCTGGCCCGGCCGTGGAGCGATCCTGCTTTGCCGCGCGGGCCGATCCACGCCGACTATTTCCCCGACAACGTCCTGTTCGCGACGAACGAGCATGGGGCGACGGATGTCGGCGGGGTGATCGACTTCTACTTCGCCTGCGTCGACGTGCTGGCCTATGATCTGGCCATCGGCCTCAGCGCCTGGGGTTTCGACGCCGAGGGGCGGCCCATCCCGTCGGCTCTGCGCGCCTTCCAGAAAGGCTATGAGTCGGTGCGGCCCCTGTCCGGCGCCGAACGCAGGGCGTTGCCGGAACTGGGCGCGGCGGCGGCGGTGCGCTTCACCCTGACGCGCCTGCACGACCGGCTGTTCCACGATCCGGCCAATCTGGTCACGCTCAAGGACCCGACGCCCTTCTTCCGGCGGCTGGACTACTGGAAGGCGGCGGAGCCCGCTTAGGCCGGACAAACGTTGTCATTCTCCCTCCCCGTCTCGGGGAGGGTGGCTGAGGCCGTAGGTGAGGCTCTTCAAGCGCGCGTTCCATATCGCTCGACCTCCCCACCCGGTCGCTTCGCGACCACCCTCCCCATGAAGGGGAGGGAGCGTCTCTCTTTTTGGACGCGTGGGCCCCTTCACCGCTTTGCGGTCCCGCTCCCCACGACGTGGGGAGGAAAAGCACTACCCCGCAAACCCCTTCACCGCCGCCAGGGCCGCTTCGGGCGTGTTCTCGATCACCGTCAGTCGTTCGGGGCGGTCGCCCAGGGCCCGGATGACGGGAGCGGGTTCCGGCTCTACGCCGATGACGTCCGAGACGAAGGCGCCGAACTTGGACGGGTGGGCGGTGGACAGGGCGACGATCGGCGCGCCGTTGCGGTCCAGACGGCGCGCGGCTGCCAGCGCCACGGCCGTGTGCGGGCAGACGACGCG
>NZ_DAMCNG010000322.1:0-2068 GCF_032107865.1 Brevundimonas sp.
AGGGGCCCCAGGCCCAGGGGCCGCCCCGAAAGGGTGGCCCGCCGGGCGTAGTCGTCGGCCAGGGCGGCCTCGGGACCGCGGCCCGGCTTGCCGATGGCCGCGATCGCCAGCTTCATGCAGTCAGTCCCGAGCGGGGCCGCCGCGGTGGGCGCTGTCGACCGCCCAGATCTTTTCGATGTTGTAGAAGGTGCGCACTTCCGGACGGAACAGGTGGACGATGACGTCGCCTGCATCCAGCAGCACCCAGTCGCAATGCGGCAGGCCCTCGACCTTCACCTTGCCCAGCCCCTGCTCCTTGAACAGGCGCAGCAGGTGGTCGGCGACAGCGCCGACGTGGCGGTGCGAGCGACCCGAAGCCACGATCATGGCGTCGGTCATCGGGCTCTTGCCGCGCAGGTCGATCAGGACGATGTCCTGAGCCTTGTCGTCGTCGAGTTTGGCGAGGATGGCCTGCTCCAGCGCGGTCGCGCCGACCGGCAGAGGCTGGCGCTCGTCGCTACTGGGGCCGTCCTCGGCCTGACCGTCTTCGGAATGGACGGAATCCATCAAGTCCATTTCGTGCGCCGCGTTCGAAACGGCGTCTTGCGCATCATGCGCGGTCGAGGGGGTCAGCGGAGGGCTCCGAGGCGATTACTAAAAGCCGATGATAGCACGCCTCGTGCAAAACGTCACCCACGCCAGGGACAAGCGCCCCAGCGCCTCCCTTTCAGCCAGCCTCCGGCGAGGGGTACGCCGTAAAACTGCGTAGATGGATCATGAGCCAGGCTCGTGGAGGGGCGCTGCCGTGACCAGGAATGAAGCCGTCGCCAGAACTGCGCCTGCGCGCGAAAGCGAGGCGGCCGGGGCGTCAGACCGTGCGCCGCCCCACCCCTTCCCCCCGGTGATGGAGCCGCTGACCAGCGTCCGCTTCCTGCTGGCGCTGGGGGTGGTGCTTTTCCACTATCAGCTGATGTGGACCCTGCCGCCCGAGGCCGCCGGCCTGCTGAACCGGGCGCGTCTGGGGGTCGACGTCTTCTTCATCCTGTCGGGTTTCATCCTCGCCCACGTCTATCTGCAGGGCGAAGGGCCGCCGGACTATCGGCGCTTCATCGTCGCGCGGTTCGCCCGCATCTATCCGGCCCACGCCGCCATCATGCTGGGGATGCTGGTCATGGTGCTGGGCGCGGGCCTGGTCGGCGTCGGCCTGGAGCCCGGCCGCTTCAACGCGCCCGACTTCATCCAGTCCATGCTGCTGACCCAGGCCTGGTTTCCGCGCTCCACCATGGTGCTGTGGAACGGCCCCGCCTGGTCCTTGTCCGCCGAGTGGTTCGCCTATCTGATCTTCCCCGTCTACGCTTGGATCGCCTTGCGCCTGAGGGATCGGCCTGTCGTCCTGGTCGCCCTGTCGATCGCGCTGTTCGCGGTGCTGGACGCCGGCTACCGCATGGCCTTCGGCGTCATCCTGCCGCGCGCCGAAGACAATCTGGGCGTTCTGAGAATCCTGCCCGAATTCCTGTTCGGCATCGGCCTCTACTTCCTGGGCCAGCGCCTGCGCCTCAGCCCCAGGGCCGCGATCGGCGCCGTGGTCGTCGCCAGCCTGGCCATGCTGGCCGCCATGCAGGCCTCGCTGGATGACCGGCTGATCGTGGCCCTGGCCGGGCCGTTGATCCTCAGCCTGGCCCTACTGGCCAAGTCCGGGACGCGCACCTTCCTGTCGAACCCCGTCTGGTTGTTCGCGGGCGAGGCCTCCTACGCCCTCTATCTGGTCCACATTCCGCTGGTGATGGTCTGGCGCAATGCGATGCAGGCGCTGCTGGGCCTGGACGGCGACTACCGCATGAGCCCCCTCGAACTGGCCGCCTTGCTGACTCTCACCCTCGCCGCCGCCGCCGTGATCCACATCGCTGTCGAGCAGCCCGGTCGCAGGCTCCTGCGTCGCTGGCTCAACCGTCCCGGCGCGCGCGCCGGCGCACCGCTCACCCAAGGAGAAACCGGATGAACCGCCTCTTCACGCCCGCCGTCGCCGCCCTGGCGCTCTTCATGGCCGCCCAGGCCCCTGCCGCCGCGGCGCATGATCCCGCCTCAAGCG
>NZ_DAMCNG010000323.1:0-2053 GCF_032107865.1 Brevundimonas sp.
CTGATGCTGGCGGCGGATCGCCTGCTGCCCGCCGATCTGACCGGGGCGATCCTGCGCGGCGCGGACCTGACAGGGGCGGACCTGCGCCGGGCCGTGATGGTCGACGCCGACCTGAGCCGGGCGACCCTGCACGGCGCCCAGACCAAGCAGGCCGACTTCACTGGCGCCCAGACGAGCGGCGCGCGCGGGCTGGACCCGGCGGACCTGCACGCGGCCTAGGGAAGGCGCACGAAAAAGGGGCGACGCGAACGCCGCCCCTTCGACTTTTCAGTCAGGCGTGAGGCCTTTTAGGCCGCCTTTTTGGCCTTGGTCTCGACCTTGCCTTCGATCAGCGGCGAGCCGGTGGCGATCTCGATGCTGCGGGGCTTGAGGGCCTCGGGCAGTTCACGCTTCAGCTCGACGGTCAGCAGGCCGTTGGCCAGGGCTGCGCCCTTGACCACCACATAGTCGGCCAGCTGGAACCGGCGCTCGAAGTCGCGCTCGGCCAGGCCGCGATGCAGATAGGTCTTCTGGGGGGCGCCGTCGTCGTTGGCCGCCTTCTTGCCGGTGACGGTCAGGAGGTTCTCCTTCGCCTCGATGTTCAGCTCATCGGCCGAGAAACCGGCGACGGCGATCTCGATGCGATAGGCGTCCTCGCCGGTCGTCTCGATGTTGTAGGGGGGCCAGCCGTTCTCCTGGCTGGAGCGCGCGGCGCTTTCCAGCTGACGGGCCAGGCGGTCGAAACCGACGGCGGAACGGTACAGCGGCGAGAAATCATAGGTACGCATGGGTCATCCTTCTGACATTCAGCAAGGTTGAGCCGCCCGGCGATTTGGCCCCGGACGACGGAGGGTTTCAGCCCCGCCGGTCCGAAATCGGCCCCGTCAGGTCTGGAGAGCCCGGGATCGGCGCTCTCGGATGAAGAGGTAGGAGGCCGTTTTCCGAGCGCAAGGGGCGCGCGAAATCGTCGCTTTCGGCCTCTGCGCCTTGCCGTGGCCGCGAAGCGCCGTAAGGGTTTACCTTCCTCGTCCAGGATCGACCGGAGCTTTCCATGCGAAACATCGTCCTCAGCGTCGTTGCGGCGTCCCTGCTCGCCGCGCCTGTGATGGCCCAGTCGACGCCGCCGCCGGACGTCGCGCCTCTGCTGCACCGCCAGGGCCTGTCGATGGAGATGCCGAGCTTCTCCGAGGATGCCGCGTTGCAGGCCGCCGTGGTCGCGACGACCCGGCCCGAGGCCGACCGCGCCCGCGACGGTGAACGCCATCCGTTCGAGACCCTGACCTTCTGGGGTCTGCAACCCGGTCTGACGGTGGTGGAGATCGAGCCGGGCCGCGCCGGCTGGTGGCGCAATATTCTGGAGCCCTATGCGGCGGCGACCGGCGGGCGCTACGTCCCGATCAATCGCCCGACCGAGGGCATGGGCGTCGCGGACGGGACGGCGGACATGGTCGTGGTGGCCCGCGCCTTCCACAACTGGTCGCGCGACGGCCGGGCCGAGCCCTATCTGGCGGCCTTCTTCACGGCGCTGAAGCCCGGCGGGGTGCTGGCGGTCGAACAGCACCGCGCGGCCGAGGGGCTGAACGTCGCCGAGACGGCGCCGAACGGCTATGTGCCCGAGAGCTGGGTCATCCACGCCGCCCGCCGCGCCGGCTTCGAGCTGGAGGCCCGCAGCGAGCTGAACGCCAATCCCAAGGATGGTCGCGACCACCCGTTTGGGGTGTGGACGCTGAAGCCCACGCGCACCTCGGAACGTGACGGCAGGGCGCTGACGGCGGAGGAGCGGACGGCGCTGGACGCCATCGGCGAAAGCGACCGCATGACCCTGCGTTTCCGCAAGCCTCACGCTGCGGACTGACGGCCCGATGACAATGCAGTGCGTGGTTTTGACGCTGGCGCAGAAGCGCCTTAAGCCCCAAGCGAAGACATCCGGCGGCGAGAGGAAGCGCGCATGACAGAACGATCGACACGACGATCCGTCCTGACCGGCGCGAGCGCCCTGGCCCTGGTCGCGCCGCTGTTCGGCCTGACCGCCTGCGACCGCAAGAAGGAGGCGCCGGCGCCGAGCGCGCCCGAC
>NZ_DAMCNG010000324.1:0-2048 GCF_032107865.1 Brevundimonas sp.
CGCCGGACGCGCGCTCAGGTCGCCGACGCCGACGGTGGTCAGCACCCCCGCCTCCGGGTCCAGCCGGATCACGTCGCCGTCGCGGATGTGGGCCAACGGCCCGCCCGCCAGAGCCTCAGGGCTGACGTGGATGGCGGCGGGCGTCTTGCCGCTGGCGCCCGACATGCGGCCGTCGGTGACGAAGGCGACCCTGAAGCCCTTGTCCTGCAGCACGCTGAGCGCCGGCGACAGGCTGTGCAGTTCCGGCATCCCATTGGCGCGCGGCCCCTGAAAGCGCAGCACCACCACGACATCGCGGTTCAGCTTGCCGTCCTTGAAGGCCTGAAGCGCGTCTTCCTGCGTCTCGAACACGGCGGCGGGGGCCTCGACGATGCGGTTCTGCGGCTTCACCGCCGAGATCTTGATGACCGCCCGGCCCAGATCGCCCTGCACCAGCCGCAGGCCGCCCTCTCGGTCGAACGGGTCAGAGGCGGGACGCAGGATGCTGAGGTCCAGGCTTTCGCGCACCGTGTCGCGCCAGACCAGGGCGCCATCCTCCAGACGGGGCTCGCGGAAATAGGGCTCCAAGCCCTGACCCATGATGGTCGTCACATCGGGGTGCAGGTTGCCGGCCTCGACCAGTTCGCGGGTGACGAAGGCGACCCCGCCCGCCGCCTGGAAGGCGTTCACATCGGCTGATCCGTTCGGATAGACCCGCGCCAGCAGCGGCGTGACCGACGACAGCTGGTCCATGTCGGTCCAGTCGATCAGCACCCCCGCCGCCCGCGCCATGGCGACCAGATGGATGGCGTGGTTGGTCGAGCCGCCGGTGGCCAGCAGGGCGACGATCATGTTGACGATGGTCTTCTCCGACACGACGTCGGCCATGCGCCCCCTGCCCGAGTTTTGCCCCTCGCGCGCCAGTTCGATCGCCCGCCTGGCCGCCGCCGCCGTCAGGGCGTCGCGCAGGCCGGTGTCCGGGTGGACGAAGGCGGTTGAGGGCATATGCAGCCCGGCGATCTCCATCATCATCTGATTGGAGTTGGCCGTGCCGTAGAAGGTGCAGGTGCCCGGCGAGTGATAGGAGGCGATCTCGCTTTTCAGCAGTTCGGCGCGGTCGATCAGGCCTTGGGCGTATTCCGCGCGGACGCGGGCCTTCTCGGCGTTGGGAAGGCCGCTGGGCATCGGCCCGGCCGGGGCGAAGACGACCGGCAGATGGCCGAACGCCAGCGCCCCCATGAACAGCCCCGGCACGATCTTGTCGCACACGCCCAGCATCAGGGCCGCGTCAAACGCATCGTGGGTCAGGGCCACGCCCGTCGACATGGCGATGACATCACGGCTGAACAGGCTCAGCTCCATGCCGGGGCGCCCTTGGGTGACGCCGTCGCACATGGCCGGGGTTCCGCCCGCCACCTGCGCCGTGGCCCCGACCTCTCGCGCCGCGCGGCGGATGATTTCGGGAAAGCGCTCGAACGGCTGATGCGCCGACAGCATGTCGTTATAGGCGGTGACGACGCCGAGGTTCGGCTGGGCGCCGGTCATGGCTGTCAGCTTGTCCGCCACCGTCTGTCCGGCGAAGGCGTGGGCCCAGTTGGCGCACGACAGCTTGGCCCGCCCGGACCCTGAGCCGGTCGCCGCGTCCATGCGGCGCAGATAGTCGGCGCGGGTCTTGCGGCTGCGTTCGACGATACGGGCGGTGACTTCCGCCACCACAGGATTGAGCGCCATCAGTCGGCCTCCGTCCAGAACACTTCAAGGGGGGCGTTCGCCGCGATCAGGGCGGCGAGGGGGCTGACGGCGGGATCGCCCGCCGCCTCACGCTCGAACACGGCGCGCTTCTTGGCTCCGGTCAGGGCCAGCACCACGCGGCGGGCCGAGGTCAGCCACGGCAGGTTCAGCGTCAGCCGCTCCTGCGGCGGCGCCGCGCCGTCGCGCCCGGCGGGCACGCCATAGACGGCGGGTTTCAGCCCCGGTGTCAGCAGGGTGGTCAGCGTCGGACTGCCGGGGAACATCGAACAGATATGCCCGTCCTCGCCCATGCCCAGCAGGACGGCATCCATCGCCCG
>NZ_DAMCNG010000325.1:0-2007 GCF_032107865.1 Brevundimonas sp.
AGCCCGACCTCGCCGTCGCCCGCGCCGCCGGTCCAGCCGCTGGCCGCCCGGCACGCCACGCCCTCGACCTCCAGATCGCGGTCATGGTCGGTGAAGCCCATCGCCCGTCCGTCCGTCCGCCTCAGCAGCCAGACATGACACAGCGTCGCCGCCCCGCTCTCGATGCGGGCGACCAATTCGCTCGGAACATTCCGCATGGCTCAGACCCGCACTTCAATCAGAGGCATGGCGACCATCCGCCCGGCGCCGAAGCTCTCCAGCGTCACCTCCATCCGATCCGCGTCGAACCGCACCGGCACGTCAAAGGCGAACCCCGCCGTCACCGCCGCGCCCTTGGGCGGCGCCGTCGCCAGCGTCACCCGCCCCGTAACCGCATCCAGGTTGAAGGCCGCCGTCTCCACGCCTGCCACGGCCACGCGCACCGATCCCTCGACCGGCTTGGCGATAATCCGCGGGTGATCCCCGTAAGCCTTGCTCAGCTGAAAGACGCGCGTCTGTCCGTCCCCCGTCCCGATCGCCTGATCCAGCGGCGTCACGGCCGCCCCCGGTGCCCCGCTCCTGAAGTCCGCGAAGTCGCGAAACCGGAACCCGTGCAGCCGCCCGCGCCGCGCCTCGAAAAACGTCGTCAGCGCCGCTATGTCGTCCAGCGACCGCAGGCCCGCCCCGATCAGATAGCGCCTGCGACCGTCCGCCCAGGGCGTCGAGCGGCGCTCGAAACCCGAGGCCAACGTCGTGATCTCCGTCCTCCGCTCAACCCCGCCGGTCGAGCCGAACGCCAGCCGCGCAGGCAGGCGCACCTCATGAAAGGCCATGCGTCCTCGCTACTTTGATGTGGATTGCGTCCCGTCGCGGGACAGATTGCGAACGTTTCGCGAAAAACTTCGCCTAGCGTCAGTCTTCGGGTTGTCCGAACGGCCTGGCTCAGCCATGCTTTCGCCACATCACGGCTAAGCCGTTCAACAACAGGAGATCCGCGTGCGCGGCGAAATTCTCAGCTATGACGATACTTCGGGCACGGGCCTGATCAGCGGCGACGACAGCATCCGCTACGGCTTCACGCGCACGGACGTCCAGGCTGGCGGAACCGTCGCCGTCGGCGCCCGCGTCGACTTCGTGCCGGAAGGCATGGAGGCGACCCAGATCATGATCCTGGCCTCCACCGCTCCCGCCGCCGCCTTCGGACAGGCCGCCGCCTCATCAACGGGCGGCGCTCCGCTCGGTGCCTATGACTTCGCCACGGCCATGTTCTCGTTCAACGGTCGCCTGCGCCGTCAGCACTTCTGGATCAGTTGGCTGATCCTGCTCGGCGCCGGCGTGGTGGTGGGCTGGATTCCGTTCCTCGGCCTGCTGCTGTCGCTCGCCATGATCTGGCCGAACCTGGCCATCACGGTGAAGCGCCTGCACGACATGGGCAAGTCGGGCTGGTTCGCCGTCATCCCCTGGGTCGCCAACATCGTCGGCTTCATCATGATCATCGGCGCCGTCGGCACGGCCATCATCACCAATCCGCAAGCCTTCGAGAGCGAAGACCCCGCCGTGGCCCTGTCCATGCTGGGCTCGATGATGGGCGGCCTCAGCATCATGCTGCTGGTCGGCCTCGGCTTCCTCCTCTGGATCGGCATCGTCGACAGCCAGAAGGGCGACAACAAGTTTGGCCCGAACCCCAAGGGCGAATAAGTTCCAAAGGGCGCTCTCAGGAGCGCCCTTTTTTGTTGCGCTATCGCTCGGCGCACGGCGCCTCGCTGCTTCAGCGCGTCATGTTTCGCTATCGCTCGGCGCGCAGCGCCTGTTCAACGTGCGCCCAGGGCCGCCGCCCGCGCCAGCATCCGGGCGATCTGGGCCTCCGAGCGCAACAGCCCCTCGGCCCCGCCATCCACCGTGACGTTCACCGTCATCCCGACCCCGCCGCCCATCGGCTCGATCGTCCCCGCGCCCGACGGGCGAAACACCTCTGGCCCGCGCTCTCCTACGAGATAGGCCCCGCCGCCCAAGACCGGCCCGCCGTCC
>NZ_DAMCNG010000326.1:0-239 GCF_032107865.1 Brevundimonas sp.
GGCCTGTCCGTCGTGGCCGCCCTGCCTCGGCCCGACGCCTTCTCCGCCTGGCTGGACGATGCCTGGATGCTGGCCGCGCCCCTGCTGCTGGTGGTGATGATGCTGGTGGTGATCGCGGTGCAGAACTGGCGTCAGATGCGGGCCAGCCGGCGCTGGGCCGACACCGAGCGCCGCTTCCGCGTCGCCGTCGAGGCCGCGCGCTGCGGCGTGTGGGAATGGGATCTGGCCAAGGGCGAAGC
>NZ_DAMCNG010000326.1:308-1990 GCF_032107865.1 Brevundimonas sp.
TGACCACCCAGGCCGTGATCGAGCGGGTCCACCCGCGCTATCGCCAGCTGATGATCGAGGCCCTGGACAAGGCCATGGCCGACGGCGTGTTCGAGGCCGCCTTCCCCGTGCCGCTCAGCAACGGCGGCGTACGCTGGATCGACGCGCGCGGCCAGTCGCGCCAGTCGCGACGCGACAGCGGCTATGACAGCCTGATGGGCGTGGCGCTGGACGTCACCGAGGCCCGTCGCACCAAGGCCCAGGCCCAGGCCGCCGAGAGCCGTCTGCGCGACGCCATCGAAAGCGTGTCCGACGCCTTCGTCCTGTTCGACCGGCGCGGGCGGTTGATCCTGTGGAACCAGGGCTTCCAGGACGCCTTCGCCTTCCCCGAGGGCGTTGTCCGGCCCGGCGCGCAGAAGGACGAACTGAACCGCATCGCCGCCGAGGCGATCAAGGCCGAACACCCCTCGGCCGGGGGCCGCGCCGGCGTGCGCGAGGTCGAGCTGAAGGACGGCCGCTGGCTGCAGATGGCCGAGCGCTTCACCGGCGACGGCGGCACGGTGGTGATCTGCGCCGACATCACCGTCATCCGCCGCCAGGAAGCCGAGCGCCGCCGCGCCGCAGACGAACTGCGCGCCATGGTGGCCGAGCTGGAGGCCAGCCAGGCGAACCTGGCGCTTCTGGCGCGCAAATATGAGGTCGCCATGACCCGCGCCGAAGCCGCCAACCAGGCCAAGTCCGAGTTCCTGGCCAATATGAGCCATGAGCTGCGCACCCCGCTGAACGCCATCAATGGCTTCTCGGAAATCATGGCCGCCGAGATGTTCGGTCCCCTGGGCGATCGCCGCTACAAGGGCTACGCCGCCGACATCCACGGCTCGGGCCAGCACCTGCTCAGCCTGATCAACGACATCCTCGACATGGCCAAGATCGAGGCGGGCAAGCTGACCCTGCACTATGAGCCGATGGCGCTGGACATCCTGTGCGCCGAGGCGGTGCGGCTGATGCGCGGCAAGGCGCAGGAGTCACAGCTGACCCTGACGCTGGACTGCCCCGAGGATCTGCATATCGAGGCCGATCAGCGCGGCCTGAAGCAGGTGCTGCTGAACCTCATCTCCAATGCGGTGAAGTTCACGCCCGAAGGCGGCGCCGTGTCGGTGGCGGTCGCGCCGCACGATGCGGACACGGTGCGCGTCTCGGTCGTCGACACGGGCATCGGCATCTCCGCCAAGGATCTGGAACGGCTGGCCCAGCCGTTCGAACAGGTCGAGGGGCAACACTCCAAGTCGACGCAAGGGACCGGCCTGGGCCTGGCCCTGACCAAGTCGCTGATCGAACTGCACGGCGGGGCCATGACGATCGAAAGCGAGCCAGGACGCGGCACCACCGTCTGGTTCGACCTGCCGACCCGCGCGCCCGAAGGGGCCGTGGCCCCTGTCGGCGCCCCCGCCCAGCGCGTTCAGGCCCGCGCGGCGTAAGGCCGTCTAACTCGCCGGTTGCGACGCCGTCGTCGGCTTGGCCGCCTCGTTCGTCGATGAGCTCGCGCCGTGCTTGCTCTCCTTCGACTTGGACCGATGGCGCGACAGGATGGGCGCCAGGGCCGCACGATCCGCCGGCTCCAGCCGGCTCAAGGTCTCGACCGCCCCCGATTCCAGTCGCGCCCGGCCGCGCATTTCAGACGCGCGCGACCGTTCCAGCAGGGC
>NZ_DAMCNG010000327.1:0-1982 GCF_032107865.1 Brevundimonas sp.
CCGGCGCCGGGGTCTCGGCCAGGGCCAGGCGGTGGCCGTCGGTGGCCACGGCGCGCAGCAGCGGAATGCCGCCGTCAGCCACGGTGTGCAGATACAGGCCGTTCAGATAGTAGCGCGTCTCTTCGGTCGAGACGGCAAAGCGCGTCTTGTCGATCAGACGCGCTAAGTCTTCCTTGGGCAGGGTGTAGCGCGCGCCCGACGCCTCGGTCGACATGACCGGGAAGTCGCCCGCCGGCAGCACCGGCAGGTTGAAGCGCGAGCGGCCCGCCGCCACCACCAGACGCGGATCGTCGCCCGAATAGGTCAGCGACACCTCGGCGCCGTCCGGCAGCTTGCGCACGATCTCGTACAGGGTGTGGGCCGGGGCCGTGATCTGGCCCTCGACGTTCACCTGGGCCGGGGCCTCGTCGACCATCTCCATGTCCAGGTCGGTGGCGGCGAACGACAGGCGGTCGCGCCCGGCGCTCAGCAGAACGTTGGACAGGATCGGAATGGTGTTGCGACGCTCGACCACGCTCTGGACGTGCCCCAGGGCCCGAAGAAGCGCGGATCGTTCGATGGTCAGCTGCATTTGGTCTCGCCCGGTCGCGACCCCGCCGAAGCAGCGTCGCCGTAAATATGGGCAGGAACACTAGCGCATTGAGCGAAAGGGGCAACGGGCAGAGGCGCTTGCCCCCGATTTCCACAGGCTGGATTCTCTTTCCGTCATTCTCCGGCAAGCCGCGGAGCGGCGCAGACCGGGGAACCCAGCGGCGCGCGTCAGCGTGAAAGACGCGCGCACGACCTTGCGGCGAAGATCGCCGTCGGCGCCGCTGGATCCTCCGGTCAAGCCGGAGGATGACGGAAGAAAGAGGTTGCGATGCTGCTGGGTTTACCCGCGCAGCTTGCGCGTCGCTTTCCTTTTAGCCGCGCAGCTTGCGCGTCAGGGCCTCGACGTCGCGGGCGATCTGGTCGTCCTTGGGCATCAGCTCTTCGATCTTGCGAACCCCGTGCAGGACGGTGGTGTGGTCACGCCCGCCGAAGCGACGGCCGATGTCGGGATAGGAGCGGGTCGTGTGCTGTTTGCACAGATACATGGCGACCTGGCGCGGGCGGGCGATGGCGCGGGTGCGGCGCTCGCTCAGCAGGTCGGCCTGCTTGAGGTTGAAGTGCTCGGCCACCGTCTTCTGGATCTCGTCGACGGTGATGCGGCGCTCCGGCCCGGTGCGCAGGGCGGCGCCCAGCAGGGTTTGGACCTCATCGACCGTCAGGGCCGACAGACGGCTGCCGGCGACGGCGGCCAGGGTGTTCACGGCGCCTTCCAGCTCACGCATGGAGCCGGGGGTGCGGTCGATCAGGTGCTCCAGCACGTCGGCGCGGGCCTCGCCCGAGACGACGCCCAGCTGGGCCAGGGCGTTCAGGCGCGACTGGGCTACGGCGACCTTGAGGTCGCGATCCGCCGCCTCGACCGGGCAGGTCAGGCCCGCCGCCAGGTGGCTGCGCAGGCGCGGCTCGACGTCGGTCAGGGCCATGGGCGCGCGGTCAGCCGACAGGACGATGCGCTTGCCGTCCTCAATCAGGGCCGTGAGGGTGTTCAGCAGCTCCTCCTGGGTCGAGGTCTTGCCGCCAACGAACTGGACGTCGTCCAGCAGCAGCATGTCAGCCGAGCGCAGGCTTTCCTTGAAGGCCGCGGTCGAGCGGTCCTGCATGGCGCGCACGAAGGTCGACAGGAAGCGTTCGGCGGTCAGATAAACCACCTTGGCGTCCGGGCGCAGGCGCTGGGCCTCCCAGGCGATGGCGTTCAGCAGGTGCGTCTTGCCGTAGCCGTAGGGGCCGCAGAAGAAGACGGGGTTGAAGTGGCCGTCGGCCCAGGTCGCCACCTGCTTGGCGATGGCCAGGGCGAAGGCGTTGCCGTGGCCCTCGACGAAGCTGTCGAAGGTCAGACGCTCCTGCAGACCGGCGGCGCGCACGGCGCGGGCGCCGTCGGTCGCCGCAGCGAAGGC
>NZ_DAMCNG010000328.1:0-1974 GCF_032107865.1 Brevundimonas sp.
GCGGTCGATGTCGGGGCGGGGGGTCGAACTGGCCGACATGGCCACGCCCATGACCGCCAGGGTGACGGCCATGGCGGCGGGCGCCGCAGCCACTGCCCGGCGTCCGGTCGTCTTCAGCGGCGTGAGGCGGCCGAGGTTCATGCGATGTCCGTATAGCGGCGTCTGACGGCGCCGGAAATCAGCGATCTGCATGACCGCCCAATCCGGCGCTTTTCAGACGCGAAGATTACCGTTCCGTGAGGCGGGAACGGCCATCCCCTTCGTCTTAACGGTCGCCCAGGCTGGAGCGCAGCATCCAGGCGGCCTTTTCGTGGGCGGCCAGGCGTTGCGTCATCAGGTCGACCGAGGCCTCGTCTCCGACCTCGTCAGCCGCGTCCAGGGCCGCGCGGGCGGTAGCGATGACCACGCCGTGGTCCTTGATCAGCTCCTTGAGCATCTCGGACGAATCCTTCTCAGGATCACCGTCCTTGATCGAGGTCAGGTTGGCGAAGGCCGAGCCGCTCTGCGGGGCCAGTTCGCCCAGGGCGCGGATGCGCTCGGCGATATCGTCCAGCGCGGCCCAGATCTCGCGGTACTGCTCTTCCAGCAGGTTGTGCAGGCTGAAGAACTCCGGCCCGCGCACGTTCCAGTGATAGCCGTGCGTCTTCAGATAGAGGGCGTAGCTGTCGGCCAGAGCTTTGGACAGTTCGCGCGCGACGTCGGCGCGTTCCTTGGGCTTAAGACCGGTGTCGATGGCGTTCATGACGGCTCCCGTTGGCAGTGCTGGGTGAAGATCAGCCTTGCAGTTAGGTCGTCGCGCCCGCGATCCAAGGGGCGGCGGCGTCCCGTCGCAGCAATCTTCGCCCCTGTAACGCTGAAGCCATGCCCTCGTTGCTTTCGGACAGCGCGCCCCAGCCCTAAACTCAAAGATCACGGATTTGCGACTTGAGAAACCATCGTTTCTCATGGAAGCCTGACGGATCGATAATCAACGGAGATCCGAAGATGGCTCGCTCAATCAAGGCTATTGCATGTGTGACGGCGATCGTAAGCGCGGCTCTATCCACCGCAGCGCTCGCCACGCCATGGTCTGAACCCCTCTACGACTACATCTACTTCAGCGACGCAACCAAGACGGTTCGGGTCGGCTACCATGTGGGCGTCTGTTACAATGGCTATGCTGGCGTAGCTGAATTCGCCACCGGAACGATGACCTCCCACTACGAGCTCATCCGAACCGGCACTTGCACCAGCAAGGGCACCATCTACCAGTAGGCCGCGTGTGAGCGCCCCGGCCTAGGCCGGGGCGACTTCAACTCAGCGCTGGCGCGCCTTGCGAGCGGCGTAGCGCGCGTCGCGGGCCGCCTTCTGCTCTTCCTTGGTCAGTTGCTTGCGTTCCTTGCGGGCGGCGCGCTTGGCGGCGTCGACCTCGTCCTGAGCAGCCATTTCAGCAGCCAGACGGACCGCGTCCTGCTCGGCCTTCTCGCGGCGAACCTCGGCCTTGGCCAGTTCGTGCTGTTGGCGGATCGCCTCCTTCTCGGCGGCGCGCTTTTCGGCCAGTTTCTCGAACTCGGGATCCTGAACCGTCGGCTTCGGCTTGAACCGGGCCAGCAGGGCTTGTTTGGCGTCTTTCTGGGCGGACAGGCGGTCGTTGAAGCCGGTGTTCTTGAGGTCGCGCATGCTGAGAGGCGGGTGTCCTTGATAGGGAATGGAGACGGCGAAAAAGGCCGATCGCCGGAGCGACAGCCATAGATCAGGTCGGAAGGCGCATCTCGACGCGCTCGACCCGGCGCGAGGCCAAAGCCGAATTTCGCGCCGAAATCAAGCTCTACGGCCCGTTTTCATAGGATTTAGCGGCAATAGGGCCGCCAGGACGCAGAATGCGGCCGCACGACGCGGCCGCATTCATTGCTGAGGGATCAGTGCGGCTTCTGGGCGTGACCGACCGCCGCGCCGGCGGCGCCGCCGACCGCCGCCCCGACCGGACCGGCCACC
>NZ_DAMCNG010000329.1:0-1965 GCF_032107865.1 Brevundimonas sp.
GGGCCGCGTCGCCTACGCCGGGCCGCTGAAGGAGTGGGGCGAGGTGGTGATCCTCGATCTCGGCCCCGGCTGGCGGGCCGTGATCGCGGGTCTGGATAGGCTGGAGGTCGAGACCGGCCAGCGCGTCGGGGACGGCCAGACCCTGGGCCGCACCGGCGAGGACGGCGAAGCCTATTTCGAACTGCGGCGCCAGGAACGGCCCATCGATCCCGCGCCCTGGCTGCAGTAGCGGGCCAACCGCGCGAAATTCCTTTCAAATCGGCGCGGACGCTGTTTGTATCGGCGCAACTGTCGTGCGCGCCGTCGTGGCGCTTGCGCCGCCCTGGACGACCGGAGCCGAAAGCGGATCCGATGGAAAGAGACCGAATGCGTAAACTGCTTCTCGTGGGCGCCGCCGCCCTGGCGCTGGGCGGATCGGCGGCGGCCGTGGCCAGCCAGACCCCGCGCAACGAGACCTTCCGCATGCTCGAGATGTTCGGCGACGTGCTGGGCATCGTCGAGCAGGCCTACGTCGTCCCGGTCGACAACAAGAAGCTGATCGAGGCCGCCCTGCAGGGCATGATGACGGCGCTCGATCCGCACTCCAACTATCTGCCGGCCAAGGCGTTCGGCGACCTGCGCGAACGGACCTCGGGCGAATATTCCGGCGTGGGCCTGACCATCACCTCCGAGGGCGGACTGGTGAAGGTCATCTCGCCGATGGACGACAGCCCGGCGGGCCGTGCGGGCGTTCAGGCGGGCGATGTGATCAGCGCGGTCAACGGCCAGAACGCGGCCGGTCTGACGGTGTCCGAGGTTTCGGACAAGCTGCGCGGCGCCACCGGCACCAGCGTCACCGTCACCTTCCTGCGCGACGGCGAGGAGCCGCGTGAGGTCGTGCTGACGCGCGAGGTCATCAAGGTCGAATCCGTCACCGGCCGCCTGGAAGGCGACTTCGGCTATCTGCGCATCTCGACCTTCAACGAGAACACCGGCCGCGAGCTGACCGAGACCATCGAGCGGCTGAAGCGTGAGAAGCCGGGCCTCAAGGGCTATGTGCTGGACCTGCGCAACAACGGCGGCGGTCTTCTGACGGCGGCCATCGACGTGTCGGACGCCTTCCTGGAGCGTGGCGAGATCGTCAGCCAGCGCGGCCGCAAGCCCGAGGACATCGAACGCTACGCCGCCAAGCCGGGCGACCTGACCGGCGGCCTGCCGGTGGTGGTGCTGATCAACTACGGCTCGGCCTCGGCGTCCGAGATCGTGGCCGGCGCCCTGAAGGATCAGGAGCGGGCGACGGTCGTCGGCCTGACCAGCTTCGGCAAGGGGTCGGTGCAGACGGTGATCCCGCTGCGCGGCGGCCAGGACGGCGCCTTGTCGATCACCACGGCGCGCTACTACACGCCGTCGGGCCGCTCGATCCAGAAGATCGGCATCGAGCCGGACCTGGAGGTCGCGCGCTCCGAGGCCGAGGCGCGCATCGTCTCGCGCTCCAGCTTCATCTATTCCGAGGCGGCCTATTCGACGGCGCTGGACTCCTCCATCGGAGCCGAGCGCAAGGGGCCGCACACCCCGCGCGAAGCGCCCGGCGCCGACTACGCCAAGGACAAGGACTATCAGCTGGAGCGGGCGCTGGACGTGTTGCGCGCCGGCGGCGACCTGACCAAGCTGGCCGCCGCGCCCGAGGGGATCGTCATCACCGAGCCAGGCGAAGACAAGGTCGAAACGGCCGAGGCGAAGACCGACAAGCCCGAAACGCCGACCGTCACGGTCAAGCCGGATGAATCGAAACCGGACTGATCGTCGCATCCGGCGCGTCACGCGAACGTGGTGAACGCGCCGTTAGGCTTTCTTAACCGGCGCAGGGCTTAACTGAGGCTGAGGGGCGCCGCGTCTGTGCGGCGCCTGCAAGCCCGAGCCGACGCCCTGACCATGTTCGCCAAGCGCCAGTCCGCCCTCGCCGCCGCCGCAGGCGCGCCGCCGGAG
>NZ_DAMCNG010000330.1:0-1958 GCF_032107865.1 Brevundimonas sp.
CGTGTCGGGCTCGTCGATCATTGCGACGCCCTCCGGCCCCGCCGCTGATCGCCATCGGTCCGGGTGATCCGCACGACCCGCTGCGGCGCTTCGCCCATGCGCAGTTCCGCCGCGGCGAACAGCCGGTCGACGATGTAATGGTGTCCGCTGACCCGGTAGTTCACGAGTTGGGCGTCGCCGAGCGGGCCGACGACGAACAACGGCGGCGCCTCCCCCTGATCGAGCCGGGCCGGAAACTCGATATAGACCTTCGCCCCGTCGTCCCAGGCGCGGAGCGGCCGCCACGGCGGCGCATCCCCGGTAATCGCATAGCGGAAGCGCAGGTTCTCGACGGCGACGGCGAGCGCGACGGTCTGCGCCGCCGCCGCTGCGTCATTTCCCCTTTGCAGCGCCAGCAACCGGTCCTGCGGATAGGTCCAGGAGATCGCCGCCATCGCGGTCGCATCGGTGCTTTCGAGCGCGAGGTGATAGGCGCGACGCGTCGTGGTGATGACCATGTTGGTGTGCAGCCCTGCCGCGAACGGCTTGACCAGGACATGCCCCCGCCGATGGTCGCCGGCTCCGCTCACCGTATCGCCTATGACCCAACGCACTGTATCGCCGGCCGAGACCGCGATCAGTTCCTCGCCCTGCTGAAGCGCAATGTCGCTGACTCGTTCCGGCGCGGCGTAGAGCCGGTAGAGCGCCCCATCGGTCCAGGGGTAGACCTGCACGGCGTTGACGTAGCCCGAGCGTGACGGCTCCTGCGTCGCGGCGCGGTTTGCGGCCTCGACGCTGGCCGTGGGCGAGCCGGTCTCGCGGCGCGCGGAAGGCGCAGGCTGGAGTTGGCCCGGCAGCGGCAACGGAACCGGGGTTTCTACGATCTCGACCGGGGTCGGCGGTTCCGCCGCGACGACGGCGGGCTGGAAGTCGACGGGGTCGTAGGCGATGGCGGGCGGCGGGGTCTTCCCTGCGCACGCGGCGAGCGCCAGGGCGGAGACCCCGGCAAGCGGTAAACGGATCACGGCGTATCTCCTTCGATGGCGGTGATGGCTGGAACGAGAGGCGGCGCCGCTCCGACCGGCGGCTGCGTCGGCGCGGTCGTGTCGAGTTCGCGGGACCAGTCGATCGCGTTGACGAACAGACCAAGAGGGTTCTTGCGAAGCGCGTCGGCCGTCTTCGGGGTGCGAAAGACCGTCGTCAGGATCGCCGTCCAGCGCTCGGTCCTGGCGAGGCTGCCCCGCTCATAGGTCTGCTCGACCCATTTCACCTGGAACGACGAATCCGATGCGCGCACGACGCTAGTGACCTGCACCGACACGCTGCGCTCGCCGATCATGGCGAACGGGTCGTTGGTGCGGGCGTATTCATTGAGAAACCGCGCTCCACGGTCCGTGGCGAAGTCGTACGCCTCTAACCAGTTCTGTTTGACCAGCACGGGGTCGGTCGAGACGGAACGGACGTTGGCGACGAAGCGCGCGAGGTGCCAGATGATCTGGCCGTCGGTCGGACGATAGTTCTGGATAGCGGGCGCGACCGATCGCGCCTCGCCCAGCCGATCGACCTCGACCACATAGGGCGCCACGCGGCTCTGGGTCGACTGCCAGACATTGCCGGCCGCGAGACCGCCGCTGATCATCATGCAGCCGAAGGCCATCAGCCTCCAGTTGCGGGCCTGAACGCGAGCGGAGCCGATCCGGTCGTCCCACATCTGACCGGCCCGTTGGTAGGGCGTTTCCGGCTGAGGGGTCCGGCCATAGCGTTGGATGGGGCGCTTGAATTTCATGCTAGTCGTCCTTCTGGCTGATGTCGGGATTGGCGGGCGCGCCCGGACGGTCGCCGTCCTTCACGGCCTGCGCGATCATGTGCCTTCGGTGACGGGACGCCTGTTCGCTGCGCATGCGCTGCGCCCAGGCCGGAGCGCTGGAAGCGTCGGCATGAGCGCCGGCGCTCCCGCCTGGGACGGCTGCAGCGGGGGC
>NZ_DAMCNG010000331.1:0-1949 GCF_032107865.1 Brevundimonas sp.
AGAGGGTTGTCGGTGGGGGCTCATGACGCTCGCTCTCTCTTTTCGTTCTGGTTTCAGTGAAGGGCGTGGTCGTCGACGCCATAATCGCTGGCGGCGCGCAGATAGGCCTCGTCCAGAAGGGTGACCCAGCCGCTCTGCATGGCGATCAGCCGCCCGCGCCGCATCTGGCCCAGGGTGCGGCTGACATGGACCAGGCTCAGGCCCAGGGCGTCGGCCAGGGTCTCCTGGGTCAGCGGCAGGTGCAGGCGGTCGCTGGTGCACAGGCCGGCGCGTTGCAGTCGGTCGCGCAACTCCAGCAGCAGATGGGCCAGCCGCGCCTGGGCGGATTGCCGGCCCAGCCGCACCACATGGTTCAGCAGGCAGGTTTCCTCGTATCGACGCGATGTCGCCAGGGCGCGACGCAGCCGGTCGTGGCGCGGGTCTTGAAGCGCCAGAATCTCACGCAGCATCAGGGCGTCGACATATTCGACCCGCGTCAGGGCGATGATAGTCGTCTCGTCCAGCGGGCGCGGATCAAGGCTCAGCCCCACGGAATCTCCGGGCAGCAGGAAGCCGAAGATCTGGCGCTGGCCGTCGGCCAGAATGCGCTGGCGACACGCCCATCCGCTCAGGATAAGGCGCGGCGAGGCGGCTCGGCCGTCGGGATCGAAGGGCTGGCCTGCGGGCACCGCCTCCTGAAACATGCACAGCCGTCGAACCAGGGCGCGCTCTTCATCGCTCAGTCGAGTGATGGAGGCGAGGTTGCGCAGGGCGGCCAGATCGGCCGGCGCAGAGACGGAACGGCGCACGTTGACCGCGCGCGTCACCATGCCCTTGCGGGCAGGTTCGACCTACCACCTCCGGCGGTCCGGCTTGCGTCCCTCTCCCACACCATCTCAGGCGTTCCTCCGGGACAAGAAACGGCCACAATGCAACGGTCGTTCCTGCCAAGGCGCAGAAACGTTGATTTTATATTAACTTGGCCGTGGAGGCATCGGTCGCGCAAAGAGTGCGTCGCCCGCCAGGTTAAGCAGACGGCGAATCTTACGACCGTTCTGCCTTCTCACCACAATGTAAGGAGAGATGGCGCACCCGAAGAGATTCGAACTCCTGACCCCCAGATTCGTAGTCTGGTGCTCTATCCAGCTGAGCTACGGGTGCGCACTGCCTTGCGGGCAGGGCCGGGTATCTAGCGGGTCGCCTTCGGGCTGGCAAGCAGGTTTTCTCAGAAAATCTTGAGAAAATGCGGGGTTGGCCTCGGAGGCCTGCGGGCCTAGGCATAAAGCCTCCCTGTAATGTCCCGGAGTGCTTGAGTGCGCGCCTTTTCCTTCCCCCATCTGCGTCCTGCGCGCAGGATTTCCTCTCTCACAGCCGGGACGGCGTTTGCGGCCCTGTTGCTGACGGGTTGCGCGACGACGGCGGAAGGGATTCAGGCCGAGGCGGCGCCGGTTCCGGCTGAAGCGCCGATCGGGGCGCAGGCGTCCGTCGCTAGGGGGCCGTTCGTGTCGGCGGCCAATCCTTTGGCTGTCGAGGCGGGGATGAAGGTGCTGGCGCGCGGCGGTTCGGCCGTGGACGCGGCGGTGGCGATCCAGGCGGTGCTGGGCCTGACCGAGCCGCAGTCCTCGGGTCTGGGCGGCGGCGCCTTCATGATGTTCTATGAAGCCGAAAGCGGCGCCGTCACCGTCTATGACGGGCGCGAGACTGCGCCGGCCGCCGCCACGCCGGAACTCTTCTATGAGAACGGCAAGCCTCTGGCGTTCGGGGATGCGGTGTTGAGCGGGCGCTCGACCGGGGCGCCGGGCGTGGTGCCCATGCTGGCCCTGGCCCAGAAGCAGCACGGCGCCCTGGCTTGGTCCGAGCTGTTCGGCGACGCCGAGGCGCTGGCGCAGGACGGCTTCGTCGTCAGCCC
Organism: Brevundimonas sp.; assembly: GCF_032107865.1. Taxonomy (GTDB): domain Bacteria; phylum Pseudomonadota; class Alphaproteobacteria; order Caulobacterales; family Caulobacteraceae; genus Brevundimonas. The sequence goes on from NZ_DAMCNG010000331.1 coordinate 1,889, forward strand.
GCGTCTGGCCGGCATGATCAACGGCTCTGCGCCGCAGGCGAAAACCCGCTGGGCGAGTGAG
>NZ_DAMCNG010000332.1:0-1936 GCF_032107865.1 Brevundimonas sp.
CGTCGGCGCCCGCCGCGCCGTGTTCGAGGTGCGGCCCGTTGTGCGGATCGACGCCGATACGGGGACCAGCGCTGTGGTGATCGAGGTGTCGGGCGCCGACCGGCCGGGTCTGCTGGCGGACCTGGCGCGCACGATTTCCCGGCATGGCTACTCGACCCGCTCGGCCCACGTCGCCAGCTTCGGCGAGCGGGCGGTGGACGGCTTCTACATCACCGACGCCGACGGCCGGAAACCGAAGGGCAAGTCGAAGCTGGAGGCGCTGAAGGCCGACCTGCTGGAAGTGCTGGACCGCGCGCCTCAGGGTCCGGCCGGGCGGCGCATCACCCCTGTGCGCGCCAGCGTGCGCGACGTCTCTGATCTGGAAGGCGCGTTGGGTCGCAAGCCCGTATCCAGCGGCCCGCAGGCGCGCTAAGGCGTTGGTCGGGCGAGCGTAGAGACCAATCGTGAACGACAAGATCGATCCCATCGAACCGGCCGCGCCGATTTCTGCGGCAAACGCCACGGTCGAACCAGTCGTCCAACCGCCTGCGTCTGCTGCAACAGCCAAGACGGGCGGCGTGGCGCGGTCCTCAGCCATCTTCAGCGCCATGACCCTGCTCAGCCGGCTGGCCGGGTTCGCGCGCGATCTGGTCATCACGGCGGCGCTGGGCGCCTCGGCGGGGCCGGCGGCCGACGCCTATTACACAGCGCTGAACTTCCCCAATCTGTTCCGGCGCATCTTCGCCGAAGGGGCCTTCGCCGCCGCCTTCGTACCCGCCTACGCCAAGACGCTGAAGAGCGAAGGCGAGGCGGCGGCCGACAAGGTGGCGACCGACGCTCTGGCCGCCGTGGCCGCCGTCACCGTGGCCCTGACCATCGTCGCCCAACTCGCCATGCCGTGGCTGATGACCGTCATCAATGTCGGCTTCCTGGACGATCCGGCGCGGTTTAAGCTGGCGGTGATCCTGACCCAGATCACCATGCCCTATCTGCCCTGTATGGCGATCGCCGCCCTGCTCAGCGGGGTGCTGAACGCGCGGGGACGCTTTATCGTCTCGGGCGCCTATCCGATCCTGCTGAACGTCATCATGCTGGCCGCCGTCATCCCGGTGAAGGGCGACCAGATCGAGGCCGCCTACGCCGCCTCATGGGCCGTGCTGGTTGCGGGCGTGGCGCAGGCGGGTCTGTGCTGGTGGGCCGCGCGCCGGGCCGGGGCGAACATCCGTCTCAGCCTGCCGAAGATGACCCCGGCGGTGAAGGCCATCATCATCACCGCCATTCCCGCCGCCATCGGCAATAGCGCGACCCAGATCAACGTCTTCATCTCCGGCAACCTGTCCAGCTTCGTCGACGGCGGTCGCGCCTGGCTGGCGACGGCGGATCGCCTCTATCAGCTGCCGCTGGGCCTGGTCGGGGTGGCGATCGGCATCGCCCTTCTGCCCAAGCTGTCGTCGGCGGTGGCGTCCGAGGACAAGGGCCAGCAGCAGGCGTCGATGGACGAGGCGCTGATCCTGTCCATGGCCCTGACCTTGCCGGCGGCGGCGGCTCTGATGGCCATGCCCTACTTCCTGATCGACGCCCTGTTCACGCGCGGGGCCTTCCTGCAGGTGGACGCTGTCAACACGGCCCACGCCCTGCTGCATTTCGGCTGGGGCGTGCCCGCCTTCGTGCTGATCCGCATTCTGGCTCCGGCCTTCTTCGCGCGCGGCGATACGCGCAGGCCCATGGTGTTCGCTCTGGTGTCCGTGGCGGTGAACGCCGTGCTGGCCATCGGCCTGTTCAACGCAGGCATGGGGGTGTCGGGCATCGCCGCGGCGGTCAGCGCTTCGGCCTGGACCAATGTCGTCCTGCTGGCGGCGACCCTGTGGCGGCGCGGCCATTACCGGCCCAGCCCGCGCGCGGTCTGGCGTCTGGGGCGCATCGCCCTGGCCAGCGCAGGTCTGGCGGCGGTGGTCGG
>NZ_DAMCNG010000333.1:0-1916 GCF_032107865.1 Brevundimonas sp.
CCGTCAGGCGCCAGCTGTCCTCCGGCCGACGCCGCCAGGCGCCCGAGCCCGAGCACGGCGCGTCGACCAGCACCACATCGGCCTGACCGTTCAGATCCTCGACCCCGCCGCCGTTCGTGCCCAGCAGGCGCAGGTCAGCCTCGACGCCCGCGCGCGCCAGTCGCGGCTTCACATTGTCCAGACGCTTGGCCGAGACGTCGCAGGCGATCAGCGACCCCTGCCCCTGCATGGCCTGCACCAGGCCCAGCGTCTTGCCGCCGCCGCCCGCGCAATAGTCCACCACCGTCGCGCCGGGGAAGGCGCCGGACAGCCAGCCGACGACCTGACTGGCCTCGTCCTGAATCTCGAAATGACCGTTCTGGAAGCCGTCCAGAGGCTGCACGTTCGGCGCAGGCTCGGCGTCCAGACGCAGGCCCCAGCCCGACAGTTCGGTGCGCTGGGGCGACAGGCCCGCGTCGCGCAGTTCGGTCTCGACCTCTTCCATCGTGGCGCGCAGACCGTTGACCCGCAGGTCCACCGGGGCGCGGCCGCTCAGGGCCTCGACCTCTTCACGCCAACGGTCGCCGTGGGTCGCCTTCAGGTCCGCCGTCACGAAATCCGGCAGGGCGACCTCGGCCAGATCGACCGCGTCCTCGCCCGCCATGACGCGGCCGCGCTCGTGCTTGGACAGAGGACGCGGGCCATAGCCTTCGCCGTTGTAGAGGGCCTCGATCTCCTCCAGCGTCGCGCCGTCCAGCACCGACAGAGCGCCGACGATCAGGGCGCGTCCATCCTGACGCCCGCCCATGAAGGCCGACAGGCGACCACGCCCGCGCAGCACCTGATAGACACGCTCGGCGATGGCGCGGCGGTCACCCGAACCGGCATAGCGGTTCTGCTGGCTCCAGGCCTTGAGCACGGCGTCGGCGGGCTGGCGGCCTTGGGAAATGCTGTCGATGATGGCGGCGGCGGCGGCCAGACGGGCGGCTGGGGTCAAATCAGACTCGGATGAAAAGGGCCAGAAGGCACAGCGCCAGTCCCGCAAGCGAGACCAGCCAGACCAGCGACCGGATATAGGGAACGCCCAGGGCGTACAGCGGGATATAGGCGACGCGCGCCCAGAAGTAGAGGGCCGCGCCCCAGGCCGTCAGCGCGCCGGTCCGATCGGCGACGTGCGCGATCAGCACGGCGCCGATGAACAGCGGCAGGGTCTCGAACAGATTGGCCTGGGCGCGGTCCAGACGCGCGACCACGGGGCCGGTCGTTCCGGGCGTGTGGTCTCGCGTTCCGAACCCCCACTTCAGACCGAACTTCAGGTCACGCGCGGCGGCCGGCGCCATGATTTGCACCAGGGCCAGCACCAGCGTCGCCGCCAGATAGGTGAGTTCGATCGTCACGCCCGTCTCCTGTTCTGCAAGCCTAAAACAAAACCGCTCCCGGCCGGGGCCGGGAGCGGATCAGGTCAGCCCTGACGATAGTTGGGCGCCTCGCGCGTGATCATCACGTCGTGGACGTGGCTTTCACGAAGGCCCGCATTGGTGATGCGGACGAAACGCGCGCGCTCCTGGAAGTCCGGGATGGTGGCGCCGCCGACATAGCCCATGGAGGCGCGCAGGCCGCCGACCAACTGATGCACCACCGGGGCGATCGGCCCCTTGTAGGCGGTCTGGCCCTCGATGCCTTCGGGGACCAGCTTCTCGGACGAGACTTCCTTCTGGAAGTAGCGGTCGGCCGAGCCGCGCGCCATGGCGCCCACCGAGCCCATGCCGCGATACGACTTGTAGGACCGGCCCTGATACAGGAAGACCTCGCCGGGGCTTTCGTCCGTGCCCGCGAACATCGAGCCCATCATGGCGACATTGGCGCCCGCCGCGATGGCCTTGGCCAGATCGCCCGAGAACTTGATGCCGCCGTCGGCGATGACCGAGGCGCCCGTG
>NZ_DAMCNG010000334.1:0-1913 GCF_032107865.1 Brevundimonas sp.
GGCCTTCAGATCCTCGTCGGTCAGGCTGGTCAGAACGGTGACGCCCAGAATCTTCAGGTCCGAGCCCGCCGCGCCGCGCGCCGCCGCCGCCAACACCTGCGGCCGGGCATGAACGGTCAGCAGGTCGCAGCCCGCGTTCGCCAGCACCGCCGTCGCCTTCTCCACCGTCGCGCCGATGTCGTGCAGCTTCCAGTCCAGAAACACCTGGGCGCCCGACGCCTTCAGCTCGCGCGCCAGCCCCATGCCGTCCGAGGCGAACAGCTGCAGCCCGACCTTGTAGAAGCCGACCGCGTCGCCGATCCGCGCGACCAGGGCGCGCGCCTCATCGGTCGTCGGCACGTCCAGGGCGCAGATCACGCGCGGGTCGAAGGGGCGATTAGGGCGATCTTGCGACATTTCCGGCTCTCGGCGGCTTGCAGGCGCGCGCGGATGCCCCGATAGGTGAGACAAGGGGTCGCGGTCGCGCGGCGGGTTTTAAGGGCGGGATGAAGCAATGAACGCGGTCGATCTGGGGGTCAACCTGTTCGTGGCGCTGTTCGCCCTGCTGGACCCGATCGGCAATGTGCCGATCTTCGCAGCGGCCACGGCGGGCGCCTCCCTGCGTCAGCGCATCACCGTCTCGGCCATGATCTGCGCCTTCGCGGCGGTCTTCCTCGGCTTCTTCTTCTTCACGGGCCTGGGCCTGCTGCAGTTCTTCGGCATTTCGCTGGCGGCCTTCCGCATCGCGGGCGGCATCCTGCTGCTGCTGCTGGGCCTGGACATGGCCCGCGAGGACTTCCTCAAGATCTTCGCCGACGCCGACGCCGCGACCGACGCCCAGGACGTGCGCGGCTACGCCAAGCGCCGGTTCAAGCGCCTGATCGTGCCCTTCGCCATTCCCCTGATGATCGGACCGGGCGCCATCTCGGCCATCATCATCCAGTCGGGCGAGGCCCAGAAGCTGGGCGCGGCGGGCACGGCGGCCTCGCTGACCGCCATGGTCGCCGCCTGCGTCGTCACCTTCCTGTGCTTCGCCGCCACCGGCCCGATCAGCCGCATCCTGGGCGACGTCGGCATGGCCATCGTGGTGCGGGTGCTGGGTCTGATCCTGTGCGCCCTGGCGATCCAGTTCATCCTGATGGGCCTGGGCGAGGCCCTGCCGGGGATGTTCAGCGCGGGCGTCACCACCCCCTACCCGTCCGGCGGCCACTAAGCTCTCGCCTGGGGCGTCAGAGGCGGTCCAGCCGTTTGGCGTGGCCGCCGACCATCTTCAGCGCCAGGGCGTCGGGCAGCAGCCCGCCCAGCGCCGCCAGCACATTGTTGGCGAAGCCCGGCGTCACGCGCGGCCGATTGGCCTCGACCGCATCCCAGCCGATGCGCGCCACGCGGTCGGCGTCCATCCACATCCACTTGGGATAGGCGGCCGAAACCTGTTCGCGCGAACCGTTGACGTCGTGGAACTCGGTATAGGTGTAGCCGGGGCACAGGGCGGTGACGTGCACGCCGGTCCCTTGCGTCTCCAGCCACAGCCCCTGCGACGCCTTGATCAGGAAGCTCTTGATCGGGCCGTACAGGGTGTCGCCGCCCGTCGCCGGCATCTGTCCGGCCAGGGAAGCCACGTTCAGCACCCGGCCCCAGCCGCGCGCGACCATGGCCGGCAGCAACAGGCGCGACAGCTCGACCGGCGCGGTCAGCATGACCCGGATCATGGCGGCATGGTCCGCCGGATCGGTCGTCAGAAAGCCCGTGGTGCGGCTGAAGCCCGCATTGTTAATCAGGCCGTCGACGTTCAGGCCTCGCGCCGCGATCGCTTCAACCAGACGCGCAGGCGCCTCGGGCTCGGCCAGATCGGCGGTGATGACGGTCGCGGCGGCGCCATAGGCGGCGACCAGTTCCTCGGCCAGGGCCTGAAGCGGCGCTTCGCGCCGAGCGGT
>NZ_DAMCNG010000335.1:0-780 GCF_032107865.1 Brevundimonas sp.
CATCGCCCTGGGGCCGGAGTTGCCGCCGCTCTACACCGACGACGACGCCCTGGCCGAGGGCGTGCTGAACGCCGGCCGCGCCGTGGGCGACCCCCTGTGGCGGATGCCGCTGTGGGCGGGTTATCGCGCCTCTCTGGACAGCGAGATCGCCGATGTGCGCAACGATTCCGCCGCCTGGGCGCAGGCCGGATCGGTGACGGCCGCCCTGTTCCTGCAGAAGTTCGCCCCGACGACCGGCAGCTGGGCGCACATGGACGTCTTCGCCTGGAACCCGCGCGCCCGCTCCGGCTGGCCCGAAGGCGGCGAAGCCCAGGCCATCCGCGCCTGCTTCCGCTACCTCAGCGACAAATTCGTCAAATAGCCAAGGCTGTTAACGCCCCCTTCGGGATCGGCGCCTAGGGTGGGCGGCTCGAATTGTCCGAGCCGTCTAGAGACCGCCGCTTGACCGATGTCCTGGCCCTGCTGCCGCCTGGCGCGCCCCTGATCCTGCGGGACGGGGATCGCGTGGTGCTGGCCGAGCAGGCGCTGGAAGGCCTGATGCGGGCCGAAGCCTATCGCCGGACCGACCCCGCTCACTGCCGTCTGCCGGTTGCCGACATCATCGCGGACGACGGTCAGCGCATCGACCAGCTGCTGTTCGGCGAGGCCTTCGACGTGCTGGAGCGCCGTCAGGATCGCGCCTGGGGCCGCGCCCGCCGCGACGGCGTGGTCGGCTGGGTCTCGATTGAGGCTTTGGCGCCCGGCGCGCCCTTGGCGACGCGCCGCGTGGCCTCCGTTTCC
>NZ_DAMCNG010000335.1:920-1912 GCF_032107865.1 Brevundimonas sp.
CATTTGAACGTGATCTGGTCGCCGTGGCCGAGCGCCTGCTGGGCCGCCCGCACGCCCTGGGCGCCCGGTCTTCGCTGGAGATCGACTGCTCTGGCCTGGTGCAACAGGCCCTGCTGGCCTGCGGTCTGCCGGGCCCCCGCCGAGCGGAAGAGCAGGCCCGCCTGGGCCGCGCCGTGTCGCGAGAGGGCGCGCAGCGCGGCGACCTGGTGATCTGGCTGTCTTCTGCAGAGGGCGACTGGACCGGCCATTCGGCCCTGATGCTGGACGCCGAGCGCATCATCCACGCGACCGGCGCGCGCGGCGGCGTGGTGGTCGAGACCCTGGTCGAGGTCGAGGCCCGCCTGACGGCCGACAACTTCACCTCTGCGATCTTCCGTCGCCTCTGAGGCCTGTTTGGCGGCGTTGACGCTGGATCGCTCGCCCGCTCATAACTTGAGCATGAAGCCAGAGACGCCTTCCGACGAGATCATCACCGCATGGCGCGGCGCGTTTGATAACGCCGAGGTCAACGCCCTTCACGCCGAATGCTTCGAGCACCGGCTGTTGGCGGACGACTGGTGGGCGCAGGTCAATCACTACAGCCTGGGCTGGGTGTGCCTTCGACAGAAGGCGCGGTTGATCGGCTTTGTGAACGTCGCCTGGGACGGGGGCGTTCACGCCTTCATTCTGGACACCATGGTGACGCTGGGCCGCCAGCGGGAGGGTCTGGCCCGGACCTTGATCGAGGAAGCGGTCGCCCGTTCGCGGGCCACGGGCTGCGAATGGCTGCACGTCGATTTCGACCCGCACCTTCGGCCCTTCTATTTCGACGCCCGCGGGTTCACGCCGACCGACGCCGGATTGATCGCTCTGAAATAGGCCGAAACGAAGAAAGGCGACCCGAAGGCCGCCTTTCCGTCGTCTGTCGTGTCCGTTCGCCCTTAGGCTTTCGGAGCCGGAGGCGTCGCCTGGGTCGCGGCGGCGTCGGCGGCGGGCGCCTCGGCCGGAGCGGC
>NZ_DAMCNG010000336.1:0-1908 GCF_032107865.1 Brevundimonas sp.
GGACGCCGCCGCCGCCCGTCTGGTCGAGGATGGACTGGCCGCCTGGAGCGGCGGCGCGGGCGGCGGGGGCCACGACCGCAACCTGATCGTGCGCGGGCGCGGCAATCTGTTGCAGGACGCCCGCGCGGCCGAGGATCTGGAGCGGGTGCGCGTGCTGTTCGACGATCTGGAGCAGAAGGAACAGCTGATTGGCCTGCTGGACGACGTCGGCGCGGCCCAGGGCGTGCGCATCTATATCGGCGCGGAAACGCGACTCTTTTCGCTTTCGGGTTCCGCCGTGATCGCGGCGCCCTATATGTCGGGCCGGCAGCGGGTGCTGGGCGCCATCGGCGTCATCGGGCCCGCGCGGTTGAACTACGCCCGTGTCATACCGTTGGTGGACTATACCGCCCGGGTGCTGGGCCGGATTCTGGACGGACAAGAGACGTGAACGACATCAACGACGAGACGCGGGATCAACTCGAACAGGACATCCATGAGGCTGACCTCGCGCCCGAGGGCGACGACACCGCCGTGGTGGACGCCCTGATCGCCGAGCGGGACCAGTGGAAGGACCGCGCTCTGCGCGCCGTGGCCGAGGCCGAGAACGTCAAGCGCCGCGCCGAGACGCAGCAGAACGACGCCCGCGCCTACGCCATTCAGCGCTTCGCCAAGGATCTGCTGGGCGTGGCCGACACCCTGGAGCGCGGCCTGGCGACGGTGCCCAAGGACGCCGAAGGCCCGGCGGCCGCCATGCTCACCGGGCTGGAGCTGACGCAGAAATCCCTGCTGTCGGCCTTTGAGGCCAACGGCCTGACCCGCGTCGATCCGGCGCCGGGCGACGCCTTCGATCCGCACCTGCATCAGGCGATGATGGAGCAGCCTTCGGACACCGTGCCGGGCGGCGCCGTCATCCAGACGCTGCAGCCGGGCTACGCTCTGTTCGGCCGCACCGTGCGCGCGGCCATGGTGGTGGTCGCGGCCAAGGGATCGGGCTCGGCGGCGGGCGGCGCCTACGCCGATCCGAACACGACCGGCGGGAATTTCGACGCCAAGGCCTGATGGTCTTCGCGCGCTGAAACGACGACGGCCCGGTGCAGACGCGCCGGGCCGTTTTTCTTTGCTTAGTTTCCCGCGCTGCGCTTGCGGCCAAAGCACTGGGCCCCGGCGTCCGCCGGGGTGAGCGGAAGGAAGGGTCAGTCCTTCAATCTCGAATCGAACAGCGCCAGCAGCCGCCGCCAGCCGTCCTTCGCGTCCGCCTCGCGGTAGGAGGCGCGGTAGTCGGCATGGAAGCCGTGCGGGGCGTCGTCGTAGAGGATGATCTGGCTGTTGGTCCGGCCGGCGGCCTTCAGGGCGTCGTTCATCGTCTTGACCGTATCGTTGGGAATGCCGCTGTCTGCACCGCCGTAGAGGCCCAGCACGGGGGCTTTCAGCTCGCCCGCCAGGTCGATGGGCCAGGGGCGGCCCGCCGCCTTCTGTTCGTCGGTGGCCGTGGCGGCGGGGGATAGGCGGCCGTACCAGGCGACCCCCGCGTCCAGCGTCGGGAAGCGGGCCATGGCCTGCCACACCACCTTGCCGCCCCAGCAGAAGCCGGTGATTCCGACCTTGTCGGCTTTCGCCCAGGACTGGGCGCCGATCCAGTCCAGTCCGGCGCCGATGTCGCCCATGACCTGGTCGTAGCGGGCGGCGCCGACGATGCGCATGATCGCCTGCATGTCGCTGAGCGGAGCCGGGTCTTGCACGCGGACGAAGAAGGCGGGGGCCACGGCCGCATAGCCCGCCTTGGCCAGGCGGCGGCAGACGTCGCGGATGTATTCGTGCACGCCGAAGATCTCGGACACGACGATCACGACGGGAAAGGGACCGGGGCCTTCGGGCCGGGCGACATAGGCGGGCAGGGCGAAGCCGTCGGGCGCCGGATAGGCTGCG
>NZ_DAMCNG010000337.1:0-1902 GCF_032107865.1 Brevundimonas sp.
CCCCGCCGATCCGCACGCCCGGCGTCAGGGTGATGTTGGCCGTGGCGAAATGCCCGCCGCCCGCGCACAAGATGGCCCGCGTCGGCGCCGCCTCGCCCACCAGCGCCAGCAGGCCGGGGCTGACCAGGGCGGGGTCCAGCGCCTTCAGCACCTCTTCCGACAGGATGCCCGCCGTCATCTGGGTGGCGGCGGTCGGCGCCAGGGCGTTGACCTTGATGTTATGCTTGGCGCCCTCGATGGCCAGGGTCTGCATCAGGCCCACCTGAGCCAGCTTGGCCGCGCCGTAGTTGGCCTGGCCGAAATTGCCGTAGAGGCCCGAGGACGAAGTCGTCATGACGATGCGGCCGTAGTTCTGGGCGCGCATGATCTCCCACACCGCCTTGGAGCAGATGGTCGCCCCCATCAGATGCACGTCCACCACCAGGCGGAAGTCATCCAGCGTCATCTTCGAGAAGCTCTTGTCGCGCAGGATGCCGGCGTTGTTGATCAGGATGTCGATGCGGCCCCAGGCCTTCATCGCCGCCTCGACCATGGCCTGCACCGCGTCGACGTCGGTGACGGAACCGGCCGCCGCCATCGCCTGGCCGCCCGCAGCGACGATCTCGTCCACCACGCCCTGGGCCGCCGCCTCGGTCAGGTCGTTGACCACGACCCTGGCGCCCTGGCCGGCCAGATAGAGGGCGTGACAGCGGCCCAGGCCCCCGCCCGCGCCGGTCACGATCGCGACCCGATCCTTCAACTGCATGAACATCTCCGATGGTGAGTGACTGGAAAATCCGGCGGGCGTCCTAGCCCTTGAAGCCGTCCTTGAGGGCGCGGCGCGCGGCGAAGTCGGCGGCGTCGCGGGCGCGCAGGAAGGGGTTGAAGCGGCGCTCCATCCCCACCGAAGTCGGTACGGTCGCCTCGCCCCGCTCACGCGCGGCGAAGATGGCCTCGGCGTGCGCCTTCAACGCCTCGTCGGCGTCCGGCAGCGACAGGGCGAAGCGGGCGTTCGAGGCCGTATACTCATGGGCGCAGTAAAGCGTCGTCGCCTCGGGCCAGGCGGCGATGCGGTTCAGGCTGTCCCACATCTGCTGCGGCGTCCCCTCGAACAGCCGCCCGCAGCCCAGGGCGAAGATGACGTCGCCGACGAAGGCCAGCTCGTCCTCGGCCGCATGATAGACCACATGACCCAGCGTATGACCGGGCGACACCACCACGTCGAAGGCCGTTTCGCCCAGCCGCACCGCCTCGCCGTCGACCAGAACGTGATCCAGCGGCGCCGCGCGGCGCACCTCTTCCGGCCCAGCGATCTCGCAACCCGTCTCGGCCTGCAGCCGCTCGTTGCCGCCGGTGTGGTCCGCGTGCCAGTGGGTGTTCAGGATCAGATCCAGCCGCCCCCAGCCCGACGCCTCCAGATCGGCCAGGATCGCCTCGGCGTCCGGCGTATCGACGGCGGCGACCAGCCCCGTCGCCTCATCGCGGATCAGGAAGCCGTAGTTGTCGGACAGACAGGGAAACTGGCGAACGGTCAGGGTCATGAGGGGGTCTCCTATCGAAACCCTATCCTAAGCCGCGCGAAGAGGAACCCTCCGTCGCCCAGAACGGGTGAAGTCGCGCAGACTTTCCGCCATACTGCCCGCCATGCGCCGCAGCATCGACGATCTCCGCACCTTCTACGGCGAGCCGACCGGCGCGCTGGTGCGACGCATGCTGGCGCGGCGGCTGGAAGACGCCTGGGGCGCGGCCAACGGCAACGATGTGCTGGGTCTGGGCTATGCGACCCCCTGGCTGGACGGCTTCGTCGGCGCGCGACGCGCGGTCGCCGCCATGCCGGGCGGTCAAGGCGCCGAACAGTGGACGGCGGCGGGACGCAACCGCACCGTCCTGGTCGACGACCGGCGCCTGCCCTTCGCCGCCGGG
>NZ_DAMCNG010000338.1:0-1899 GCF_032107865.1 Brevundimonas sp.
CGTTCGCTGCCGCGACCGATCCACCTCCCCATGACATGGGGAGGATATAAAAACGGCGGCTCCTTTGCGGGAGCCGCCGTTTTCACGTCAGTCGTCGGGTCTGGGTCAGAAGGCCCAGCGCGCGCCGACCGAGGCCACCAGGGCCGAGCCTTCGGCCTCGCCGCGCAGGTGCGAGGTCATGGCGCCCTGATACAGGGTGCGGTCGTCGTGGATGGTCGAGTCGCTGAAGGCGATGTAGGTCAGACCGGCGTCGAAGGTGACGCCCTCGGTCACTTCGGTCGAGCCGCCCACCGAGAACAGCCAGCGGTCGGCGTCCGGGATGCGGGCGGTGCGCAGGCTGTCGCGGGTCGGGGTCGGGTCATAGCCGACGCCGGCGCGAAGCGTGGTCTTGTCGCTGATCGCATAGTCCAGGCCGATGGCGCCGGTGGTGACGTCCTTGTAGTTCTGGTGGATGACGTCGCCGCCGCCCGTGTATTCGACGGTGATGGCGTCGAACTCGGACCAGCCGATGCGGTTGACCTGGGCGTTCAGGGTCAGCTTGTCGTTGACCGCGTAGCGGACCGAGGCCGAAGCGAACCACGGGGTGTTGAAGCTGGCCTTGCCGCCGGTCGAGACGTTGGCGCCCGCCAGAGGGCCCAGCAGGCCGGAGACGACCACGTCGCCGTCCAGTTCATGCTCGATCTTGGAGCGGTAGGACAGGCCGAAGTCCCACGGGCCCTTGTGCACCTGGGCGCCGACGTTCCAGCCGAAGTCCCAGCCGTCGCCTTCCAGGCTGTTGGAGCCGTCAGGCAGCAGCGGCGACAGGTTCGGCATGGCCGAGGTCAGCTTGGCCTTGACGAACTGGGCGTTCAGCCCGGCGCCGACGTCCAGCCAGTCGTTGACCTGATAGGCCACGGTCAGGCTGGCGTCGCCCGAGCGCAGTTCCGACGTCAGAGCGTCGTAGCGGGCGAAGGAGCTCTGCTCATACTTGGTGGTGAAGTTGTAAGGGGCGGCCACAGAGACGCCGACGGCGAAGCGGTCGCCGATCGGGGTGGCGAAGGCGAAGTTCGGCACCAGGCCGCTTTCGATCGGATCGACTTCGGTGTTGCGCGGGTTGCGCACCGGCACGTCCACGCCGCCCGGATAGGTCAGGTAGGAGCCGGCGTTCTTCACTTCGGAATCGATGCGGATGGCGTGCATGCCGACGGAGACCTCACGGCCGCTGCGGGCGATGGAGGCGGGGTTCCACCACATCGAGCCGACGCCGCGGTCGGCGGCTTCGCCCGAGAAGGCGCGTCCGGCGCCGCGCACGGACTGTTCCTGCAGATAGAAGGAGCCGGCGAAAGCCGGGGCGGCCACGCCCGTCATCAGGGCGGTGGTCAGAGCCAGGCCGCCGAGGCGGGCCATGTTCCTGGGGGTCATTACGCTTCACCTATGTCGTGGGCCGGCCATTGGAAAAGCGGACGGCCTTGGTTCGGGGAGAGCCGCCACGCTACTCATCACAGCGTCCGTGTCATGAAAGCGTTGCGTCCAAGGCCGGTGTCGGACCGCTTCTCGGCGAAAGCGTGGCGCAAAAATCGCACAATTTCACACCTTGGTGAGGTTACGTAACGGCAATTTCGATGCCTGAAGAACGCAGGTTTGCGGTTAGATCGTGTTCCGCGGCGTCAACTTCAGCCTGATCCCGGCCTCGTATCACCAGCTGAGTTCCGACCTCGCCGGCGGTCTGTCCGGCGCCGAAACCGAAGGGGTAGGAGCCGAAGGACAGGTGCGGTCGCGCCTCGGCGGCGGCGCGCAATATGTCGGCCACGGCGCCCTCGCTGGCGCCGGTGACGCGCAACGACCGGCTGTGCACCGGGGCGCCCGTCTTCAGGCGCGGCGCCACGTCGTCCCGCATGGCCTCCATGATCTTGGGCACGC
>NZ_DAMCNG010000339.1:0-1888 GCF_032107865.1 Brevundimonas sp.
GGCCTCGGTCGGGGCCAGGCGGCGCGAGGGGCGCTCGATCAGCCGCACGCCCAGCCGGTCTTCCAGCCGCGCCAGCCTGCGCGAGGCCACGGCGGGCGACAGGTCCAGCCGACGCGCGGCGGCGGACAGGCTGCCTTCCTCCAGCGCACGGACGAAGATTTCATACTCGGCCAGCATGGCGGGTCCTCATCTTTGTGGATTATGCAAAGATAAACGTCTTTCTTCGCCGTGGATAGCGCAGGCCATGACGGCGTACTCTCCAGACTGAAGGAGACCGCCATGTTCGACGCCCCCACGACCCCCGCCGACGCCTATGTCCGCCACGGCGACCTGAAGGTCGCCGCCGAGCTGGACGCCTTCGTGCGCGATCAGGCGACGCCGGATTCCGGCGTCAGCGCCGAGGCCTTCTGGGCCGGGATCGAGGGGCTTCTGGCTCGTTTCGGCCGTCGCAACCGCGACCTTCTGGAACGACGCGACCTGCTTCAGCGCAAGCTGGACGACTGGCACCGGGCCTATCCGGGCCAGTCGGATCAGGCGACCTATCAGGCCTATCTGCGCGAGATCGGCTATATCGAACCTGAACGCGACGGCGTGCGGGCCGAGACGGCGAACGTCGACCCCGAGATCGCGACCATGGCCGGGCCGCAACTGGTCGTGCCGCTGACCAACGCCCGCTATCTGCTGAACGCCGCCAATGCGCGCTGGGGCAGCCTGTATGACGCGCTTTACGGCACCGATGCGCTGGGCGAAGCGCCCAAGGCGGGGGGCTATGACGTCGAGCGCGGCGCCAAGGTCATCGCCCGCGCCCGCGCGTTTCTGGATCAGGCGGCGCCGCTGGCGACCGGATCGCACGCTCAGGCGACGGCCTATCGGGTCGAGCATGGGCGGTTGATCGTGACGCTGGACGGCGGGCTGGAGACGGGGCTGGCGGGCGCGGATGTGTTCGCGGGCTATTCCGGAGCGGCGGATGCGCCGTCAGGCGTTCTGCTGCGCCACAACGGTCTGCATCTGGAGATCGTCATCGACCGCGCGCACCGCATCGGCCGCGATGATCCGGCGGGCGTCGCCGACGTGCTGGTCGAGGCGGCCCTGTCGGCCATCGCCGACGCCGAGGACAGCGTCGCCGCCGTCGACGCGGCGGACAAGCGGCTGGTCTACGCCAACTGGCTGGGCCTGATGCGCGGCGATCTTCAGGCTGATTTCCAGAAGGACGGCCGCACGGTCGATCGGCGGCTGAATCCCGATCGCGTCTATACGGCGCCGGATGGATCGGCGCTGGCGCTGAAGGGGCGCAGCCTGATGCTGGTGCGCAACGTCGGCCTGCACCTGACGACCGACGCCGTGCTGGACGCCCATGGGCGCGAGACGCCCGAGCATCTGCTGGACATCGCCATGACGGGCCTGATCGGCCTGCACGACCTGCGTCGCCCGGCCGAGGCGCGCAACAGCCCGGCGGGCTCGGTCTATGTGGTGCGGCCCAAGATGCACGGCTCGGATGAAGTGGCCTTTGCCGACGAACTGTTCTGCGCGGTTGAGACCATGCTGGGCCTGCCCGCCCTGACGCTGAAGATGGGCATCATGGACGAGGAGCGTCGCACCAGCGTCAATCTGATGAACTGCATCGTGGCGACCAAGGGCCGGGTGGTCTTCATCAACACCGGCTTTCTGGATCGCACCGGCGACGAGATCCACACGGTGATGGAAGGCGGCCCCGTCGTCCGCAAGGAGGCGGTGCGCGAGACCGGCTGGATCAAGGCCTATGAGGACCGCAACGTCGACATCGGCCTGACGGCGGGCCTGTCGGGCCGGGCGCAGATCGGCAAGGGGATGTGGGCGGCGCCCGACCGCATGGGCGACATGCTGGCGGCCAAGGCGGGCCACCCGCGCG
>NZ_DAMCNG010000340.1:0-1842 GCF_032107865.1 Brevundimonas sp.
GCGCGGTGCGCCGCGTCGAGAGCGCGACCGATGGGGCCGAGGCCGCGCGGCTTTATGCAGAGGCGGCCGACGCCCTGCTGGTCACCCTGTGGCGGTTCGCGACGGAACAGGTGCATCCGGCCCCGGACGAGCGGCTGACCTTGCTGGCGGTCGGCGGCTATGGGCGCGGGGTGCTGGCGCCCTTTTCTGACCTCGACCTGCTGTTCCTGCGGCCCGGCCAGGCGATCAGCCCGCGCGCCCAGGCGGTGGTCGAGTTCGTCCACTACGTCCTGTGGGATCTGGGGCTGAAGGTCGGCTCGGCCTTCCGTTCCATTGGCGAGACCCTGACGCTGGCGCGTGACGACATGACGGTGCGCACGACCTTGTTGGAGGCGCGGGCGCTGGCGGGGGATGCGGCCCTGGGCGAAAGCCTGCTGAAGCGGTTCCGGACCGCCGTCGCCCGCGCCGATCCGCGCTCCTTCATCGCCGCCAAGATGGCCGAGCGCGACGTGCGCCTTCAGAAGACCGGCGCGGTCCGCTATCGCGTCGAGCCCAATGTCAAGGACGGCAAGGGCGGGCTTCGCGACCTCAACACCCTGTTCTGGATCGCCCGCTCCCTGGCCCCGGACAGCGAGCGGGGGCAGGCGGCGCTGGAGGGGCTGCTGACCGCCCGCGAGATGCGCAGCTTCCGCGAGGCGATCGGCTTCCTGTGGCGGGTGCGCATCCTGCTTCATCTGGTCGCCGGGCGGGCCGAGGAGAAGCTGACCTTCGACGTCCAGCCCGAGATCGCCCGGCGCATGGGCTGGCGCGGGCGCGGCGACGAACTGGCGGTCGAGCGCTTCATGCGCCGCTATTTTCAGGTAGCGCGCGAGGTCGGCGCCCTGACCCGCGCCGTCTCGGCCCAGTTGGAGGCGCGCCAGCAGAAGAAGGCCGAAGGTCTGGCGCGCGGCCTGTCGCGGCTGATCCGGCGCCGCCGGGTCAAGCTGGCCTTCGACGGTCTGGCGGTGGAGGAGGGGCGACTGACCGTCACCGGGCCGAACATTTTCGCGCGCGATCCGGTGCGCCTGCTGCTGCTGTTCGTCGAGGCGGATCGGTTGGACCTGGACCTGCACCCCGACGCCTTCGCCGCCGTGATCCGCTCGCTGACGCTGGTGACGCCCGCCCTGCGTCGCGATCCGCGCGCGGCCGAGGCCTTCCTGACGGTGCTGGCGCATGGCCAGCGGCCCTATCGCGTCCTGTCGATCATGAATGAGACGGGTTTCCTCGGTCGCTTCCTGCCCGAGTGGGGGCGGATCGTCGGCCAGACCCAGTTCAACATGTACCATGCCTATACGGTGGACGAGCACACCCTGCAGGCGGTCGGCATCAT
Organism: Brevundimonas sp.; assembly: GCF_032107865.1. Lineage (GTDB taxonomy): Bacteria > Pseudomonadota > Alphaproteobacteria > Caulobacterales > Caulobacteraceae > Brevundimonas. The sequence goes on from NZ_DAMCNG010000340.1 coordinate 1,349, forward strand.
CAATGACATCGCGCGCGGCAAGCTGGAGGCGGACCATCCGGCTTCGACCGCCATCGTCCCGCGCATCGCCGATATCGAGGCCCTGATGCTGGCCATGCTGCTGCATGACGTGGGCAAGGGCGGCGACCGGGGCCAGCTGGAGGACGGCGCCATCGCTGCGCGCCGGGCCTGCGAGCGGCTGGGCGTCGATCCGCGCCGGATCGAGCTGGTGGTCTGGCTGGTGCGCCATCACCTGCTGATGAGCGACTATGCGCAAAAGCGCGACGTGTCCGACCCCTCGACCGTGCGCGCCTTCGCCGAGGCCGTGGGCGACCCCGAGCGGCTGCGGATGCTGATGGTGCTGACCGTGGCCGACATCCGCGCCGTGGGGCCGGGGGTGTGGAACGGCTGGAAGGGGCAGCTGATGCGCGCCCTGTTCGAGGCGACCGAGTCCCTGTTCAGGGGCGACGCCGTGACGCGCGAAGACCCCCTGGCCGATCACCCGGCGCTGGTCG
>NZ_DAMCNG010000341.1:0-1831 GCF_032107865.1 Brevundimonas sp.
TTCGCTCCGTCCCGCCCGACGGCGCCGGAACCGACCGCGCCCGACGCGCCAGTGGCCCGCACTGGCCCCTGGTCCTGAGCCCCTGCGACAATCGCGCGCGGTAAACGGAGCCTTAACGCGCGCGGGCGCATGAAGGCGGACGATGTCCACGCCCGCCGTCCTTTATCATTTCGCCTTTCATCCAGCCTCGCGCGCGGCGCGGCTGGCGCTGGGCGAAGCCAAGGTCGACTATAGCGAGGAAGCCGTCCGCCCGTGGGAGGACGACTGCCCCCTGTTCGAGCTGAACCCCTCGGGCATGCCGCCGGTGCTGACGACGACCGAGAAGAACCGGCCCCTGACGCTGTGCGAACTGGAGGCTGTGCTGGGCTGGCTGGAAGACCGCGCCAAGGGCGACTTCCTGCTGCCCGCCGATGCCGCGGAGCGCGCCGAGGCGCGTCGTCTGGCGACCTGGTTCAGCCGCCGCTTCACCGATGAGGTGGACGCCGTCCTGCTGCATGAGCGGATGGAGAAGCCCCTGCTGCGCCTGGGCCCGCCTGACGCCCGCATGCTGCGCGAAGGCCGCGAATTCCTGAAGGGGCATCTGACGGTGCTGGAGCCGCTGGCGTCGAGCCGCGAATGGCTGGCCGGGCGCCGCCTCAGCCAGGCCGACCTGATCGCGGCGGGGCATCTGTCGGTGCTGGACTATTTCGGCGAGATCGCCTGGGCGTCCTGGCCGTCGCTGAAGCTGTGGTACTCCAAGCTGAAGTCGCGTCCCTGTTTCCGGCCCCTGCTGGGCGACCGCTTCCCCGGCGTGCATCCGGCGCCCTGGTACGCCGATCTCGACTTCTGAGGGCCGGGAGGGCTAAAGCGAAATCGGTTCACATGCGATCGCATGTGAACCCAGATCTTCGCTCAAGCATTTATTTTGGACCATTGATCTGAGCTTGGATTGATTCAATCCAAACCGATAATGGTCTAAAGCGCCCTCATGGCGGCCGATCCCCGCATCTTCATCCGACAGCGCGCCGCCGAACTGGGCTTCGGCGTGTGCCGCTTCGCCTCGGCCAGCGATCCGTGGAGCGCGGGCGAGAAGCTGGCCCACTTCGTCGACGCGGGCCGTCACGGCGACATGGGCTGGATGGAGACGACGCTGGAGCGCCGCGCCCACCCCACCGCCATGTGGGACGGGGCGAAGACGGCCATCGTCCTGGGCATGAACTACGGCCCTGACGAAGACCCTCGGCCCGAGCTGGAGGACGCCTCGGCGGGCTATATCTCCGTCTATGCGCGCGGCGACGACTATCACGAAGTCATCAAGGGGCGGCTGAAGATCCTGGCCGGTCAGATCGCCGCCCGACTGGGTCAAGAGGTCAAGGTCTTCGTCGACACCGCCCCCCTGATGGAGAAGCCGCTGGCCCAGCGGGCGGGCCTGGGCTGGCAGGGCAAGCACACCAATCTGCTCAGCCGCACCCACGGCAACTGGCTGTTCCTGGGGACCATACTGACCGCCGCCGAGATCAAGCCGGACGAGGCCGAGGTCGAGCACTGCGGCCGCTGCACCGCCTGCCTGGACGCCTGCCCGACGCAGGCCTTTCCGGCGCCGTTCCAGATCGACGCCCGGCGCTGCCTCTCCTATCTGACCATCGAATACGCCGGCGCCTGGCCGCGCGAGTTCCGCGTCGCGACGGGCAACCGCATCTACGGCTGCGACGACTGCCTGGCGGCCTGCCCGTGGAACAAGTTCGCGCAAGAAGCCTCGGAGGCGCGGCTACAGGCGCGCGACGCGCTGAAGTCGCCGCCGCTGGCGGACCTGCTGGCGCTGGACGACCCCGCCTTCCGCGCCCTGTTCACC
>NZ_DAMCNG010000342.1:0-1799 GCF_032107865.1 Brevundimonas sp.
GCGCGGTTGGCGCTGAAGCAGCGAGCCGCCGCGCGGCGAACGATAGCGCCCGGCGGCAAAGCCGCCGCCGCGGCGCAGCCGAAGTTACATAGGCGGCGGTCCGGCCAGCACGTCGCGCTTGCCCGCATGGTTCGCTGGGCTGACGACGCCTTCCTGCTCCATGCGTTCGATCAGGGTGGCGGCGCGGTTGTAGCCGATCTGCAGGCGGCGCTGGACGTAGGAGGTCGAGGCCTTGCGATCGCGCGTGACCACGGCCACGGCGCGGTCATACAGGTCGTCGCCCGTGCCGCCGCCGTCTTCGCCCATGGCGCCGTCGCTGTCGCCATCCGGCTCGTCGGTGATCAGGTCGAGGTATTCGGGCTCGGCCTGGGCGCGCAGGTGTTTGCAGACCTCTTCGACCTCCTGGTCGCCGACGAAGGGGCCGTGCAGGCGGGTGATTCGTCCGCCGCCCGCCATGTAGAGCATGTCGCCCTGACCCAGCAGCTGTTCGCCGCCCTGTTCGCCCAGGATGGTGCGGCTGTCGATCTTGGACGTGACCTGGAAGGAGATCCGGGTCGGGAAGTTGGCCTTGATGGTGCCGGTGATGACATCCACCGACGGGCGCTGGGTGGCCATGATCAGGTGGATGCCGGCGGCGCGGGCCATCTGGGCCAGACGCTGCACCGCGCCTTCCACGTCCTTGCCTGCGACCAGCATCAGGTCGGCCATCTCGTCCATGACCACGACCAGATAGGGCATGGGCTCGGGGCGGATCTTCTCGCTCTCGTAGACGGGGCGGCCCTGTTCGTCGAAGCCGGTCTGGACGGTGCGTTCGAAATGCTCGCCCTTTTCCTGGGCCTCGCGGGCGCGGTCGTTGTAGCTGGCCACGTTGCGGACGCCGAGCTTGGACATCCGGCGATAGCGGTCCTCCATCTCGCGCACGGTCCACTTCAGGGCCACGACCGCCTTCTTCGGATCGGTCACGACCGGCGCCAGCAGGTGCGGAATGCCGTCATAGACCGACAGTTCGAGCATCTTGGGGTCGATCATGATGAAGCGGCACTCGGCGGGCGAGTGGCGGTACAGGATCGACAGGATCATGGCGTTGACCCCGACCGACTTGCCCGAGCCGGTGGTGCCCGCGATCAGCAGGTGGGGCATCCGCGCCAGATCGGCGACATAAGGCTCGCCGCCGATGGTTTCGCCCAGCGCCAGCGGCAACAGATGGCTCTTCTTGTCGTATTCGCCCGACGCCAGCAGGTCGCGCAGGAAGACGGTCTCGCGCTTGGCGTTGGGCAGTTCGATGCCGATGGCGTTGCGGCCCTGAACCACGCTGATGCGGCAGGCGCGGGCGGACATGGAGCGGGCGATGTCGTCGGCCAGGGCCACGACGCGGCCGTGCTTCACGCCGGGCGCGGGCACCAGTTCATACAGGGTGACGACGGGGCCAGGGCGGATCTGGTCGATCTGGCCGCGCACGCCGAATTCCTGAAGCACGCCCTCCAGCATCTTGGCGTTGGCCTTCAACGATTCCTCGTCGACGGCGCCGCCGCGCTGGCCGGGTTTGGCCAGTATGCCCAGCGGCGGCAGTTCGAAGCCGCCCTCATTGGCGAAGTCGAAGGCCTGCTGGTCGGTGTCGCTGCGGGCGGGCTTGGGCGCCTTGACCGCCGCCACCTTGGGCTCGTTCGACTTGGGCGTTCGGGCTGACGGCGGGGCGATGGGGGCGGGGGCCGCATCCTCCCACGGAGGGCTGTAGGCGTCGGCGGCCTCGTCGGCGTAATCGCCGCCATCGTCGTAGGCGTCTGCGGCGGGCGCAAAGG
>NZ_DAMCNG010000343.1:0-1774 GCF_032107865.1 Brevundimonas sp.
CCGACCGCCAGGAAGCTGATCAGATAGACGATGGCGTCTGATCCGTTGTCGGCGGCGTTGGCCAGCAGGGCGCTGGACTCGGCGAACAGGCCGCCGAGTCCGAGCATGACGAACAGCAGGGCGTTCAGCACCAGCACGATCAGCAGGGTGCGGCGCTGAAGCCCCTCTCCATGATGCGATCCGCTCATTCTTCCACGCCTTCCGCCCTGCGGTGCTTGACGGCCTTGGCCGCGAAGGTCGGCAACACCAGCAACGTCAGGGCCGTGGCCGTCAACAGGCCGCCGATGACCACGGTCGCCAACGGCTTCTGCACCTCGGCGCCCGCCCCGCTGGCGATGGCCATGGGGATGAAGCCGACGATGGCGACCAGGGCCGTGGTCAGCACCGCCCTCAGGCGGCTGAAGGCGCCGAGCAGGGCAGCGTCGCGCGGGGCCTGACCCGCCTGCAACCGCTCGCGGATGGCCTGCATAAGCACCAGTCCGTTCAGGGTGGCGACGCCGGACACAGCGATGAAGCCGACCGCCGCCGAGACCGAGAAGGGCATCCCCCTCAGCAACAGCGACAGCGCCCCGCCGACCAGCGCCAGCGGCACGCAGGCGAACACCAGCCCCGCCTCCGCGAATGATCCCAGCGCCATGAACAGCAGGATGCCGATCAGGACGAAGACCACGGGGATGACCAGACCCAGCCGCTGCTCGGCCCGCTTCAGGTTCTCGAACTGTCCGCCCCATTTGAGCGAATAGCCTGTGGGCAAGCTGACCTGCTGATCCACCTGCTTCTGGGCGTCGGCGACGAAGCCGCCCAGATCGCGGCCGCGCACATTGGCCTGAACCACCATGCGGCGGCTGCCGTCGTTGCGGCTGATCTGGTTCTGGCCTTCCTTCACCTGAATGCGGGCGACCGAGGACAGGGGGATGGTCACGCCGCTCGCCGTGGTGACGGGCAGGGCGTTCAGGGCGGCGGGGTCGTTGCGTTCGGCGTCCGACAGGCGGACCACCACGTCGAAACGGCGGTCGCCCTCGAAGATCTGACCGGCCTCGGCGCCGCCGATCGCCGCCGAGACGGCTTCGGACACGTCGGCCGCCGACAGGCCGTAGTTGGCGGCGGCGAAGCGGTCGACGCTGACCGTCAGGGTCGGCAGGCCCGACGCCTGCTCCACCCGCACGTCGGCCGAGCCGGGCGTGTCGCGCAGGGCGTTGGCGACCTGATCCGCCGTGGCCTGAAGCTGGGTGAAGTCGTCTCCATAGACCATGACCGCCAGATCGGTGCGGACCCCGGAGATCAGCTCGTTGAAGCGCAGTTCGATCGGCTGGCTGAACTCGAAGCTGTTGCCCAACTGGGCGGCGGAGGCCTTTTCGATGCGGGCGATCAACTCCTCCTTCGGCAGCTTCGGATCGGGCCATTCCTTGCGCTTCTTCAGCACGATGACGGCGTCCGAGATGTTCGGCGGCATGGGGTCCACCGCCGCCTCGGCCGTGCCGGTGCGCGAGAACATGGTCTTCACCTCGGGCTGGGCCTTGATGGCCCGCTCCAGCGCCATCTGCATGGCGAGGGACTGCTCCAGCGAGGCCGAGGGCACGCGCAGGGCCTGCATGGCGATATCGCCCTCGTCCAGCGTCGGGATGAACTCTCGGCCCAGGGTGGTGAAGGCGAACCCGCCGACGACGAGGGCGCCGAGCGCCGCCGCCAGCACCGTCTTGGGGTGCGACACGGCGGAACGGATGGCCGGTTCGATCCAGCGGCGCGCGTGGCGCAGCAGGAAGGTCTCATGCTC
>NZ_DAMCNG010000344.1:0-282 GCF_032107865.1 Brevundimonas sp.
CAGCAGGTCGGCGATAGTGATCTTCGACAGGGCCGCGCCCGCCGCCTGATCCGCCGCCGTCAGGGCCTTGGCCACATGACGCGGGATATGCTGGCCGACCGGGCAGCCCTTGGCTCCGGCAGGCGGCGAACCCAGTTGGGCGCAACCGTTCACGGCGCGCAGCACCTCGTCCAGACAGATGTCCTCAGGCCGCCTCAGCAGCCATGACCCGCCCGACGCGCCGGGGCGCGTGGCGATCAGGCCCGCCTTGGCCAGCAGGGCCGTGACCCGGCGGATCACCAC
>NZ_DAMCNG010000344.1:367-1753 GCF_032107865.1 Brevundimonas sp.
GACGGCGCTCGGCTCGGCCTCGGTCGCCGCATAGGCGCCCTTGTGAGCCAGATAGGCCAGGGCGTGGGCGGCGACGGGAAAACGTTGGCTGTCAGACATCAGGGTTCTTGCTCCTGATGGGAAGGTAGGCCTTCCGAGAGCGTTTCACAAATCGATCCGTAACAAAAACTGTTTCCGTACAGCTCCGCTAGGCGCCCGCCTTGCGCGCAAAGCTCCAGGCGGCGTCCGAAAGCGGGCCGACCTGGGCCGCCATGGCCCGCGCATGGTCGCTGGCGGCGGTCCCGTCGCGCACCCGTCCGGCGATGCCCTGACAGATGGCCGCCAGCCGGAACAGGTTGTAGGCGAACAGCCAGTCCAGGTTCGTCGGCGCCGCCGTCCCGGTCTTCTGCGCATAGCGTTCGACCGTCTCCTCCACCGAAGGAATCCCCAGCGCCTCCAGGTCCGCCCCCGCCAGGCCGTTGCGCAGGGACGCCGGGATCACCCAGGCGATCAGCAGATAGGAGAAGTCGGCCATCGGGTCGCCCAGGGTCGACAGTTCCCAATCCAGCACCGCCCGCACCTTCGCTTCGGCCGGATCGAGGATCAGGTTGTCGAGGCGGAAGTCCCCGTGCACGATCCGCGTCGGCCCCTCCGGCGGCAGGCTCTCGGGCAGGAAGGCGATCAGCCGGTCCATGGCCGCGATCGGTTCGATCTCGGAGGCGCGATACTGCTTGCTCCAGCGCCCCACCTGGCGCGCGAAATAATTCCCCGCCTTGCCGTAGTCCGCCAGGCCGACGGCGTCGGGCTCCAGCCGATGCAGCGCCGCCAGCGTATCAACCTGGGCGTCATAGACGTCGCGGCGCTCCGGCGGGGTCAGGCCCGGCAGCTTCAGATCCCAGAAGATGCGGCCCTCGACCTTCTCCATGACGTAGAAGATGGAGCCGATGACGCCATCGTCCGTGCACAGAGCATAGGGCCGCGCGACCGGAAAACCCTGGGCGTGCAGGGCCGAGATCACCGCGAACTCGCGGTCCACGGCGTGGGCGCTGGCCAGCAGCACGCCCGGCGGCTTGCGGCGCAGCACATAGGTCCGATCCGGCGTGGTCAGCTCATAGGTCGGGTTGGACTGGCCGCCCTTGAACTGGCGAATGGTCAGCGGCCCGGCATAGCCCTCGACGTTCGCCGCCAGCCAAACGTCCAGCGTCGCCTCGTCCAGCCGATGACGGTCGTCCACCTCGCGCGTGCCCGAAAAAGCCGCCTGAGCGTCCAATGTCTGAGCGTCCATGGCCTCGGTCATTCCCCCTCCTCCGGCTGGGCGGCGATGATGGCGGCCCTGACCGCGCCGCGCCAGCCCCTGAGCAGCCGCGCCCGCTCATCGGCCCCCATGCGCGGGGTCCAGACGGCGGG
>NZ_DAMCNG010000345.1:0-1750 GCF_032107865.1 Brevundimonas sp.
GACCGGCCGTCCTGGTTCAGGGTCGCGGCGCCGCGGAAACCGGCGATGCGCGCCTCGTCAGGATCGGCGCGCAGCAGATCGACCGGCAGGGCCAGTGTGCGGCCGATGGACAGGCGGCGCGGATCGGCGACCCGGTTCTCGCGCTGGACCCGGCGATAATCGAGCGGCCGGTTCATATAGGCAGTCGCTAGATCGATCAGGGTGTCGCCGCGCTGGACCACATAGTCGAGCGTTTCAGCGGCTGCGGAAGACGCCGTGCGGGGCGGGGGCGGGGCGGCCGAAGTCTGTGCAGCGGCGCTTCCTGCGGCCAGCATCGCTGCAACCGCCACAGCCGCAGACCAATCCGTCTTCATTACCGCCACCTGCGTCTTCATTCAGGCGTCAGGGTCGGGTTCTGCACCCGCGACGCGCTCAAGGCGGTATCCGTAGCTGTAAATGGGGGTCAGGCGGAAGCCTCGCTCGGGCCGCAGCTCCAGCTTGTTGCGGATGCGCGAGATATGCATGTCCAGCGAGCGGCTGTTCAGGTCCGGCTCATTGCCCCACACCGTCTCAAGAATATAGGTCCGCGACAGCGCCCGATGCAGGTTGCGGAACAGCAGCAGCGCCAGGGCGTATTCCTTGGCCGTCAGGGCGACAGGCTGGCCGTCGCGGGTCACGGACCCGGCGGACTCGTGGAAGGACAAGCCGTCATAGACCTCGACGCCCGGCGTCGTCGGCTGGGCGTAGGCGCGGCGGATCAGGGCGTTGATCCGCGCCGCCAGAACCGGCTTGGACAGCGGCTTGGGCAGGTAGTCGTCGGCCCCGGCGTCCAGGCCTGCGACCACGTCTTCATCCTCGGCGCGACTGGTGACCAGCAACATCGGCGGGGCGGGCTTCAGATTGGTGCGCGCCCAGGCCAGCACTTCCAGACCCGAACGGTCCGGCAGGTTCCAGTCGACGATCAGCATGTCGAAGGTGTCTTTTCGCAGGGCGGAGATCAGCGCCTGGCCACGGGAAAACAGAATGGCGCGATACCCGGCGTCGTGAACGACCTCGGAGACGAATTCCAACTGGACGGGATCGTCATCTAATATCGCGATCTTCATACTTGCTACGCAGCTCCGGGGAGAACGCTGGAGTCATAGCCCCGGATGCTCAGCTTTAGAGCAATGTAAAATGTAAAATATGGTCACCCAGCGGCGCGTCTTGGCGGGAGTGCGGGCGTGGGCGACAGGCGCGAGGCCTGGTCCCGGCACAGGGCCTTGATCCAGCGGCGAACCGTCTTCAACCGCGCCGTGCCGTGGACCTCGCGGTGGGTGCTGAGCCAGAAGCGGCGCTCGATCAGCACGTCATCCGCCAGAACCCGTGTCAGCCCCTCGGCCAGGAAGCAGGGCAGGACGCCGATGCCGCCGCCCGCCGCCACCATGTCCCGCTGGGCCCGGATCGAGGATGAGGCCAGGCGCGGGCGCAGGTGCGGACGGATCTCGTCCAGATAATGTAACTCGGGCGCATAGATCAGATCGTCGACGTATCCGACCATGTCGAAGCGGCTCAGGTCGTCGATGCTGGCGGGCGCGCCGTGGCGCTCCAGATGCGCGGGCGAGGCGTAGAGCGCCAATTGATAGGTCGTCAGCGGCTCGACGATCAGGCGCGGCCCGGCGGCGGGGCTGAGGGTGATGGCCATGTCCACCTCGCGGCGGCTGGGCGACAGGAAGCCGGAACTGGCCGCCAGCTCGACGTTCAGGCCCGGGTGCGCCGCCAGCAGGCCGGG
>NZ_DAMCNG010000346.1:0-1738 GCF_032107865.1 Brevundimonas sp.
GCGGCCTTGCCGGTCGGCCGTCGCGGCGCCATCGCCCCCAAGACGGCGTCGCAGGCGCGCTATCTGGAGATGCTGGGCCGCTGCGAGCTGACCTTCGGCGTCGGCCCGGCGGGCACGGGCAAGACCTTCCTGGCGGCGGCCTACGGCGCCTCCCTGCTGAAGCGGGGGCAGGTGGACCGGCTGGTCATCACCCGCCCGGCGGTCGAGGCGGGCGAGAAGCTGGGCTTCCTGCCGGGCGATCTGAACGAGAAGGTCGACCCCTATCTGGCCCCGATCTGGGAGTCGCTGAACGACATCCTGGGCGTCGACGACGTGCGCCGTCGTCGCGAGAAGGGCGAGATCGAAGCCGCCCCCATCGCCTTCATGCGCGGCCGTACGCTCAGCCACGCCTTCATCATCGTCGATGAGGCGCAGAACACCTCGCGGATGCAGATGAAGATGGTGCTGACCCGTCTGGGCGAGGGCGCGCGCATGGTGGTGACGGGCGATCCGTCGCAGGTCGACCTGCTGAACCCGCGCGATTCCGGACTGGCCCACGCCCTGCGTATCCTGAAGGACGTTGAGGGCGTCGGCGTGCAGCAGTTCAAGTCCGAGGACGTGGTGCGTCACGCCATGGTTGAGCGCATCGTACGCGCCTATGATTCCGATGCGGCGCGCAGCCGCCCCTTCCCCGACCTTGAGGACGCCGCCGGATGATCGAGGTCGAGATCGAGAGCGACGGCTGGACGACGACCTTGCCCGAGGCGGCGGCGATCGCCGAGCGCGCGGCTCGCGCGGCCCTCGGAACTATCGAGGGTGATGTGGTGGTGCTGCTGGCGGACGACGCGGCGGTGCAGGATCTGAACGCCCGATTCCGTGACAACGACCGGCCGACGAATGTCCTGTCTTTCCCGGCCGCCGAGAGCGCCTTTCCGCATCTGGGCGACGTGGTGTTGGGCTACGCCTATTGCACGGCGGAGGCGCAGGCGCAGGGCAAGACCCTGTCGGACCATCTGAGCCATCTGGTCGTCCACGGCGTCCTTCACCTGCTGGGCCGCGACCACGAGGACGACGCCGAGGCCGAGGAGATGGAGGCCGAGGAGCGCGAGATCCTGGCCGAATTGGGCGTCGCCGACCCCTATGCCGCCGAGAATGGTGCGATCGAGCATGAGGGCGCCGCGTGAGCGGGGCGATCGCCGCCCGGTTCGCGGGTTTGTTGAACAACCGCTGGAGCCGCATCGGCCTGGCGCTCCTGGCCGGGGCGGGCGCCGCCCTGGCGCATCCGCCGTTCGGCTTCCTGCCGGGCCTGGTGGGCTATCCGCTGCTGCTGTTGCTGGCGGATCGGGCCGGCGGCATGAAGGGCGGCTTCTGGGTCGGCTGGCTGGCGGGATTCGCCTATTTCTTCATCGGCTGCTGGTGGGTGGCCGAGGCCTTTCTGGTCAATCCGGCCCAGGCGTGGATGGCGCCTTTTGCGGCTAGCCTGCTGCCGGCGGGCATGGGGCTGTTCTGGGGTTTGGCGACCATGGCCTATCGCCGCTTCAGTCCTGGCGGGGCGCGGCGCGTCCTGTTGTTCGCGGCCCTGTTCGCACTGCTGGAGTGGACGCGCGGCCATGTGTTGACGGGCTTTCCGTGGAACCCGGCGGGCGCGGGTTGGATGGCCGGATCGGCCATGTCGCAGTTCGCCTCGATCGGCGGGGTCTATGGACTGGGCCTGGTCACGGTGGCGGCGGTCAGCGCCTTCGCGCCCCTGGCCGACGCC
>NZ_DAMCNG010000347.1:0-1723 GCF_032107865.1 Brevundimonas sp.
CCTGACCGCCCAGGGCCGCGACGTTGCGGGCGACATTGCCGACGCCGCCGGGCATGGCCACGGTGCGGCGCGCGCGCAGGACGGGGATCGGCGCCTCTGGCGAGATGCGGCTGACCTCGCCATAGACATAGCGATCCAGCATCAGATCGCCGACGCAGGCGACCTTCAGGTCGCGCACGCGCTCCAGCAGGGACTGCAGGGCGCCGAGATCGAGAGAACGTTCAGCCATGACGCCGAACTAGCGGATTCACGCCGTCTTCGCCATCGGCCCCTTGTGGCCGAGCTTGATGGCCAGGTCGTCGAAGGCAATTAGTTCGGCGGCCAGGGCCTCGAACTGGCTCAGCGGCACCATGTTGGGGCCGTCCGACGGGGCGTTATCCGGGTCTTCGTGCGTCTCCATGAAGACGGCGTCGACGCCGACCGAGACAGCGGCGCGAGCCAGCACCGGCACGAACTCGCGCTGGCCGCCCGAAGACGTGCCCTGCCCGCCCGGCTGCTGGACGCTGTGGGTCGCGTCGAACACCACCGGGCAGCCGATTTCACGCAGGATCGGCAGGGCGCGCATGTCGCTGACCAGGGTGTTGTAGCCGAAGCTGGCGCCGCGCTCGCAGGCCATGACGTTGGGGTTGCCCGCGCCCGTGACCTTGGCGATGACGTTCTTCATGTCCCAGGGGGCGAGGAACTGACCCTTCTTGATGTTGATCGCCTTGCCCGTGGCGGCGGCGGCCAGCAGCAGGTCGGTCTGGCGGGACAGGAAGGCCGGGATCTGCAGCACGTCCACGACCTCGCCGACCGGGCCGCACTGGGCCTCGGAGTGGACATCGGTCAGGGTCGGCAGGCCGGTGACTTCACGGATCTCGGCGAAGATCGGCATAGCGTCTTTCAGGCCGATGCCGCGCGCGGCGCTGGCGCTGGTGCGGTTCGCCTTGTCGAAGCTGGTCTTGTAGATGATGCCGAGATTCAGGCGCTCGCCGATCTCCTTCAGCTGATGGGCGGTCTCCAGCGCGTGCTGGCGGCTTTCCATCTGGCAGGGGCCGGCGATGAAGACGATGCGGGCGCCGCCGCCGATGACGACGGGCGTCTTGAGGCCTTCGGACAGGGTGATGACGGCGTTGGGAGAGGTCACGGCGGCGCTTTCGACTGGTTTCAACGGCGGTTCGCGGGCCTGTGCCGCGACTTGTAAGTCGGACAGGTGGCGTCGCGGATGCGTTTTCGCAACTTATCCGGCGACTCAGGCCCTGACCATCGCCGTCGCGATCATGGTAATCTGACAAGATGACCAATCCCGACACGCCCCTGATCTCGACCGAAGCGCTGGCGTCGCGGCTGGGCGCGCCGGACCTGAGGGTTATTGACGCCAGCTGGTGGCTGGACGGGCGTGACGCGCGAGCGGATTTCGAGCGCGAGCGACTGCCGGGCGCCGTCTTCTTCGATCTGGACGCCGTGTCGGATCGGAGCAGCCCCTATCCGCACATGCTGCCGTCGCCCGACGCCTTCGCCGAAGCGATGGGCGCGCTGGGCGTCGCGGAGAGCGACGACATCGTCGTCTATGACGCGCAGGGGCTGTTCTCGGCGGCGCGGGTCTGGTGGACGCTGCGGACGATGGGCGCGCGGCGCGTGCGCGTACTGGACGGCGGCCTGCCCAAGTGGAAGGCCGAAGGGCGGGCGCTGGAAGGCGGCGCGTACGAGGCGCCGACTTCCTTGCGCTTCGAGGCGCAGTTCG
>NZ_DAMCNG010000348.1:0-1703 GCF_032107865.1 Brevundimonas sp.
GATCGCCCAGGGCCTCGGCCACCTCGGCCTCGCTGCGGCCGGCGGCGGCGCCGTCGGCGAAGTGGGCTTCATAGTCGGCCACGATCTCATTGGCGGTGGCGGCGGGCAGGCCCACCAGGCCGCGTCGCAGTCGCGCCAGGAATTCCGCGCGGTTCATTGCTTCTCTCCCCTGTCCTCAGCTTGGGCGGTCGATTCGGTTTGGGCGCTCTGATCGAGCAGGGCGGGCGTTTCGGCCGGGGCCTCGGCGACAATGACGCTGTCGTCGTCATCGCCCGCGATCAGGGCCTCGACGGCGCGGGCGAAGGCCCGCCACTCGCCGGTCTGACCGTCCAGGGCGCGACGGCCCGCGGCGGTCAGGCGATAGTATTTGCGCGACGGGCCGCTGGATGATTCGACCAGATAGGTCTCCACCAGGCCGTCGGTCTGCATCCGCCGCATCAGCGGATAGATGGTGCCTTCCCCCATGCCGATGGCGTCGGACAGGCGGCTGGCGATCTCATAGGCGTAGCTGTCGCGTCGGGCGAGCAGCGCCAGGACGCAGAGCCCCAGCACGCCTTTCTTCAGTTGGATGTCGATGGTGTCGGGCATGAAATCCCTCTTGGGCGTCCCTCGTTCGGGTTCATAAGGGGTATCGCAAGGTATCTTGCCGTGCAAGGTAGCTGTCTAAACATGACAGCGATTTAATCGACCGCATTTTGCCCGGAGGGCGCCATAGGTGTGCTTGATCGCTTGGCAAGGGCGGTTCGAGCCGATAAGGACCGGCCATGACACGCCGAGGTCCGTCTGGGCCCGGCGACGCTTGCGAATTGCTCGCAAACGTCTGCTGCAGAACGGTTTATGAGGACTTCTCGAATGGGGATGGGCATGCGAGCCATGGCGCGGTTGGGGGGCGGTATCGCCGCGACCGCCCTTGCCGCCATTTTCGCTGCGCCGGCGATGGCGCAGGATGTTTTGGGTCAGCCGACGCCGGCTGGTCTCGGTTTCCAGTCGGCCGCCGCGCCGCTGGCGCACGAGGCCCACTTCTTCCACAACGTCGTGCTGATGCCGGTCATCACCGTGATCTGCGTCCTGGTGCTGGCGCTGCTGGTGTGGATCGCGATCCGCTACAACAAGCGCGCCAACCCGACCCCGGCCAAGTGGAGCCACAACACGGTCATCGAGGTCATCTGGACCGTGGTGCCGGTGCTGATCCTGGTCGGCATCTCCCTGTTCTCGTTCCGCCTGCTTTTCGCCTATCACGACTATCCGGACTCGGACGTGACGGTGAAGATCACCGGCAACCAGTGGAACTGGGGCTATGAATATCCGGACCAGGGCGTGGCCGAGTACATCTCGAACATGCTGCCGGAAGACAAGGCGCCCAAGCATCTGTACCGCCTGGCCGCCGATGAGCCGATGGTGGTTCCGGTCGGCCAGAACGTCCGCCTGCTGATCACCGCTTCGGACGTGATCCACGCCGTCGCCGTGCCGGCCTTCGCCATCAAGGTGGACGCTGTTCCGGGCCGCATGAACGAGACCTGGTTCCGCGCCGAAAAGGAAGGCGACTACTACGGCCAGTGCTCCGAGCTGTGCGGCGTCGACCACGCCTTCATGCCGATCCACGTCAAGGTGGTGAGCCAGGAAGCCTTCGCCGCCTGGGTCGCCTCCAAGGGCGGCTCCATGACCAAGGCCGCCGACGACGCAGCGGCCGCCGCTGCTGCGGC
>NZ_DAMCNG010000349.1:0-1702 GCF_032107865.1 Brevundimonas sp.
TGCCGAGGCTGTCACCTGGTCCTTCACCAAGCAGTCGATCGCGTCTCTGTTTGGCGGCGGGGACGAGCGTCTGGTGCTGGAGAACCCGATCGCAGCCGATCTGGACTGCATGCGGCCCTCGGTCCTGCCGAACCTGATCCAGGCGGCGGCGCGCAACGCTGCGCGCGGCCACGCTGATGTCGCCCTGTTCGAGATCGGCCCCGTCTATCTGGACGACCAGCCGAACGGCCAGCGCACCGTCATCGCCGGCCTGGTCGCGCCACACGCCGACCGTCACTGGGGCGGGACGGGGGAAGATTCCCTGTTTGCGCTGAAGGGCGACCTGATGGCCCTGCTGGAAGAGATCGGCGCGCCGGTCGCCTCCCTGCAACTGGCGCAAGGCTCGAACCGCGACTGGTGGCACCCCGGCCGTTCGGCCCGGCTGCAGCTGGGGCCCAAGAACGTCATCGTCGAGTTCGGCGCCCTGCACCCGCGCGTGCTGAAGGCGCTGGACGCCGACGGCCCCATGCTGGCCTTCGAGATCGTGCTCGACTCCGTGCCGGAACCGCGGGGCAAGGGTGGTAAGGCGCGCGGCGCGGCGGACCTGCCGAACCTGATGCCGCTGACCCGCGACTTCGCCTTCCTGATGGACGAGGCCAAGGCGGTGGGAGACCTGACCCGCGCCGTGGCGGGCGCCGACAAGGCCCTGATCGCCGATGTGCGCGTCTTCGACGTCTATCGCGGCCAGGGCGTGCCCGAGGGTCAGAAGTCAGTCGCCATCGAGGTCGAGGTCCAGCCCCGCGCCGCCACCCTGGCCGAGGCTGAAATCGAAGCCCTGACAGCCAAGGTCAAGGCCGCCGCCGCCAAGGCGGGCGGAACCCTGAGAAGCTGAGCATGACGGACAAGAAGCCCTGGGCCGAGACCCAGTTCGAACGCAACCTGTTCCGCGCGCGCTGGCTGATGGCGCCCTTCTACCTGGGTCTGGTGCTGGCCCTGGTGATGCTGCTGGTCGTCTTCGTGCGGGAGCTGTTCTACTACCTGCCGCAGGCCTTCATCATGGGCGAGGGGCACATGGGCTCGGATGGCGCCATCCTGGCCATTCTCAGCCTGGTGGACCTGTCTCTGGCGGGCAATCTGCTGCTGATCGTCCTCTATTCCGGCTATGAAAATTTCGTCTCCAAGCTGGACCTGGACGAGAACCAGGTGGATCGGCCGCCGTGGATGGGCTCCGTGGATTTCTCGGGCCTGAAGATGAAGCTGATCGCCTCCATCGTGGCGATCTCGGCCATCTATCTGCTCAAGAGCTTCATGAACATCGGCAAGCCGGGCCATCCGCTGGATCAGGCGGAGCTGATGTGGGCGGTGATCATTCACCTGACCTTCGTCGCCTCGGGCGTGCTTCTGGCGCTGATGGACTGGATTGCGGCCAAGACCGACAGGCACTGAACGGTCCGGCGGATCTCGGCGTGCATGACGCAGGCTTGATCCGCCGGGGCGCTTTAAGGGGCGCGAGCAATCTTCGGTTAACCTTAAAGCCCCAAGGCTGCCGTAAAAGGCAGGGACGGTAGGCCAAGCCCGCGACGACGGGCGGACCGACCTCTGCCGGGAGCCTTGATTATGCACCGCCGCCAACTGATCCGCACCAGCCTCGGCCTCGCCGCCGCCGGCGCCCTGCCCGCCGGTCTCGGCGCTTGCGCCAGCCGTCCGCCCGCCGATCCCAACT
>NZ_DAMCNG010000350.1:0-1681 GCF_032107865.1 Brevundimonas sp.
CAGCGCCGAGAGCGGGTCCGGCGATCGACGCGCGCCGCTGCGTCCGGTCGAGCGCGACGCCTCGACCTACGCCCGCGCCGGGCTGGACTGGCGCGCCGAGACCGGCGGGCAAGATCGAGGAGGCCTTTCGTTCAGTCTCGGCGCCCTGGACGAGCGGATGGGGCCGCTGGGAGCCTATCTGCCGACGCAGTCGGACTTCGCCCTGCCGTCGCGCACCCGCTTTGCGGCGGTCGGGGCGGATGTGGACCTGGGACGCGGTTTCACCCTGTCGGGCGAGGCGCCTGTCCGACGTGGTCCTTCGCTAAGGCCTTGGGCTGCCGCAGCCTGACGTGGGAGCTTTCTCAGCCGCTGCGGATCGAGGACGGGACGTTCAGCGCCTATCTGGCCGACGTGCCGCTCGACTATTTCGATCCAGTGACCTTCTCGGAGCGGCGTTTCTCGGCGGCGCCGTCGGGGCGGCAGATCGACTTCAGCGTGCGCAGCCTGCACGCCCTGCCCGGCGGCTCCTGGCTGCAACTTGAGGCCGTCGCCAGCCGCGAGGAGCAGCACCGCGCGAGCGCCTCGACCGGCTACGCCGTGCTGGGGAGCTGGCGGCGGGGGTTCTGAGCACGCATCTCCCGCTCATCCCGGCGTCCGCCGGGATGAGCGGGATTATAGGGCGCAAGCAAAAAGGCCAGCGATCGCTCGCCGGCCTTTGTCGTTTCAGCCTACCGAGCTTAGCGCTCGACGCACAGGGCCACGCCCATGCCGCCGCCGATGCACAGGGTGGCCAGCCCCTTCTTGGCGCCCGAGCGCTTCATCTCGTGCAGCAGGGTGGTCAGGACGCGCGCGCCCGAGGCGCCGACCGGGTGGCCGATGGCGATGGCGCCGCCGTTGACGTTGACCTTAGCCGGATCGAGGCCCAGCTCCTTGACCACGCACAGCGACTGGGCGGCGAAGGCTTCGTTGGCCTCGATCAGGTCGAGGTCCTGGACGTTCCAGCCGGCCTTCTGCAGCGCCTTGCGGCTGGCCGGGATCGGGCCGGTGCCCATGATGGCCGGGTCGACGCCCGCCGTGGCCCACGACGCGATGCGGGCCAGCGGCTCAAGGCCGCGCGCCCTGGCTTCATCGGCGCTCATCAGCACCAGCGCAGCGGCGCCGTCGTTGATGCCCGAGGCGTTGGCCGCCGTCACCGTGCCGTCCTTGAGGAAGGCGGGCTTCAGCTTCTCCATCGCCTCGATGGTCGCGCCGTGGCGGATGTACTCGTCCTGATCCACGACCACGTCGCCCTTGCGGGTGGCGATGGTGACGGGGACGATTTCATCGGCGAACTTGCCGGCCTTCTGGGCGGCCTCGGCCTTGTTCTGCGAGGCGACGGCGAAGGCGTCCTGCGAGGCGCGGTCGATCGACCATTTGGCGGCGATATTCTCGGCCGTCTGGCCCATGTGATAGCCGTGGAAGGCGTCGATCAGGCCGTCCTGAAGCATGCTGTCCTTGAAGGCCAGCTCGCCCATCTTCTGGCCGTTGCGCAGCTGGGCCGTGTGCGGCGACTGGCTCATGCTTTCCTGACCGCCGGCGACAACGATTTTCGCATCGCCCTGAACGATCTGCTGATAGGCCAGGGCCACAGCGCGCAGGCCCGAGCCGCACAGCTGGTTCAGGCTCCAGGCCGGGGTCTCGTTGGGCAGGCCCGCGCCGATGG
>NZ_DAMCNG010000351.1:0-1676 GCF_032107865.1 Brevundimonas sp.
CCTCGAAGGCGTCGGGCAGGGTCGCCGCAGCCGCGCCCTGGGTCGGGGCCCGGCTCGGAGCCGTGGTCTGGGCCAGCGCCGGAACGGCCAGCAGGAGGGCGCCGGACAGGACGAGGGCGAAGGAAGAGGTCTTCATGAAACGCAGGCTCCGAAGAAACGTCAGGCGACGATCATCGGCCAAAGCGTCAGCACCAAGGCGGCCGCCGACGCGCAGACTGCGACGGTGACGGCGGCGACCACCCAGGGCCGCGTTCCGGCCTTCTCGATCACCAACGTCTGAGACGGCGGCGGGTTCTGCACCAGACGCGACAGGGCCTTGAGAGCGGCCATCGCCTCCTCCACCGTCTCCTTGATCTGGGCCTGCGGTCCCAGTTCGCGCTTGATCCAGCGCTCGACCACCGGTTTGGCGGCGTCCCACAGGTCGTGATCGGGGTTGAGGCGGCGCGCCACCCCCTCGACCGAGACCATGGTCTTCTGCAGCAGCACCAGTTCAGGGCGCATATGCATGTCGAACAGGGCGGTGATCTCGAACAGCTGGCCCAGCAGGCGGCCCATCGACACCTGGCTGGCCTGCCGCCCGATCACCGGTTCGCCGACCGCGCGCAGGGCCTGAGCGAAGGTGTCGACCGAATGGTGCGGCGGCACATAGCCCGCCTCGAAATGGACGCGGCTGATGCGGTCGTAGTCGCGGCTGATGAAGCCCCACAGGATCTCGGCCAGGTAGCGGCGCTCGGCCGGGCCCAGCCGCCCGACGATGCCGAAATCGATGGCCGTCAGCTGCGCGGGCGCGTCGGCGAACAGATTGCCCTCGTGCAGGTCGGCGTGGAAGACGCCGTGGTCCAGCGCCTGAACCAGGAAGGCGCGCACCACCTTGTCGGCCAGGGCGTCCTTGTCGAGGCCCGGCAGGTCGACCAGAGCCGGGTCCGTCATCGGCAGGCCGGGCGCCCATTCCAGCGTCAGCACCCGCTTGCCCACCCCTTCCCAGACGACGGCGGGCGCGGACATATAGCCGTCCTTGGCCATGACCTCGGCCAGTTCGGAGGCGGCCGCCGCCTCCAGCCGCATGTCCAGCTCCAGCTGCAGCGACTGGGCGATGATCTCGACGAAGGCGCGCGGCTCCAATCGACGGGCGGGCTCGACGAAACGGTCGACCAGCTTGGCGCCCAGCCGCATGGCGTCCAGCCCCTGAGCCACGCGGCGCTCGACGCCGGGGCGCAGCACCTTGACCGCCACCTTGCGTCCATCGGCCAGCCAGGCGGGATGCGCCTGGGCGAGCGAAGCGGCGCCCATCGGTTCGGTCAGATCGATGAACAGGCTCTCGGCCGGACGGCCCAGCGAGCGTTCGATCTCACGCTTGGCCTCTTCCAGCGGGAAGGGCGGCAGCTTGTCCTTCAACCGCCCCAGATCCTGGGCGAATTGCAGGCCGAAGATGTCAGCGCGCGTGGCCAGCACCTGGCCCAGCTTGATGGCGACCGGGCCGAGATGCTCGAACGCCTGGCCGACCCGCTGGCCGGGTCGTCCGGCGCGGTGTTTGCGGCTGGCGAACAGCTGGATCAGGCGGGCGAACGGGCGGCCCCAGGCGGGCAGCAGGGGGTTGGCCTCACGCGGGATCAGGGCGTCGGGGCGCGCCAGCACCCAGCCCCAGCGCACCATGCGAAAGGCCGCGCCGACCGGAT
>NZ_DAMCNG010000352.1:0-1648 GCF_032107865.1 Brevundimonas sp.
ACTCGGCTCGTTCGCCGTAAGGATCGGCGCCGCGCGCGCCCTGGGCCTGGTTCAGCACCTGATCCCAGCCGTAGGTCGGCGCCATCCACGGATCGCCGCGCAGCTTCTGGCCGAAGGCGGCGACGGCCAGGGCCCAGCGCGTCGCCTCGGGCGGGACGGCGTTTGTGCGGTCGGTCAGCGGCTGCTGGATCAGCTCCGAACGATCCCGTCCCGGCTGTTTGTAGCGCACCTGGATGAAGCCGATCTCGCCGTTCGGATCGCCGCCGCCGGTCGCGATGCGGTTGTCGGCATAGCGGCGCTCAGGAATCTGCGTCGGCCCGCCGACAGGCGTGATCTCATACAAGGCCGTGACGGAAGCGCCCGAGCCGACCTCGCCCGCATCGACGGCGTCGTTGTTGAAGTCTTCCTCGCTCAGCAGGCGGGTTTCATACCCTATCAGCCGCCATTCGGCGACGCGGGCCGGGTTGAACTCGACCTGGATCTTCACGTCGTCGGCGATGGGAAAGGCGCCTCGGTCGAACATCGGCCCGAACAGGCGACGCGCTTCGTTCAGGTCGTCGACATAGGCCGCCGTTCCGTTGCCCGCCTGGGCGATCGCCTGCATCCGGGCGTCCTGATAGTTGCCGCGTCCGAAGCCGTAGACGGACAGGTAGACGCCGGTCTTGCGCTTGTCGGCGACGTAGTCCTCCAGCCGCTTGTCGTCGGTGACGCCGACGTTGAAGTCGCCGTCGGTGAACATCAGGATGCGGTTGACCTTGTCCCGGCCGAAGCTGGCCTGGGCCTGGTCATAGGCGTTGGTCATGCCGGTGGCCCCGGCCGTGCCGCCGGACGCCCGCAGGGAGGCGACGGCGCAGCGCAGCTTCAACTTCTCGGTCCCCGCGGTGGGGGCCAGGGTCGTGCCGGCGCCCTCGGCGTAATAGGCCACGGCGACGCGGTCCTGGGGCCGCAGACGGTCGATGATCAGGTTCATCGACTGCTTGGCCAGGTCCAGCTTGTCCGGACTGTTCATCGAACCGGACACGTCGACCAGCAAGGTCAGGTTCAGCGGACGGCGCTGGTTCTCGGGCAGCTCATAGCCCTGAAGGCCCACATGGACGATCCGGCGACCCTCAGCCCACGGCGAAGCGGTGGTGCTCGTGGTGACGGCGAAGGGCCGCGCGGCCGAGGTCGGGCGGGCGTAGCCGTAGTCGAAATAGTTGATCATCTCCTCGACCCGAACGGCGTCGCGCGGCGGCGTCCGACCCTGATCGATGAAGCGACGGACGTTGGCGTAGGCCGCCGTGTCCACGTCGATGGAGAAAGTTGAGACTGGTTGATCCGCCGTGCGCTTCACCGCATTGGGCGTGGCGTCAGGATAGCGTTCGGTATCCACCGGACGCGGCGGCATGGGAGGGCCGGGCGGATAGGGACCGATGCGCGATCCGCTGACGGTCACGCCGTTCGCCATGGCGGGCGGGGCGGCGTATTCGACCCGGCTTTCCTGCTTCGTCGCTTCGATCGACAGGGTGACGGGCGGAGGCGGCGCGGGCTGGGCCGGCCGCGATCGCAGGACGGGCGGCCGCACCGAGGACGGCGGCGACAGATCGAATCCGAACTCACGACAGGCGGCCGGGCTGGGCGTTCCGTCCTGCACCACAGGCGGCGGAAC
>NZ_DAMCNG010000353.1:0-1600 GCF_032107865.1 Brevundimonas sp.
GTGGGGCGCCGACGACCTGAAGGCCCTGCGCGAGGCGCCGGTCGATCTGATCGTCGCGCCCAAGGTCGAGAGCGCGGCCATGGTCCACGCCCTGTCGGCGGCGCTGCGTCCCGGCGCCGCGCTATGGGCCATGATCGAGACGCCGCGCGCCCTGGTGGACCTGCGCGACATCGCCGAGGCGGACGGGGCCTTGAGCGGCCTGATGCTGGGCGTCAACGACCTGGCCAAGGATCTGAAGACCGGCCCTGCGCCCGACCGCGAACCACTGAAGCCGTGGCTGGCGGCGGTCGTGGCCCACGCCCGCGCCAACGGCCTGACCGTCATCGACGGCGTGTTCAACCGCATCAAGGACGAGGCCGGCTTCGCCGCCGAGTGCGCGCAGGGGCGGCTGTATGGCTTCGACGGCAAGAGCCTGATCCACCCCTCGCAGATCGAGAGCGCGAACGCCGCCTTCGGTCCATCGCCTGACGAGATCGACTGGGCGCGCAAGGTCGTCGCCGCCTTCGCCGCGCCCGAGGCCGCCGGGCTAGGCGTCATCCGCGTCGAGGGCGAGATGGTGGAGCGGCTGCACCTGCACGCAGCCGAAAACCTTCTGGCCGACCTCTGACTTTCCGTTCATCCCGGCGGAGGCCGGGACCCAGTGCTTTGGCTTCAAACGCATAGGTTTGATCCAGCGCCCCCTTATGGCTGGATGCGGAGCGCGTTGCTCTCACTGGGTCCCGGCCTCCGCCGGGATGAGCGGTCGTGGGGGTGGCGCCTTGTCACCACAGACCTTAGACAACCCTCATGACCGCACCGCTTACGCCCCCGTCGAAAACCCGCGCCTGGGTCTGTGCGCCGGGGGTGTTGAAGGTCCCGTTCCTGTCCGCCTTCCTGCCCGATTACACGCTGTCGGCCCTGCCCGGATCGTCGATCGAGGCTGTGCTGGGCTGGGGCATGAAGCCGACGGCGGAAGCGGGCCGACGCTGGGCGGCGAAGCACGGCAAACCGTATGTGGCGCTGGAAGACGGCTTCCTGCGCTCGGTCGGGATCGGCGAGAGCGGGGCGACCAGCCTCAGCCTGATCGTCGACGATCTGGGCGTCTATTATGACGCGACGCGGCCTAGCCGGTTGGAACAGCTGATCACGACGGCCCCCGACTGGTGCGACGCCGCCATGAAGGCCCGCGCGCGCGGCCTGATCGAGCGCATCGTCGCCTCCGGCGTGTCAAAGACCAATATGGGCGGGCCGCTGGACCCCGCCCTGCTGAAACCCGGCCGCCGGGTGCTGATCGTGGACCAGACCTTCGGCGACGCCTCCATCGGCTATGGGCTGGCGACCGAGGCCAGCTTCTCGGACATGCTGGCGACCGCGCGACGCGACGAGCCGGACGCCCAGTTGATCGTCAAGCGCCACCCGGCCGTGGCGGCGGGACGCAAGCAGGGCTGCATCCCCGCCGGCGAACTGGGCGGCGTCACCCTGATCGACACCGACGTGCGGCCCGCCGACCTTCTGGCGGCGGTGGATGCGGTCTATGTCGTGACCTCGGCGCTGGGGTTCGAAGCCCTGCTGCGCGGGCTGCCGGTGCGCTGCTTCGGCGCCCCCTTCTATTCGGGCTGGG
>NZ_DAMCNG010000354.1:0-1589 GCF_032107865.1 Brevundimonas sp.
TTCTGCGCCCCCTCGGCCGTCATGGCGAAGACGGCGCCGCAGGCATAGTAGGCGCGGTGTTCGCCGCGCTCGCCCGCCTCGGCCACGCCGCGCCCCTGGCTCAGGGTCACGCAGTCGTCGACCTCTTCCTGCAGGGCCTTGCGGTCGTCATAGGCCGGGTCCAGCGCCTTCAGCGCCCGAACCGCCATCAGGTCGGCGCCGCCCTCGGTGATCCAGGCGTCGCGCGCGAACTCGTACCTCACCGTCTGGCCCAGCCAGAAATGCGCGCTCTCATGGCCGATGAACCAGCGGGAGACCCGCTCCATTTCCGCCGTCGGCCGGGTCACGCCGGTTCCCTCGAACGACATGACGATCAGGCCGGGCAGGACGCTGCCGCCCATGCTGGTCATCCGCTCTGTCGGGCCGTTCCACGACACCATGACCACAGGATTGTCGCCGCCCGAACCGGGGCGTCCCAGACGCTGCAGGTAGAATTGGCCCACGCGCGGGGCGAAATCGCGAATCTTCTCGCCGATCCACGGCGGCAGATTGGGATCCATGACGGTGGTCAGCCCCTCGCCCGGCGTCACCCGCGCCTGTCCCAGCAGGACATAGGACCGCTCGCCCGTCGTCGTCAGTTCGGCGTGGCGCTCGCCGTTGAACAGCACCGGACCGTCCGGGTCGCGCCAGGTCACGCGCGACGCCCCGCCGTCCAGATTGACGCCGTTGAGGTCCGCCGGCATCGCCTCCGCCGCCTCGGGCGAGCCCAGGGCGAAGACGTCCATCTGCCGCGTCGGCAGGGCTACCGCCCCGTCCGAGAAGACCAGCGTCTTGTATTCCGCCTCCAGCTCGACCGCCTGAGGCGTCACGCTAAAACGGACATGGCGCGGCACCGGGCCGCCGTCCGCGCTGCGGATGATGTCGTAGTGGCCGCGCCGCTCCATCACCACGCCGGGCGTCTCGACCATCCACTGACGCGGCCGCCACGGCTCGCGCACCTCCGAAATCAGCGCCGAGTCCATGAAGGCCCAGACCACGGCGTCGCGATTGAAGACATAGTCGACCATCAACCGCCCCCCCTCGCGCGTCACCGTCACCTGCGGCGCGGCCTCGACGTTCCAGGGGCCGGGCGCGGGGCTCGCGGCGCAGGCGGTCAGCAGGGCGACGACAGACAGGGCGGTTGCAGACAGGACTTTCAGACGCACGAAAAGCAGTCTCCCATGAGGAATGGCGCAGCTTAGAGCTCACAAACACCGCCCGTCACCTTACGCTTTGCTCAGCTTTACGCCCGTTCAAGGGCGCGGCCCGCCGCGGCAAGCTCTTCGGCCATCACCGCCTTCAGCCGCTCAGGTCCCAGGATGGTCGCCCGCTCGCCCCAGGTGAACAGGTGCCAGGCCAGTTCGCGCATCCCCGAGGCGCGGAACCGCACCACGACCGAGCCGTCGGCCCGATCCTCGACCGTCTGGGTCGGGTGCCAGCGCCAGCCGCGCGCCTCGTCCGCCCCCTCGGGCGTGATGCGGACGGCGACCTCCTCGATCTCGTCCTGATAGATGCCGAAGGATTGGCTGGCGAAGACGCCCAGGTCGAAATCGGCGGGCGGGCGCGCCGTC
>NZ_DAMCNG010000355.1:0-1588 GCF_032107865.1 Brevundimonas sp.
GCGCTCGGGGGCGGCGGCGATCTCGGCCTTCAGCTTCTCCAGCTCGCGGTCCAGCCGTTCCAGCTCGCGCCCGGCGTCGGCGGCCATACCGTCTTCGCGCGCGCGGTCGGCCTCGATGCGAGCGACCTCGGCCTTCAGGCGGTCGACCTCGGCGCGGGCGGCCTGTTCGGCCATGTCCAGCCGGTCGCGCTCGATGATGGCGCGGTTCAAAAGGGCGGTGGCGACCGCATCCTCCTCGCGCGCAGGCTTCAGCCCTTCCTGAGCGTTCAGGGCCGCCGTCTGAGCCGCCGCAGCCGCCGTAGTCGTTTCGGCCACCAGCCGGTCAGCCTCGCGCAATTCCGTCGTCGCCGTTTCGGCCGCCGTCTTGGCGTCGGTCCAGCGGACGTAGAGCAAGGCCGCCTGCAGGGCGCGGATCTCGGCCGAAATCTTCTTGTACTTCTCCGCCTGACGCGCCTCGCGCTTCAGCTTGTTCAGCGTCGACTCCAACTCCTTGCCGATGTCGTCCAGCCGGTCGAGGTTGGTTTCGGCCGCCCGCAGCCGCAGCTCCGCCTCATGGCGCCGGGTGTGCAGGCCCGCCACGCCCCCGGCTTCTTCAAGGATGCGGCGGCGGTTCTGCGGCTTGGCGGCTATCAGTTCCGAAATCTGGCCCTGACGCACCAGGGCCGGGCTGTTGGCCCCGGTCGAGGCGTCGGCGAACAGCAGTTGCACGTCGCGCGCCCGCACCTCCTTGCCGTTGATGCGATAGGTCGAGCCGCGTCCGCGCTCGATCCGGCGCGAGACTTCCAGCATGGGGCTGTCGGTGAAGGGCTGGGGCGCGCGCTTCTGGGCGTTGTCGATGGTCAGCTGGACTTCGGCGTGGTTGCGCGGCGGACGGCCCGCGGCGCCGGCGAAGATCACGTCCTCCATGCCCTGACCGCGCATGGCCTTGGCCGAGTTGGCGCCCATGACCCAGCGCAGGCTTTCCAGTACGTTCGACTTGCCGCAGCCGTTCGGCCCGACGATGCCGGTCAGTCCGGCCTCGATCTGCACCTCGGCCGGGTCGACGAAGGATTTGAAGCCGACGAGCCGGAGGCGCTGGAACTGCATCGCGTCTCGATCAGCGCGCCCGGATCAGCGGGTCGATGGCCGCTGACAGGGCCTCCAGCGAATGGTCGCTGGTCCGACGTCCGTTGACGAAGAAGGACGGCGTGCCCGTCACGCCCGCCGCCACGGCGCCGTCGACCTCGGCCTGAAGAGCCTGGCTGGTTGCTGGATTTTTCATGCAGGCTTCGATCTGTTCCTGACTGCGGCCGCTGGCGGCGATGGCGGCGGCGAACCAGTCGCGGGCGTCGCCTTTTTCAAAGGCGGCGGCCTGGCCGCTCATCAGGCTGTGGGCCACGTCGAAGAAGCGGGCCGGAGCGGCGCAGCGCGCGATGCCCGCCGCCGTCGCCGCGATCTGGGCCGGAGGGGTGGGCATGTCGCGGAACACCAGGCGCACCTTGCCCGTGTCGATGTAGCGCGCCTTGAACTGCGGCAGGACTTCATTGGTCCAATGGGCGCAGTGGCTGCAGGTGAACGAGGCGTACTCGATCACCGTCACCGGAGCGTC
>NZ_DAMCNG010000356.1:0-1581 GCF_032107865.1 Brevundimonas sp.
ACGTCGATCTCAGTCCCCGCCGCCAGCAGGACAGCGCGATGCATCGCATTTTCCAGCTCGCGCACGTTGCCGGGCCAGCGGTGGCCGACCAGGGCGCGCTTGGCCTCAGCGCCGATCGCGCGCGGCGGCACGCCGTTGGCGGCGGCGTATTTCTTGACGAAGTGATCGGCCAGCACCGCGATGTCACCGGGACGCTCGCGCAAGGACGGCAGGCGCAGGTTCACCACGTTCAGCCGGTACAGCAGGTCTTCGCGGAACACGCCCTCGGCCACGGCCTTGGCCAGGTCGCGGTTGGAGGTGGCGATGATGCGGATGTTGACGGGCACCGGCTTGGCGCCGCCGACGCGGTCGATCACCCGCTCCTGAATGGCGCGCAGCAGCTTGGCCTGCAGACGCGCGTCCATCTCGCTGATTTCGTCCAGCAGCAGGGTGCCGCCGTCGGCCTCCTCGAACTTGCCGATGCGGCGCGCGACAGCGCCCGTGAAGGCGCCCTTCTCATGACCGAACAGTTCGGATTCCAGCAGGTTGTCGGGAATGGCGGCGCAGTTAACGCTGATGAAGGCCTTGTCGGCGCGGCGCGAGTGGGTGTGCAGATAGCGCGCCATCACCTCCTTACCCACGCCGCTTTCGCCGGTGATCAGGATGGAGGCTTCCGAACGCGCCACCTGATCGGCCAGTTGAATGACATGCTTCATCGCCGGATCGGCCGAGATCATCGGCCGCTCGTCGTCGGCCACGGCCGAGAGGACGGCGGCGATCAGATCCGCCTCGGGCGGCAGGGGGATGAACTCCTTGGCCCCCGCGCGGATGGCGTCGGCCGCCTCGCGCGCGTCGGCGTCGACGCCGCAGGCCACGACCGGCACATGGATGCGCTCGGCGTCGTTGGCGGCGATCAGGGCGGCGATGTCGATGCGATAATCCACCATCAGCAGGTCGGCGCCCTGCCCCCGGCGCAGTTGCTCGGTCGCCTGATCGGCGCGCTCGACGTGCTGGACCTTGGCGCCGTGCGCCATGGCCATCTTCACCGCCGTCGCCAGCTGGCCGCTTAAACGACCCACCACCAGAAGACGCATCGCCCTACTCCTTCAAAATCCTGTCCGTGACGGGGCGGCCGATCAGGCGCCCTTGTCCTCGGTCTTGATGATTTCCGTCATGGTCACGCCCAGCCGGTCCTCGACGACGACGACCTCGCCGCGCGCCACCAGGCGGTTGTTGACGAAGATGTCGATCGCCTCGCCGACCTTGCGGTCCAGTTCCAGCACCGAGCCCTTGTTCAGCTTCAGAAGCTGGGCGACCGACATATGCGCCTTGCCCAGCACGGCCGAGATGTTGACCGGCACGTCGAAGACCGGCGCCAGATCGACGGCGGACTTCTCGCCGCCGTCGTCCGCCAGATTCAGGGCGGTGGACTCGCCGAATTCCTCAAGCGAAAGATCGTCGGTGGCCATCAGAAGCCCCTTCTGTCATGAGCGCCGCCCTCAAGAGGCGGCTCGGCGTGGCCGGCTTCGGCGGCCAGGGCGGCGTTGAGCGCGGCGGCCACACGGGCCTCGGCTTCGGCCGGATCGAATTCAGCGCGACCGT
>NZ_DAMCNG010000357.1:0-1571 GCF_032107865.1 Brevundimonas sp.
CCGCGCATTTCCGCCGCGCGTCTGGATCGGGTGCTGAGCGGCGAGCGTCGTCTGATCGCTCTGAACGGCCTGACGCCGGCCGAGCGCCGGGCGGTCCACGCCCTGGCTCTGGGCGGGGTGACGTTCGAGCCGGAAGACCGCCGCGTCTATCCGCTGGGCAGCTCGGCCGTGCACCTGATCGGCCGTTCGGACACGGGCGGCCAGGGCGTGGCGGGCGCCGAGCTGGCCTTTGACCAGGAAATCCGCGCGGCGGGCGCCGCCAGCGAGGACTTCCCCCTGTCCATCGACCTGCGGGTCCAGGGCGTGGTCGAGAACGAACTGGCCATCGCCGCCGAGGAGCACAAGGCCAAGGGCGCCGTCGCCGTCGTCGCCGACGTGCAGACCGGCGAGATCCTGGCCATGGCCTCGTGGCCGACCTACGACGCCAACCGCCGCAACGCCGCGCCGGAAGAGGCCACGCTGAACCGCGTAGTCTCGGCCCACTATGAGATGGGTTCGGTGTTCAAGAGCTTCACCGTCGCCGCCGGGATCGACACCGGCCGGGCCGACATGAACACCCTGTTCGACGCCTCGCAGGCGCTGCAGATCGGCAAGCGCCGCATCACCGACTTCCACGCCACCAACAAGGTGCTGACGCTGGAGGAGGTCTATCTGCACTCGTCCAACATCGGCACTTCGCGACTGGCGGTCGAGATGGGCGGCGATGTGATGCGCGACTACTTCCGCCGTCTGGGCCTGCTGGACGCCGCCCCGATTGAGCTGAAGGAATCCGCCGCCCCGCCCAAGGTGCGCAAGTGGGACGACAGCACCCTGGCTTCGCTGTCCTTCGGCTACGGCATCATGGTCACGCCGATCCAGTATGTGTCGGCCTATGGTGCGCTGGTGAACGGCGGGCGCTATGTGCCGCCGACGCTGCGCAAGGGCGGCCGTCCGAACGCCCAGACGCATCAGGTCATTTCGCCGGAAACCTCGGCCAACATGATCGATCTGATGCGCCGCAACGTCACGCGCGGTTCGGGCCGGTTCGCCGATGCGCCGGGCCTGCGCATGGGCGGCAAGACAGGGTCGGCCAACAAGCTGGTCAACGGCCGCTATAATCCGGCGGTGGCCGTCGGCTCCTTCGCCGGGGTCTTCCCTGCTGACGGGCCGGTGGACGCCAAGCGCTACACCGTCTTCGTCCTGATGGACGAGCCGGGCGTCTATCCGCGCACCGGCGGCTATGTCGCCGCGCCCGCCGTGGGCCGTATCGCCGCCCGCATCGCCGGCTTCCTGGGCGTCGAGCGCAAGGCCGACCGCTGGTCCACTGCGCTCGGTGAAAAGATCCCCGAGTTCCAGGACGTGGAGGGCGACGGCCGATGAGCCAGCTGCGCCTTTCTGAACTGCTGCGCCGCGACGTGGCCTCGGATCCCGAGATCACCGCCGTCACCGCCGACAGCCGTAAGGTCGTGCCCGGCGCCCTGTTCGTCGCCTTGCCGGGAACGCAGGCCGACGGCCGCGCCTTCATTCCGCAGGCGCTGGCGAAAGGCGCGGCGGCTGTTCTGGCGCCGTCGGATACGCCCGAGGGCGCGGCG
>NZ_DAMCNG010000358.1:0-1568 GCF_032107865.1 Brevundimonas sp.
GACGAGATGGTCTATGTCCCCAAGCCCGGCGGTACGCATGAGGCCGACGCCTGGCTGGTCGGTCCGACCATCAATCTGAAGGCGGGAGTCAGCGAACTGCACGTCCTGGACCTGATGCACGTCGAGGACGGCCCGGTCGCCACCTGGCGCGCCGACGTGGCCCTGCCGGCGGCCTTCCACGGAAACTGGGCGTGAAAGCCACACCGCGCCATCGCCTCGCTGCGGCCCGTCGGCGTGCGGTTGACCCCCGCCGCCGAACGGGCCAAGACCCCTTCGCCGCCCAGACGCCTATCCTGGGGCGGCGTCTTTTTGGAAACCCTCAGATGAACCCCGAAGACCGAAGTCCGTCTTCAACTTCTTCGACGCTCTGAGGACGCTCCGCTTCCGCGCGAGAGTCCTCGCGAAAGGAAGCGACTTATGCTGAACGCCTATGACTGGCGCGCCGATCGGCTCGTGCGCCTGGACACGGCCGTGGATCACGGCCCCGCCTGCTGGATCGACCTAGTCTCCCCGACCGCCGATGAGGTGGCGGCGCTGGAGACTCTGACCGGCATCGACATCCCCAGCCGGGACGAGATGGACGACGTCGAGCCCTCGGCCCGCCTCTACGCCGAAGACAACGGCGTCTTCATGATCGCCGCCGTGGCCACGGATCTGGAGACCCACGATCCGGTCAAGACGCCCGTGACCTTCATCCTAAAGGGCGGGCGACTGGTGACGGTGCGCTATGGCCAGCCGCGCTCCTTCCAGGTCTTCATCGCCCGAGCGACCAACAAGCCGGGCGAGAAGCTGGCCGGGGGCGAGGCCATCATGATGGGGCTGATCGAGGCGGTCATCGACCGCTACGCAGATGCGCTGGAGGCCAAGGGGCTGGAGCTGGACGCGATCTCGCGGATGATCTTCCGCAAGCGCGATCCCAAGGCGGTGGAGAGCCACAACCTGCAACTGGTGATCCAGGACATCGGCCGGGCGGGCGACTTCCTGGCCCTGATCCGCGAGAGCCTGTCCAGCCTGCAACGATTGTTGGCCTATCACGCGGCGCTGTCGGGTGCGCGCGCCGGGGGCAAGGCGGACCGCGAGGCGCGCCAGACCGTGCGCCTGCTGCAACGCGATGCGGCGGCGCTGAGCGAACTCAGCGTCTCCATGTCGTCCAAGGTGACCTTCCTGATGGACGCGACCCTGGGCCTGATCAATCTGGAGCAGAACCAGATCATCAAAATCTTCTCGGTCGCGGCCGTGGCCCTGCTGCCGCCGACGCTGATCGCCTCCATCTACGGCATGAACTTCGACGTGATGCCGGAATTGCACTGGCGGTACGGCTACCCGGCGGCGGGGGGGGCGATGATCCTGTCGGCCGCCCTGCCGTATCTCGTCTTCCGCAAGAAGCGCTGGCTGTAGGGGCTCACCACCAGCCCGCGTCGCGCAGGGCCTTGGCGTAGCGGCGGCTGACGGGGACGATCAGTCCTCCGTCCAGGGTCAGGGCGGCGCGGCCGTCGCCGCGCGCGACCGAGGCGACGGCGCCCTTGGCCGCCCACCAGCTGCGGTGGGTCTGGGCGCCCTCCAGCCCC
>NZ_DAMCNG010000359.1:0-1565 GCF_032107865.1 Brevundimonas sp.
AACCGCCATGCGGACCTGGTGCGCGACACCGGCCTGATCATCGGCTTCGGCTATGACGATTCCCAGCTGAAGGAGCGGCGCCACCCCACGCGGGACGAGTTGGACGCCATATCCGACGCCGTGCCGGTGTTGTTCATGCATCAGTCTGGGCATTTGGGCGCGGCCATCGGCGCAGCCCTGGCCGCGGCGGGCGTGGGGGCGGAAACGGCCGACCCGGACGGCGGGGTGATCCGGCGCAAGGCGGGCTCGCGCGAGCCGGACGGCGTGCTGGAGGAAACGGCCCTGTTCGCGGTCATGGGCGCCCTGTTCACGCGCCTGGACGCCGAGGCCAACCGCCAGATGATCGTCGAGGGCGCGCGCTACTACGCCCGTTTCGGCTATACCACGGCTCAGGATGGACGGTCGTCCACCGACACCTGCCGCATGATCGCGGGTCTGGCCGAGGCGGGCGCCCTGCCCATCGACATCCTGTCGTTTCCCGACATCCTGACCTCGACCGACGTCATGGCCACGCCCCTGTATCGGCGGAACTATGAGGGGCGCTACCGGATCGGCGGGGTCAAGCTGACGCTGGACGGCTCGCCCCAGGCCAAGACCGCCTGGCTGTCCCAGCCCTACTTCGTCCCGCCCGAGGGCCAGCCCGCCTCCTGGCGCGGTTACCCGGCGGTGACGGAGCAGCAGGCGCTGGACGCCGTGGACCTGGCCTTCGCCAACGACTGGCAGATCGAAGTCCACGCCAACGGCGACGCCGCCATCGACCTGATGATCGCCGCCGTGCGCGAGGCCAGCCGCAAGCACGGTGCGCGCGACCGTCGTCCGGTGCTGATCCACGGCCAGACCACGCGAGAGGATCAGCTGGATGATCTGAAGGCCCTGGGGATCGTCCCCTCCTTCTTCCCCATGCACACCTTCTACTGGGGCGACTGGCACAGGGATTCCGTGCTGGGCCCGCGCCGGGCGGAGTTCATCTCGCCCTGCGGCTCGGCCTGGCGGCTCGGGATGCGCTTCACCAGCCACCATGACGCCCCGGTGGCCAATCCCGACGCCCTGCGCGTGTTGTCGGCCACGGTCACGCGGCGCACTCGCTCGGGCGACATTCTGGGACCGGACGAGCGCGTGCCGGTCGAGGTCGCCCTGAAGGCCATGACCCTATGGGCCGCCTGGCAGCACTATGAGGACGACCGCAAGGGCTCGCTCGCCGCCGGCAAGCTGGCGGACATGATCCTGCTGAATGCGGACCCCATGACCATCGATCCCGACCGCCTGGCCGGGATCAAGGTCACGGACGTCTACAAGGACGGCCGCCCGGTCGAGCTGGGCTGAAGCCCTAGCGCTTCTTCAGGCTGCCCAGCACGCCGCGCAAAAGCTCGCGGGTGATGGTCGAACCGGCGGTGCGCAGCACCGACTTGGTCAGAGCCTCCATCGGCGTCTGGCGGCTGGAGGTACGAGCGCGCGGGGCTGCGCGTTCGCGGGCAGGCGCCGGGGCCGAACGCGCAGCCTTTTCCGCCGCCTTGGCTTCGGCGGCCGCTGTGGCGGTCTCGGCTTCGATGCGGTCGGCCTGGGCG
>NZ_DAMCNG010000360.1:0-1558 GCF_032107865.1 Brevundimonas sp.
CAGCAGGGTGTTCTCGACCACCACCACGGCGCCGTCGACCAGCAGGCCGAAGTCCAGCGCCCCTAGGCTCATCAGGTTTCCGCTGATGCCGAAGCGGTTCATGCCGATGACCGCGAACAGGAAGCTGATCGGGATCATCAGGGCCGTGATCGTCGCCGCGCGGATGTTCCCCAGCAGCAGGAACAGCACGACGATGACCAGCAGCGCCCCTTCGGTCAGGTTCTTGGCCACCGTCTTGATGGTTGAGTTAACCAGGGCGCTGCGGTTCAGCACCGGCTCGGCCACGATGTCGGGCGGCAGGCTGGCGCTGATCTGTTCCAGCCGTTCAGCCGAAGCCTGGGCCACGGTGCGGCTGTTCTCGCCCGCCAGCATCAGGGCGGTGCCGATGACCGCCTCATGGCCGTCGCGGCTGGCGCCGCCCAGACGCGGCGCCTGGCCGATCTCGACCGTCGCCACATCGGCGACCCGCACGACCAGACCGTTGCGGTTGACCACGGGCGCCTGGGCCAGATCCTCGACGGTCTGGGCCAGGGCGTCGGTGCGCACGGTCAGAGCCTCGCCCGCGCGCTGGATATAGCCCGCGCCCGCTTGCGTGTTGGCCCGGTCCAGCGCCTGGATCAGATCGTTCAGGCTGAGGCCATAACTTGCCAGTCGCGCCGGATCAGGACGGACGGCGTACTCCTTCACATAGCCGCCGTTGACGTCGACGCCCGCCAGACCGGGCGCGGTCCGCATCCGGGGCGCGATGATCCAGTCCTGCACGGTGCGCAGATAGGTGGCCCGCGCCTGGGGCGTGTCCAGCCGCTCGCCCTCTGGCGTCAGATAGGCGCCGTCGGGTTGCCAGCCGGGTCGGCCCGCCCGCGCCGTCTTGGCGTCAAAGGGTGTCAGGTCGACCGTCCACATCAGGACTTCGCCCAGGCCGGTGGTGATGGGCGACAGGGCCGGTTCGACGCCCTCGGGCAGGTTCTCGCGCGCCTGCGCCATCCGCTCGGCCACCTGCTGGCGGGCGAAGTAGATGTCGGTGGCGTCGGTGAAGATGACCGTCACCTGACTGAAACCGTTGCGGGTCAGGGAGCGGGTGCTCTGGATTCCCGGAATGCCCGCCATCGCTGTTTCCAGCGGGTAGGTGACCTGACGCTCCATCTGCTCGGGGGCCAGGGCCGGGGCCACGGTGTTGATCTGCACCTGTCGGTTGGTGATGTCCGGCACGGCGTCGATCGGCAGCTTGGTCAGCTGGAACAGCCCCCACGCCGCGACAAGCGTCGTGGCCAGGACGATGAACCAGCGGAAGCGGACAGACGCCTCGATGATCGCTTTGAACATGATCGCCCTCCCTTAGTGGCCGTGCTCGGCTTCGCCCTTGGCCAGTTCGGCCTTGAGCAGGAAGGCGTTGGCCGCCGCGACTTTTTCGGCTCCAGTGAGACCGCGCAGGATCTCGGTGGCGCCGCCGGCCTGACGACCGGCCAGCACGGGCTGGGCGCGGAAGCCTTCGCCGGTCTGGACGAAGACCACCGTGGCGCCGTCGACCGTCTGCACCGCCTCGGACGGCACGGTCAGG
>NZ_DAMCNG010000361.1:0-1555 GCF_032107865.1 Brevundimonas sp.
TCGCCGTCGACAGTCAGGGCCGTCTGGCCGCAGGCACCTCGACCGGCGGCACCACGGCCAAGCGCTGGGGCCGGGACGGCGACGTGCCGATCATCGGCGCGGGCACCTACGCCTCCAACGCAGACGGCTGCGCCGTCTCGGCCACCGGCACGGGCGAGTATTTCATTCGCGCCACCGTCGCGCGCGACATCTGCCGCCGCACGGCCGAGGGCGCAAGCGTTCAGGCCGCCGCCGACGCCGAGATCGCCGAGGTCGGGACCATCGGCGGGGACGGCGGCGTCATCGTCATAGGCAAGGACGGCGTCCACGCCTTCTCGATGAACACCTCGGGCATGTATCGCGGGGCGGTGTCGTCGACCTCGCCCGCCCGCGTGGCCATCTACGGCGACGAAGCCGGACGATGAACGGCGAGGTCGTCGATCTTGAACAGAAGTTCGCGGCCTTCTCCGATCACTGGCGGCCGCGCATCGCCGCACGACTGAACGGTCAGGACGTGCGGCTGGTGAAGGTCCAGGGGGTCTTCCCCTGGCACCGCCACCCCGAAGCCGAGGAGATGTTCCTGGTCTGGAAGGGCCGCTTCCGCGTGGAGTTCCGCGATAGGGTGGAGACGCTTGAGCCCGGCCAGTTCATCGTCGTGCCGCGCGGAGTCGAGCATCGGACCGCCGCCGACGCGGAGGCCGAGGTGCTCATCTTCGAACCGTCCGAGGTGATCAACACCGGCGATGCTCCGCCCTCAGACTTCACCGCGCCATCCGGCCAAGCGATATGATCCAGATCCGATGACGACACGAGACAATCCCGGCGTGCTCGCGCCCCCGCCGCTGATCTACCTGGCCTTCCTGCTGGCCGGGTTCGGGATCGGCCGCCTGATCGACGAACCGTCGCTGGGGCTGGCGACGGACTGGCGGCGCGGCCTGGCCTTCATGCTGGTGATCGGCGGCCTGGCGCTGGACGGGATCGCCGCCGGAACCTTCCGTCGCCTAGGCACGCCGCCCGAGCCGTGGAGGCCGACCACGGCGCTGGCGACCGGTGGCCTCTACCGCTTCAGCCGCAACCCGATCTATCTGGGCTTCGGCCTGACCTACATCGGGTTCGCCGTGGCGATGGACAGCCCGGTGGCGCTCGGCCTGCTGCTGCCGTGTCTGATCGTGATCGACCGCTTCGTCATCGCCCGTGAAGAACGTTATCTGTCCGCGCGTTTCGGCGCCGAATACGAGACCTACAAAGGAAGGGTCCGCCGATGGCTGTGAACCCCGAGACGCCCGCGCCGCACGCCGATGAACTGTCGGAAATGGCGATCGAGGAACTGGACGCCGCCTGCGGCCTGCGCTGGGTCGAGCTGAAGGCCATCACGCCCTGGGGCGACACCTATGAAGGCATGGCGCCGTCCGGCCGCACGGTCGAGATCGAGCGCCGCTACCTGTGGGCGCACGAACCCGCGGGCGCCGTCATCGTCGAGGTCGAGGTCCGCGACCCGGCCCAGCGCACCGGCGCCGAAGCCCGCGCCGTCATCTCGCCCCCGAACAGTTGATCGAACGGCGTCAGCCCCGCTCAT
>NZ_DAMCNG010000362.1:0-1537 GCF_032107865.1 Brevundimonas sp.
TATGTCGCGGGCGTCGCCGTCGGATCGCCCTGGACCGAGCGCGAGCTTCTGGGCCCGCGCGACGCCGACGAGGAGCGCGTGCTTTTGGGCCTGCGCACCGTCGAGGGCGTGCCGCTGGCCCTGTTGCAGCGGCTGGGACGGTCGGCGGAAGAGGGCCGACTGGCCGACCTGCTGGCGGACGGCTTCCTGAGTCTGAGGGACGGCCGCGTCGCCGCCACGGCGACGGGCCGTCCCTTGCTGGACGCCGTGCTGAAGAGCCTGCTGGTCTAGGCGATCAGACGGTCGCAGCGGCCTCTTCGATCAAGTCGCAGATTTCAGACGGGTGCGACGCCAGGGAGGCGTGGCTGGCGTCCAGGGTGATGACCTTGCGGGCGTTCAGCCGCGCCGACATGCGCTGTTGATTGGTCGGGGCGATCATGTGGTCCTGGCTCGAGACCTGATACCAGCTCGGCTTGCTGCGCCAGGCGGGCGCTGTGACCGCGTCGCCGAAGGTGGTGGCCAGGGGCGCCTTCTGCGTCACCGCCATGACCAGGGCCTCGTCCGCCGTCAGATCCTGGCAGAAGCTCTCGTGGAACTTGTCGGCCTTGATCCACAGATAGCCGTCGCTGTCGGGGGCCAGGTTGGCGGCGGCCGCCGGCGGATCCTGCTGGGTGATGGCGCCGGGGCTTTCGCCTGCGTCGGGGGCGAAGGCGGCGACGAAGACCAGGGCCGCCACGTTCGGCAGGTCGCCCGCCTCGGACAGCACCGCTCCGCCGTAGGAATGGCCGACCAGGATCACCGGCCCCTCCTGCTGACGCACCATCTTGCGCACGCGCTCTGCGTCGTCGGCCAGGGAGGTCAGCGGCATCTCGACCGCGTGCAGGGAGGTGTAGCCGCGCCGGGCCAGTTCGGTGATGACCTTGCCCCAGTGGGCGGCGCCGCCCCAGAAACCGTGAACGAGGACGATGGAGGCGGATTTCGACATAGATCAGTTTTCCTTGGATTGGCGGCTCGAACGCCGCTTGTGGCGGAAATGTGTCAAGCCGGTCTGCGTTCCTGGCGGTCTCCGCTTTCACGACACCGTGACGCTGACTAGGATGGGGTATGTCCGACGCCTCTTTGTTCCCGCCGACCGCCCCGCCTGCACGCCCTGTTTCGCCGGGCCTCTATCTGGTGGCGACGCCGATCGGGAACTTGCGCGACATGACGCTCAGGGCGCTGGACGTGCTGGCGGCGGCCGATCTGGTGCTGGCCGAGGATACGCGGGTCACGGCCAAGCTGCTGACCGCCTATGGGCTGAAGGCCAGGTTGGAGCGCTGCGACGACCACGCCTCGAACCGCGCGGCCGAGATCGCCGTCGAGCGCCTGAAGGCGGGCGAGGTGGTGGCCCTGGTGTCCGACGCGGGCACGCCCCTGGTGTCTGATCCCGGCTATGTGGTGGCGCGCGCAGCGGTGGCCGAAGGCCTGCCGGTGCACCCGGTGCCTGGTCCGTCCAGCCTGCTGGCCGCCCTGTGCATCGCCGGCCTGCCCGCCGATCGGGTGCTGTTCGCGGGCTTCC
>NZ_DAMCNG010000363.1:0-1526 GCF_032107865.1 Brevundimonas sp.
GAGCCGCCCGCGGGCGCCCAGCCGTCGGCCGTCGCCTCCGGCGTCCAGGGATGAGAAGACACCGCCGCCCCGGCGCAGGCGGCCAGGGCGAGGGAGATCAGGGCGGCGACATAGAGGCGGCGATTCACGCCGCGCGCTTGTGCGGAACCCGTCCGCCCTTGCTGCTGACCGCCTTCGGCTCGGCCTCGAACAATTCGGCCAGCTTTTCGGTCATGGCGCCCGCCAACTGTTCCACGTCGACGATGGTCAGGGCGCGGCGATACCAGCGGGTCACGTCGTGGCCGATGCCGATGGCCAGCAGTTCGACCGGGCTGCGCGTCTCGATCTTCTCGATCACCTGGCGCAGGTGCTTGTCCAGATAGAGGGCGGCGTTAGCCGACTGGGTGGAATCGTCGACAGGCGAACCGTCCGAGATGACCATCATGATCTGCCGCGCCTCGGGCCGGGCCAGCAGACGGTCGTGCGCCCATTCCAGCGCCTCGCCGTCGATGTTTTCCTTCAGCAGACCCTCGCGCATCATCAGGCCCAGGTTCTTCTTGGCCCGGCGCCACGGCGCGTCGGCGCCCTTGTAGATGATGTGGCGCAGGTCGTTCAGGCGGCCGGGGTTGGCGGGCTTTCCGGCGCTGATCCAGGCCTCTCGGCTTTGACCGCCCTTCCAGGCGCGGGTGGTGAAGCCCAGAATCTCGACCTTGACCCCGCACCGCTCCAGCGTCCGCGCCAGAATGTCGGCGCAGACCGCCGCCACCATGATCGGCCGCCCACGCATCGAGCCGGAGTTGTCGATCAGCAGGGTCACGACCGTGTCGCGGAACGGGCTTTCGCTCTCCATCTTGAACGACAGGGGGCTGGTCGGGTCGGTGATGACGCGAGTCAGGCGCGCCGTGTCCAGCATCCCTTCCTCAAGGTCGAACATCCACGAGCGGTTCTGCTGGGCCAGCAGCCGCCGCTGCAGCTTGTTGGCCAGTCGTGAGACCACGCTGCCCAGGGTCGACAACTGGGCGTCCAGCAGGGCGCGCAGCCGGTCCAGCTCCATCGGGTCGCACAGTTCGGCGGCGTCGATGACCTCGTCATAGGCGGTGGTGAAGGCGCGGTAGAACTCAACCGCGCGGCCATCGTCCTGGGTCTGCTGGTGGTTGGGGCGGTCGCCCTCGCTCAGTTCAGGGGCGTCTTCCTGGCCTTCGCCGTCGGGCTCGCCCGGCGTGCCGTCGGGGCGGGCCTGGCGTTCGTCCTCGGCCGACTGGTCGTCGGCCGTGCCGTCCAGGGAGTCGCCGCCTTCGCCGCCGTCCTGTTCTTCCTGCTCGTCCTGATCCGCCTGATCCTGATCGGGCTTGTCGGCGTCGTCCTCGCCGTCCTCCTCGGGCGAGTCGCCGCCGTCGGCGTCGCCGGGGTCCAGGTCCAGCGCGCGCAGCAGATCCTTCATCCGCGCGCCGAAGGCCGCCTGGTCGTCGCCTAGGGCCGCCAGGGCGTCCAGCTCGGCCCCCGCCTTGGCCTCAAGGTCGGCGCGGACGCGGTCCAGCATGGTCTTG
>NZ_DAMCNG010000364.1:0-1497 GCF_032107865.1 Brevundimonas sp.
GCCGAAGCCGTTCCCCTGATCGCCACCGCCATCACCGACATGGACGAGGACGGCGACGGCTGGGTCAACATCGGCGGCGTCGCCAATCGCCTGCGCAACACCTACTCCGACTTCGACCAGCGCACCTATGGCCACGCCAAACTGTCCGAACTGGTCCGCGCCACCGGCCGGTTCGACGTCGAGGTCGGCCCAGGCGGCGTCATGCGCGTGCGGCTGAAGCCCCGCTAGGCTCAAGCGGAGCCATTGAGAGAACAGTGTTGTAAATTGGGTCGTTTGCCCGCATGGTGACCGTCTGACGCCCCCCATGGGAGTTCTCGCCATGCTGATCCCGGCCCTCGCTCTGCTCATGCTGAACGGCGCCCCGATGCAGGACGACAACGCCGCGGTCGCCGAGCCGCGCGCGCCCAGCGCCTCCAGCTCGCCTTCGCGCACCATCTCTGCGCGCCCGCCTACGGTGACGAACGGCCCGACGCGGACAGTCTGCGACTGGGAGCGCGCCATGGGCAGCACCATTCAGCAGCGGGTCTGCCGCAAGGTGCCGCTGAACAGCAGCCAACGCGAACGCATGTCGACCGATATGATGCGGGAGATGCAAGGCTCGCGCTGGGGCGAGCGGCCCGTGCCCCGCTCCCCCGGCGGACGGGCGGTGTTCTGACACGAAGCCTTCATCGAAAAGGAAACGCCGATGTTGACGCCCCTGCTGTTCAGCCTGCTCCTGTCGAGCTCGTCCACCACCCCCGTCCACGCCCAGTCGGCGGCGGCCATGCCGGTAGGCGGCGTGGTGCGCGATCGATCGGCGCCGCGCCCCGGCGAAGAGGTGCGCGAGGAATGCTATCGTAGCCAACCGACCGGCTCCAACGTCCGGCAAGACATCTGCCGACAGGTGCGGGTGAAGGGTTCGGTCGAGCGCGCCGCGCGCCGTTAAAGCGACATCGGTTTCGTTGGGCGCATGTCCAGCTAAGCTCAGATATTCGCTCCAGATGACTCTGGACCATTTGGGTTCAGAGGACGCCGCGATGGAATCCCCGGCCTGGGACGCCTCGTCCCCTTTCCCCCGCCGCAGTATGGTCTATGTGTGACGGATGGCCGCCGCAGAGACCCCCGTCGAGACCTTCAAGCGCGCATTGGCGCACGCCGCTCGAGCCTTGGCCGAACAGGCCGAGCTGGAGGTGCATTTCGGCGGTGATGGCCCCAAGCTGTCCAAGGGCGTGCTGACCCTGCCCCATCCCCCGCGCGATCCGGCCGCGCCCGAAAGCGCCGCCCTGCGGGGTCAGGCCGACCGGCTGGCCCTGCGTCTGGCCAATCATGATTCGACGCTGGACGCGCGGCTGCGCCCCGTCGACATGAACGCCGCCGAGGTGTTCGACGCCGTCGAGCAGGCTCGCGTCGAAGCCGTCGGCGCGCGCGAGCTGAAGGGCGTGCGGCGCAACCTCGATTCCGCCCTGGTCACACGACTGGAGAAGTCGGGCGCTTTGCGCGCCGAGGCGGCCCAGGTGC
>NZ_DAMCNG010000365.1:0-1496 GCF_032107865.1 Brevundimonas sp.
GCCTCGGCCTGCCCGCCTCGACCACGCCCCACGCGCTGAGGCACAGCTTCGCCACCCACCTGCTGGGCGCGGGCGCCGACCTGCGCTCGATCCAGGAACTGCTGGGCCATGCCAGCCTGTCCACGACGCAGAAATACACCCAGGTCGACGCCGCCCGCCTGCTGGCCGCCTACGCCCAGGCCCACCCGCGCGGCTGACCCTCCGCAAGCGGACTGTTCAGCGGATCAAAAAGGCGCCAGAATTCCGGCCTGGGGATCGCGGGACGGGAGTTCACGCGCGTGCACAGGCCGATTCTCGTTTCTGAGACCGATCGCCTCGCCCCCAGCCGCCGCATGGCCCTGAGCCTGCTGGCCCAAACCGGGCTTCTTTTGGCGGCGCCCGCATGGTCTCAGGACGCGGCGGAGCAGACGTCTGCCGCTCCGCCCGACGCCGAGGCGCGTCTGCTGGCGAACCTGCTGACGCGCATAGGGGTCGAGGTCGATCTGGACGGACACAAGGCGCTGTTCGTGATCGATACGGGCGCGGAGCGCAGCGCCGTCTCCGACCGACTGGCGCAGGCGCTGAACCTCCCGCCCGGTCCGCCCGTCCTGGTGCACGGCATCACCACCGCCCAGATGACGCCGACCGTGCGCCTGCCGCAGCTGGCTTTTTCCGAACGACGGTTCGCTGACCTGGTGCTGCCCGTCTTTCCCCATGGGCTGCTGGGCGCCGACGGCCTTCTGGGCCTGGACGTGCTGTCGCGCTTTCGGCTGACCCTGGACCTGCGGCGCCGCCGCGTCATGATGGCCGCCTCGGGCGCGGACGTCGTGCGGCGCGGCCTGTCCTTCGGCGGACGCGCCAGCCGCGTGGGCCTGGACATCACCGATGTCCGCTCGGGGCGTTTCAGCCAGTTGATCCTGACCCAGGTCGCCGCCGACGGCGTCCCGGCCGTCGCCTTCATCGACAGCGGCGCCCAATACTCGATCGGCAACCGCGCCCTGATGCGGGCGCTGGATTCGCGCCTGGGCCGGGTCGAACGTCCCTTGGTGCGCGTCTATGGCGTGATCGGCCAATCCTTGCTGGTGCGGTCCGGCGCCGTGACCAATCTGCGGCTCGCGCGACGCGATCTGGGGCCGAGCCCCCTGCTATTCGGCGATCTGCACGCCTTTCGCATCCTGGACCTGATCGACCGGCCCGCTCTGTTGCTGGGCGCGGACGTTCTGACCCGGTTCAGCCAGGTGACGTTGGACTATGGCCGCGGCCGCATCGCTCTCGGCGGTCTGATCCGGCGCCCCACGCCGCAGCCTGCGCCTCGCCCCTAGGCGATCAGATCGCCTTGACCGCTCCGCCGTCGATGCGGATCAGGGAGCCGGTGACATAGCCCGCCAGCGGGCTAGCCAGGAAGGCGGCCGCCGCGCCGAATTCCTCGATCGTGCCGATGCGTCCGGCAGGGATGGACTTGACCGACTCGGCGCGGGCGTCCTGCGGCGTCGCGCCCGTGGCGGCGGCGCGGGCGG
>NZ_DAMCNG010000366.1:0-1490 GCF_032107865.1 Brevundimonas sp.
CGCCCTGCTGGCCGCCTGCAGCCAGCCCGCCGACACCGCCGGCGCCCCGACGACCGACGCCGCCTCGACCGCCCCGGTGGCGCTGAAGGCCACCTCGGGCGTCTATGTGATGGACCCGACCCACGCCTCGTTGCAGTGGTCGCTGCCGCATAACTCGATCTCGAATTATACGGCGCGCTTCAACAAGTTCGACGCCAAGATCACCCTGGACACCGAGAACCTGGCCAACAGCACGGTTGAGGCGACCATCGATCCGGCCTCGGTCGACGCCAACTATCCGGGCGATTACGTCGGCACCCACGCCGCCACCGGCTTCAAGAGCTGGAGCGAGGACATCGCCAAGAACAAGGCCTTCCTGAACGCTACGGCCTTCCCGCAGATCACCTTCAAGTCGACCAAGGTCGAGCTGACCGGCACGCGCACCGCCAAGGTGACGGGCGACCTGACTTTCCTGGGCGTCACCAAGCCGGTGACGCTGGACGCCACGTTCAATGGCGATCTTGAAAAGCACCCCTTCATGCCGGTTCCGGCCATCGGCTTCTCGGCTGAAGGCAAGTTCAAGCGCACCGATTTCGGCATGGCGCTGGGCCCGGTCGGCGATGAAGTGACGATCCGCTTCGACGCCGAGTTCATCAAGGAAGCAGCCCCGGCCGCTCCGGCTGCTCCGGCCGCCTGATAGGCGAAAGCACGACGAAGGGGCGGGGCCGTTCGGTCCCGCCCTCTTCATGTTCAGACTGACGCGAGAGCTCTTATGACCCGCCGCCGCCCCAGCCGATACAGCGCCGTCGCCATCACCCTGCACTGGCTGATCGCGATCGCCATCCTGTCGATGATCCCGATGGGCTGGTGGATGAGCGACGCCATCGTCGAGCCGGACAGTCAGGCGCTGGCCTATCGCGTCTTCCAGATTCACAAGTCGATCGGCTTCCTGATCCTGGCGCTGACGGTGCTGCGGATCGTGTGGCGGCTGACGCACCCGGTTCCGGCCCTGCCGGGCGCCATGAAGGGGTGGGAGCAGTTCGCCGCGCGGGCGACGCACGCCGCCTTCTACGCCCTGATGCTGGCTCTGCCGCTGACGGGCTGGATCTATGTCTCGACCGGCTGGGCCGTGGTCACGGACACGCCGCTGGCCGTGGCGACCAGCTGGTTCGGCCTGTTCACCATTCCGCACCTGCCTTTCATCGAGCACGCTTCCGAAGCGGCCCGTCGCACGACGGCGTGGATGGCCATGGGCGCGCACAGCAAGCTGGCCTGGGGCGCGATCGTGCTGGTCGCCCTGCACGTCGGGGCGGCGCTGAAGCACCAGTTCTTCGAGCGCGACGGCGTGCTGTCGCACATGATCCCCGTCCTGCCGCATGGCGATGATGCGCATGGCGTCGCGCCTGAGCCGACGCTGGCCGCTCGTTGGGCCGAGCGGCTGGCGGGCGTGGCCTTCGTGGTCGTGATCGGCGTCGCCTTCGGTCTAGCCGCCAGGCCCGCGCCCAAGACGG
>NZ_DAMCNG010000367.1:0-1471 GCF_032107865.1 Brevundimonas sp.
CGCGGGTGACCGCCTGCCTGGACCAGCTGGCGCTTGAGGGCGACCTGTCGCACCTGCTGGCCGAGCTGGCCGACGGCCTGATGGACGAGCCGCCGCATCTGGCGCGCGACGGCGGCTATGTGACCCCTGGCCATCGCCCCGAACTGGACGCCGCCCGCACCCTGCGCGACGACAGCCGCAAGGTCATCGCCGAGCTGGAGGCCAAGGCCGTCGCCGACAGCGGCGTCGCCTTCAAGGTGCGCCACAACGCCGTCCTCGGCTACTTCCTCGAGACCAGCGCCAAGGCGGCCGAGCCCCTGTTGCGCGCCGGACCCGACAGCCCCTTCATCCACCGCCAGACCCTGGCCAATCAGGTGCGCTTCACCACCGTCGAACTGTCGGAGCTGGACGCGAAAATCAGCCAGGCCGGGCACCGCGCCCTGGCCATCGAGGCCGAGACGTTCGAGGGCTGGCGGCGTGAAGTGGCGCGTCTGGCCGGACCGCTGCAGGGCGTGGCCGAGGCGCTGGCCGAACTGGACGCCCACGCCGCCCTGGCCGAATGGGCCGAAGAGGTCGGGGCCGTGCGCCCCAGCGTCGACGACAGCCTCTGTTTCTCCGTCGAGGCGGGCCGCCACCCGGTGGTCGAGGCGGCGGTGAAGGCGCAGGGCCTGCCCTATACGCCCAACAACTGCGCGCTGGCGGGCGACGGCGTGGGGGCTTCGCGCCTGTCCATCGTCACCGGTCCGAACATGGCGGGTAAGTCGACTTTCCTGCGCCAGAACGCGCTTCTGGTGGTGCTGGCCCAGGCCGGGGCCTTCGTCCCTGCGCGGTCGATGAAGCTGGGCGTGGTCGATCGGCTGTTCAGTCGCGTGGGCGCGGGCGACGATCTGGCGCGCGGCCGCTCCACCTTCATGATGGAGATGGTCGAGACGGCCGCCATCCTGACGCAGGCGACCGGGCGCAGTTTCGTCGTGCTGGATGAGATCGGACGCGGCACCGCCACCTATGACGGCCTGGCCATCGCCTGGGCCACGGCCGAGGCCCTGCACGAGACCAATCGCGCCCGGACCCTGTTCGCCACCCACTATCATGAGCTGGCCCAGCTGGAGGAACGGCTGGACCACGTCTGCAACCTGTCGATGAAGGCGCGTGAGTGGAACGGCGAACTGGTCTTCCTGCACGAGGCGGCGCCGGGCGCGGCGGATCGCTCCTACGGCGTGCAGGTGGCGCGGCTGGCCGGGGTGCCGACGGCAGTCGTAGGCCGCGCCCGCGAGGTGCTGGAGCGGCTGGAGAATGAGAAGGCGGCGACCGTGCGTCTGGACGACCTGCCCCTGTTCGCGGCGGCCGAACCGCCCCCGCCGCCGATGAAATCCATGCTGGACGAAGCCGTCGCCGCCATCGACCCCGACGACCTGACCCCGCGCGAGGCGCTGGAGGCGCTGTATCGGCTGAAGGGCTTGGCGAAGACCTAAACCCCCGCTCATCCCGGCGG
>NZ_DAMCNG010000368.1:0-1470 GCF_032107865.1 Brevundimonas sp.
CCGTGGCCCGGCCGCTGAAGGCGGGCGACCTGCCCGCCGCGCGTCTGGCGGTCGCCATGATCGTCGGCCGCGACGTCGAGGCGATGGACGAGAACGAGATCGCGACCGCCGCCCTGGAAAGCCTGGCCGAGAGCTTCTGCGACGGCGTGGTCGCGCCGGTCTTCTGGTTCGTGATCGGCGGCCTGCCGGGGCTGTTCGTCTATAAGGCGATCAACAC
This sequence comes from Brevundimonas sp., assembly GCF_032107865.1. Lineage (GTDB taxonomy): Bacteria > Pseudomonadota > Alphaproteobacteria > Caulobacterales > Caulobacteraceae > Brevundimonas. The sequence continues at coordinate 218 of NZ_DAMCNG010000368.1, forward strand.
CGCCGACAGCATGATCGGCCACAGGGAGCCGCGCTGGCGGGCCTTCGGCTGGGCGGCGGCGCGCACCGACGATGTGATGAACTGGATACCGGCGCGTATTGCAGGCGTCTTGATCGCGCTGGCGGGCGCAGGCGGCTGGCGCATCATGTGGCGCGATGCGGGCAAGCACGCTTCGCCCAACGCCGGATGGACCGAGGCGGCCTGGGCGGGCCGGTCCGCTATGACGGCGTCATGACCGATCGACCTGTCTTCGGCGACTGGGCACCGCCATCCGTCCACGATCTGAAGCGAGGGCTGAAGGTTTACGGCGTCGCCTGCGCCCTGTTGCTGATGCTGCTGATCGCCGGGGGCTTCGCATGGCCGCGTTGATGATTCAGGGCTGCGGCTCGGACGTGGGCAAGTCGGTGCTGGTCGCCGGACTGTGCCGCGTCTTCGCCAATCGCGGCCTGACGGTGCGGCCGTTCAAGCCGCAGAACATGTCCAACAACGCCGCCGTCACCGCGCCTGACTCTGAAGGCCGCACCGGCGAGATCGGCCGCGCCCAGGCGCTTCAGGCTCTGGCCTGCCGCACCCCGGCCACCGTCGACATGAATCCTGTCCTGTTGAAGCCGCAGAGCGACACCGGCGCCCAGCTGGTCGTGCGCGGTCAGGTCGAGGGCGTGTGGCAGGCGGCCGGCTATCAGGACCGAAAGGCCGCCCTGCTGGACGTGGTGCTGGACAGCTTCCGCCGTATTCAAGCCGAGGCGGACCTGGTGATCGTCGAGGGCGCGGGCAGTCCGGCCGAGACCAACCTGCGCGCCGGGGACGTCGCCAACATGGGCTTCGCGCGCGCGGCGGATGTGCCGGTGGTGCTGGTCGGCGACATCGACCGGGGCCATGTGATCGCCTCTCTGGTCGGCGCCCATGCGGTGCTGGACGACGAAGACCGGGCGATGATCCGGGGCTTCATCATCAACAAGTTTCGCGGCGATCCGGCCCTGTTCGACCAGGGCCGGGCCGAGATCACGCGGCGCACGGGCTGGGCGGATCTGGGCATGGCGCCATGGCTGGCGGATGCGCGAGCGCTTCCGGCCGAGGACGCCGTGGTGCTGGAGCGGTCGGGCAGCGCAGGCGGCGGACGGGTGCGGATCGCCGTGCCCATGCTGTCGCGTATCGCCAATTTCGACGACTTCGATCCGTTGCGACATGAGCCGGGCGTGGATTTCGGCTTCGTGCCGCCGGGGCAGGCCCTGCCGGGGGATGCGGACCTGATC
>NZ_DAMCNG010000369.1:0-1469 GCF_032107865.1 Brevundimonas sp.
CCCCTCTATCGCGCCGCCGTCGAGGCCCTGGCCGTCCTGCACGCCGCCCCGACGCCCGACGTCCTGACCGGCCCGGCGGGCGACTGGCCCCTGCTGACTTATGACCAGACGGCGCTGCAAGGCGGGGCCGACCTGTTCGTCGACTGGCTGCCGAAACTGCTTCCCGCGCTGAGTTTCGACGACGACGCCATCGCCGAATGGCGCGCGGCCTGGGCGCCGATCACGGCGGCGGGCGAGGTGGGAGCCTCCGTCATGGCCCACCGCGACTATCACGCCGAGAACCTGATCCGGCTGGACGGCAGGAGCGGCGCCGCCTCGGTCGGGATGATCGACTTCCAGGACGCGGTGAAGGCGCACCCGTCGTGGGATCTGCACTCCCTGCTGCAGGACGCGCGCCGCGACGTGGCGCCCGAGCTGGAGGCCCTGGCGCTCGACCACTATTTCGCCCTGCGCCCCGAGACCGACCGCGAAGCCTTCATGGCCGCCTACGCCGGTCTGGCCGCCCTGAACGAGGCGCGCATCCTGGGGATCTTCGCCCGCCTGATCGCCCGCGACGGCAAGCCCCGCTACGCCGCCTTCATGCCGCGCATGTGGGCGCACCTGAACGCCAATCTGAAGGCGCCGGGCCTCGAAGCCGTCGCCGCCTGGATGGACCGCCACGTGCCGGAGGAAGTGCGTCGATGACCGCCCCCACCACCGCCATGGTCCTCGCCGCCGGGCTCGGCACGCGGATGCGTCCGCTGACCAACGACCGACCCAAGGCTCTCGTAGGCGTCGGCGGCAAGGCGCTGATCGACCACGTCCTAGACCGGCTGGCCGACGCAGGTGTGACCGACGCCGTGGTCAACGTTCACTGGTTCGCAGACCGTCTGGAAAGCCATCTGGCCGCCCGCACTCGTCCGACGATCCGCATCTCCGACGAGCGTGCCGAACTGCTGGAAACCGGCGGCGGCCTGAAGAAGGCCCGCCCCCTGCTGGGCGACGCCCCCGTCTTCGTCGCCAATATCGACAGCGTCTGGATCGACCGCGGCGATGCTCTGGGCGACCTGATCCGCCTGTGGGATCCCGCGCGCATGGACGCCGCCCTGCTTCTGGCCCGGCGCGAAGGCTCCATCGGCTTCGAGGGGGGCGGCGACTTCTTCCTCGGCGACGACGGCGCCCTGACCTTCCGGGGCGAGGCCGCCAGCGCGCCCTATGCCTATATGGGCGTCCACATCACCCGGCCGGACTACGCCGACCACGGCCCCGACGGTCCCTTCTCGCTCAGCCCCCTGTGGCGCGCCTCGGCCGCCGAGGGTCGCCTGTTCGGCTGCGTGCTCGACGGCGACTGGATGCACGTCGGCGACCCGCAGGCGCGTGACGAGGCCGAAGCCCGGCTGAAGGCGGAGACCTGATCATGACAGGGGGGCGCTTCGATCCGTTCGCCGGAAGCGGGCCGCGCTGGCGCGCCGTGCCCGCCTGGCGGCCCT
>NZ_DAMCNG010000370.1:0-1460 GCF_032107865.1 Brevundimonas sp.
TGGACCAGGCGCCCGCCGAGGCGCGCAGCCGCCGCGTCGCCGTGCGCGCGACAACGCCGGACCGCCTGCCGCTGTGCGGAGAATGGAAGAGCGGGCTTCATGTCCTGACCGGCCTGGGTTCGCGCGGTTTCTGCGTCGCCCCCCTGTTGGGCGAGCACCTGGCGGCGACGATCATGGAGCGGGCGTCGCCTGTTCAGCGCGATCATGGGCGTCGCTTGAGCCCTTCGCGTCATGACAACGTCGCTGAAGACCGCTAAGGTCGGATACCGACGATCAGCAAAGGACTCGCCATGGCCCGCCGCACCTCCCTCGCCGCCTGTACGGTCATGGCCATGAGCCTGGGCGCCGTCGCCTGCGCGCCCCAGACGAACGGCGCCTCCTCGGTGCAAACGGCCTCATCGACGGCCGCCCCGTGCTTCTATCCCGACCAGGTCCGCAACTTCCGGTCGGATGATCGCTCCAACATCTATTTCGACACGGGCCGTGGGCGAATTTATCAGGCTCAGGCGACCGGCGTGTGCCAGGATCTGGACTTCGCCATGTCCATGACTATTCGCCCGGAAAGCACCGGGAAATCGCGTCTTTGCGCAGGCGACTCAGCGCTGCTGAGAGTTCGGGGCATGGGCATGGGCGGCCCGTGCCGCGTCCGTGTCGTCAAGGCTCTGACCGAAGCCGAAGTCGCCGCCTTGCCCTCACGGGAACGTCCCTGAGCCGACGGTGCGGCAGCCGGTCGCAGCTTGGATTACATCTCTGTAATTGCGAATGAGTCGTTTGAGCGCGGATCAACGAACGAGTAAGTAGCGTTGCTATGCCCGCGACGCCGGACAGAAGGTTGGCGCGCGCCTGACTGTACGCTCAACCTCCCAGGATATCCGCACGTGGCGATCTCTCGACGCTTTCCGGCCCGGCTGACCGTCAGCCTGGCCCTCGCTCTGGCTACAAGCCTGACCCTGGCCGCCTGCGGCGGACACGGGGATGACAAAGACAAAAAGGACGGCGCCTCGCGCCAGACCGTCAGCGCGACGACGGCGACCTCGGTCGCCCTGCCCCGCACCGTGGTCGCCTCGGGCACCGTCTCGGCCTGGGAAGAGGTGCCGGTCGCCGCCGAGACCGGCGGACTGACAGCGACGATCCTCTATGTCGACGAAGGCTCCTATGTCCGCCAGGGTCAGCCCCTGGTGCAGATGAACGACGTCCTGTTGCGCGCCCAGGTGCGCCAGCAGCAGGCGGCCGTGCAGACGGCCGAAGCCAACGTCGCCCGCGATGACGCCGCCCTGGCGCGCGCGCAGGAACTGAAGACGCGCGGCTTCCTGAGCCAGGCGTCGCTGGACACGGCCCTGGCCAATCAGCGCGCCTCGGCGGCCAATCTGGCCTCGGCGCACGCCGCCCTCGCCGAGACCCAAACCCGCCTGTCGCAGGCCACCATCCGCGCGCCCGTCAGCGGCCTGATCATCAGCCGT
>NZ_DAMCNG010000371.1:0-1445 GCF_032107865.1 Brevundimonas sp.
GCCCTCGACGTCGGCGGTGGCCAGGGACCAGTCGGATGCGGCGGCCAGGGCCTGGGCCGCGCGGGCGACGTCGGGCGTCAACACGCGGACAGCAGCCAGGGCGGCGGCGCCCATGAACAGGGTGCGGCGGGTCGGGGTCATGGCGGTCTCTTCAGGCAGCGGGACTTAGCGGATGCGAATGGTCTGGGCCGTGGCGCCCGAGACGTCGAAGCGGGCGCGATCCCACCTGGCCGGCCCCATGTTGCCGACGGCGTTGTTGGAGAAGGCGAAGGGTTCAGTCGGCATGCCGAACGGGTTCACGTCCATCTTTCCGTTGCCGTTGACGTCATGGAACGCCTTCATGCCGTAGGCGCCGGCCGGCAGGTTCTCGAACACGGCGGCGCGCTCGCCCCCCGCCACGTCGACCCGGGCCACACGGCTCGGGGCGCCGCTCTCATAGGCGGCCTCATCGGCATAGAGGGCGACCATGACGGCGCCGGTCTCAGCGCCCGTCTCGAAGGTAAAGGACAGACGGTTGTCGGCGGACTGTGCGGCGGCGGTCAGAGGGGCGACGGCTAGGGCGGCGGCGATAGCAAGAAGGCGGATCATGGCGGGCATCCTTGAAGGCGGGTGAAGAAATCGCCGCCTTTCTTCCTTTCCCCGTCGAACCCCGCCAGCGACCTTGCGTCCGCGACCGCCGCGCCTTCGCCAACGACCACCGCCCGCCGTTCACGAAGCGCCAATGACCCGCTTGTCGTCGCCAGGACACAGCCTGCGGCAGCAGCCCGGCTTGCTCCTCGCGCCGAGGGGCCGTAAGTCGCAGAACCATGACCCAGACGTCCGCGACCGCCGCCCCGCTGATCTGCCCCTCCATCCTGGCCAGCGACTTCTCCAAGCTGGGCGAGGAGATCCGCGCCCTGGAAACCGCCGGCGCCGACTGGATCCACGTCGATGTCATGGACGGCCATTTCGTGCCCAACCTGACCATCGGCCCGGACGTGGTGAAGGCCCTGCGCCCCCACACCAGCCTGCCGTTCGACGTGCACCTGATGGTCGCCCCAGTCGACAACTGGCTGGAGGCCTTCCGCGCGGCGGGCGCCGACGTCATGAGCGTCCACCCCGAAAGCGGCCCCCACGTTCACCGCACGCTCGGCCAGATCCGCCAGCTGGGCGCCAAGGCCGGCCTGGTGTTCAACCCCGCCACGCCGCTGAGCGTGCTGGAGGAAGCCGTCGAACTGGTCGATCTGGTGCTGATCATGTCGGTCAACCCCGGCTTCGGCGGTCAGAAATTCATCGAGACCTCGCTGAAGAAGATCGAGCGCGCCCGCGCCATCCTCGACCACGCCGGGTCCAAGGCCCACCTGCAGGTCGACGGCGGCGTGGTCGCCGCCAACGCCGGGGCCTGCGTCGCCGCCGGGGCCGACGCCCTGGTCGCCGGCTCCTTCGTCTTCAAGGGCGGGCCGGAC
>NZ_DAMCNG010000372.1:0-1433 GCF_032107865.1 Brevundimonas sp.
CGCAACCGCGGCCTTGTCGGTGATGTCGCAGCGCACGACCTGAACCTGGCCGACGTCGCCGGCCATGTGCAGCACGGGCGCGCTCTTGGCGTTGCGCGCGGCGACGCGCACGCGCCAGCCGCGACGGGCCAGGGCGCGCACCACCTGGGTTCCGATGAAGCCCGAGCCTCCGAACACGGTGACCAGACCGGGGGCGAAATCAGCCATCTCAGACGCTCCAACGCCAAGCCCCGGCCGCAAGGGACGGCCGGAGGCGAAAATCTCATGGGCGGGGCTTAACCGAAGCGGCCCTGCCTCGCAACGAGAAGGGGCGGGATTCCGCCCGATCAGTCGGCCCCTCAGTCGGCGCGGTGGACGATGCGCCCGCCCACGACTGTCAGCACGGCCCGGCCCTTGGGGATGTCGGCGGCGGGCACGGTCATCAGGTCGATGTCGAAGGCGGTGAAGTCGCCGCGCTTGCCCACCGCGATGGTGCCCAGCTCATTCTCGCGGAAAGAGGCGTAGGCGGGCCACAGGGTGAACATCTTCAACGCTGTCGCCCGATCCACGGCCTCATCGGGGCGCCAGTCCGGCCCTTGGAAGCCGCTCAGGTCGCGACGCGCCACGGCGGCGTAGAACTCGATCAGCGGATCGCCGCGCTCGACCGGCGCGTCCGAGCCGCCGACCACGATCACCCCGCGATCCACCAGCGTATGCCAGGCGTAGGCGCCGTCCAGCCGCGCGTCGCCCAGACGGTCGGCGGCGAAATGCAGGTCGCCGATGGCGTGGCTGGGCTGCATGGAGGCGATGATCGGCAGCTCGTCGAAGTAGTGATAGTCCCTGGGCCGAATGATCTGGGCGTGCTCGATGCGCCAGCGCGGATCCGCCAGCTTCCATTCCGACTTCGGCACAGACCGCAGGGCTTCCTCATACCAGGCGGCGACATCGTGGTTGCCCTGGTCGCCGATGGCGTGGGTGGCGATCTGGATGCCGGTGCGCAGCGCCTCCTGATAGAGCGGCATGACCTCGTCGTGCGAAGTCCGCATCAGGCCGGTGGTGTCCGGACGATCCGAATAGGGTTCGAACAGCTTGGCCCCGCGCGAACCCAGGGCGCCGTCGGCGTAGAATTTGATCGCCCGCGTGATGACCAGGCCGTCGCCCGCGTCGCGCGGACCGCCCGCCATCAGGGCGCGCGCGTCGCCCATGTCGATGTTGTTATAGACGCGGGCCGTGGCCTCGCCGTCGCGCGCCATCTGCTCCAGCAGGGGCACGTCCTTCCACGGCGCGCTCATGAAGTGGATGCCGGTCCAGCCGTAGCGGGCGTAGACGTCGAAGCCTGCGCGGTAGGCCGCGCGCGTCGCCGCTGCGTCGGCCTGAGGCGCCAGACCCGCGATCAGATCGCCCGAGGCGTCGATCAGCAGGCCCGTCGGCTGGCCGTCCGGTCCCTTCAGAAT
>NZ_DAMCNG010000373.1:0-1424 GCF_032107865.1 Brevundimonas sp.
GCCGTGCACGGCCACCGGCACCTATCGCCGCAACCCCGAGGTGCTGCGCGCCACCCGCCCCGCCGACGTGGCCAAGCTGGCAGACGTGCAGCATCGCCTGCTGGACGCGGCCGCCGAGAAGGTGAAGCCGGGCGGCCGTCTGGTCTATTGCGTCTGCTCGCTGGAGCGCGAAGAGGGCGAGACGCAACTCATCGCCTTCCTGCGCCGCAACCCGGCCTTCCGCACCGTCGCGGCGGTCCCGGCCGAGATCGGCGCCCCGGACGAGGCGCTGACGCCCGAAGGTTGGCTGCGCATCCTGCCGTCGCAATGGGCGGAAAAAGGCGGTCTGGACGGCTTCTTCGTCGCCAAGCTGGAGCGGATCGCGGACTAGTCGTTTCGCTCAAGGACGACGACGGCGTCGGGGAGCCAGGCGCGCTCTCCCGTCGCCGTCTCGCAGAACAGGAAGCCGCTTTCGCTGTGGATCAGCCGGAGGCGGTCTCCTGCGCGGACGGTCAGTTCCAGCGCGTTGAAATCTCGGATCAGGCGCCAGCCGTCGGCGATGGGCTCGCACCAGCCGTCGGGCGTCCAGCCTGCGCGCCCATCCGCGCCGACGCACCAGGTCCACCCCATGAAGTCCGTCGGCATGGAGCCGTCCGAGACCGGAACCACGGCGTCGCCTGCCCGCACGTCGATCGGATTCTCATAGGGCCGATCATAGTCTGCGACGGCGCGGACATAGGTTTCAGGCGGAAAGACATACAGCACGTCAGTCCTCGTCGTCTTCGATGGCGTGGATCTGGTCGTCGTCCAGGCCCAGGTGGTGGCCGATCTCATGGATCAGGACGTGGGCGATGATCTCGGCCAGGCCGACGTCGCCGCGCTCGCACCATTCGTCGAGGATGGGCCGGCGATAGAGGAAGACGCGCGACGGCTCCGGCGCCGGGCCCATGCCGTCGCGTTCGCCGATGTGGACGCCCGAATAGAGGCCGGTCAGCTCGAACGGATCCTCGATCTCCAGATCGCGCAGGGTCTCTTCGTCGGCGAAATCGTCAATGCGGATGACGACGTCCCCGGCCGCCTGGCGAAATAGGTCGGGCAATCCGGCGAAGGCCTCTTCGGCCAGGCGGGCGAAATCGTCGAGCGACGGGGCGAGCTGGTCGGTCCAGGGCGTGGTCATGTCGGGGATATCGCCCGCGCTGCGCCGGGCCGCAATCGCAGACGCAACCGCGCGTGCATGGGCCGCATCGCAATTCGCCCAATCAGAGTATGGTAAACGGCGAATCGGCCTGACCTGACGGGCGGCCGACGCTTGGATCGGATTTTCTGGGGAAGGCATGGCCGAGGCGGATCTCGCGGCCGACATCGCCTTTGCGGCTACGGCGGGCGCGGCGGGGCTGGCGCTGGCGGTCAGCGTCTGGGCCTGGCGCCTGCGCGCCCGGCTGGTC
>NZ_DAMCNG010000374.1:0-1421 GCF_032107865.1 Brevundimonas sp.
CCTTGGCCTCGCGGAAGCCGACGACCTCGGCGGGCAGGGGGGCTTGGCCGCGTCGCTCGATCTCGGCGCGGGCGCCGACGGCCAGACGGGACAGGCCGCCGCGCGACTCGATCAGCAGGCCGCTGACGCCTGCCACCTTGCCGGTGACGACCAGCGGGTCGATCGCTTCGACGGCGGCGACGAGATTGCGCAAAGACGGCCCCTGGGCCGCAAGAGGCGCAGCCGATCCATACGCTCATGCCGCATCATAGTTAACGGGCGATGAAGTTGGGCTATTTTACACAACCTATAGGTGTGAATAACGAAAATGAAACCTTTGGAGCGCCGTTGTTATCGGCAGGCTTGTCTAATCCATGGCCGTTATTCTGAAGGGGAGCGGTTCGGATGTTCAGTGGAAGTCGTCGGTTAAAGCAGGCTGCGGATCGAGAGCGGCTCGAGGAACTGGACCGCCGCATGGCGGCGATCGGACGGTCCCAGGCGGTGATCGAGTTCGACCTGGATGGGACGATCCGCGACGCCAACGACAATCTGCTGCAGACCATGGGCTACGGCATGGATGAAATCCGGGGCCAGCATCACCGGATGTTCATGGACCCGGCCGAGGCGTCGACGCCGGACTACGCCGCCTTCTGGCGCGAGTTGAACGAGGGCCGCTTCGTCGCCCGCAAGTTCCGCCGCATGGCCAAGGGCGGGCGCGAGGTCTGGCTGGAGGCGTCCTACAACCCTGTGCTGGATGACGCCGGGCGGCCGCTGAAGGTGGTCAAGCTGGCGGTCGACATCACCGAAGCAGAACAGGCGTCGCAGCGGGCGGAGCAGGCGCGCATGGCGGCCGAGGCGGCGCAGGCCCAGCTAGTCGGCGCCTTGGCCGAACAGCTTTCACGTCTGTCGGACGGCGATCTGAGGGCGGCCATCGAACAGGAAATGGAGGGCGCCCATCAGGCCGTGAAGGTGGACTTCAACGGCGCGGTGGCTAGTCTCAGGACGGTGTTGGAGCAGGTGCGGGCGGCGGTGACGACGCTGCGCGGCGGCTCGGACGAGATCAGCCAGGCGTCCGACGACCTGTCACGCCGCACGGAACAACAGGCGGCGTCGCTGGAAGAAACGGCGGCGGCGCTGGATCAGATCACAGCCACTGTTCAGCGCAGCGCCGAGGGCGCGCGGCAGGCGGCGTCGGTGGCTTCAAAGGCTCATACCGAAGCGGGTCGCTCGGGCGAGGTGATGCGCCGCGCGGTCGCCGCCATGGACGGCATCAGCCGCCGCTCGTCCGAGATCAGCGACATCGTCGGCGTGATCGACGAAATTGCTTTCCAGACCAATCTCCTGGCCCTCAATGCGGGGGGCGAGGCCGCGCGGGCGGGCGACAGCGGGCGCGGTTTCGCCGTGGTCGCCTCCGAGGTGCGGGCGCTGGCCCAGCGTTCGGC
>NZ_DAMCNG010000375.1:0-1420 GCF_032107865.1 Brevundimonas sp.
GCCAGAGCGTGACGACGGCCTCGGTCGGCGCGGGCGCAGCGGGCGGCGCCGCCCTGTCCGACTTCGGCGTCGGGCCGCGCACCGACGACCTGACCGCCTATCGCACCTTGTCGCCCAAGCGCGAGAACAGCTCCATCTCCGGCTCCCTGGTGCGCGACCTGAACCAGACCATGTCCCTGACCCTCAGCGGCGAACTGGAGGATACGTCCAGCTTCTCCTACCTGGGCCTGCCGGGCCTCAGCCTGGCCCTGCCCTCGGCCAGCCCCTATTCACCCTTCGCCAGCGACGTCCTGCTGCACCGCTATATCGATGCGCCCGGCGCGCTGGGACGACAGACCGACACCATGTCAGGCCAGCTGGGCTTCCTGGTCGACGGCTATCTGGGCGACTGGCGCTGGACGGTGAACGGCGGCTACGACCGCACCGAAACCAAGACCCGCACGGGTCGCGGCCTCAACGACGACGCCCTGCAGGCGGGCGTGACGGCGGGAACCATCAACCCGTTCAGCGATCTGGGCCAGTTGCCGACCAACCCGTTCGACACGGCGCGCTCCATCTCCAGCAAGACCAGCGTCGAGGGCGTCATCAACGGCACGGCCTGGGAAGGGCCGGCCGGCTCGCTGACCTCGACCTTCAAGGTCGGCTTCGACAGCCAGTCGCTGGACTCCGAGAACCTGCGCTTCTCCGAGGACCAGCAGGCCAGCGTCTTCTCCGAACGCTCCCTGTCACGCGACCGGACCAGCGCCTCGGGCAACTTCAACCTGCCCATCGCCAGCCGCGACCGCGAGGTGCTGGGCGCGCTCGGCGATCTATCGGCCAATCTGAACCTGGCCTACGAAGACCTGTCCGACTTCGGCGGCCTGTCGGCCTATACCGTCGGACTGAACTGGTCGCCGTGGGAGCCGGTCAACTTCACCGCCAGCTGGGCCGACGAGCAGAAGGCCCCGTCGATGTCGCAACTGAACGACCCGACGATCTCGACCCCGAACGTGCCGGTCTACGACTTCGCCACCGGCCAGTCGGTCAACATCGTCCGCATCGAGGGCGGCAACCCCAACCTGTCCGAAGAGACCAAGCGCGTCCTGAAGTTCGGCGTCAATCTGACGCCGCTGAAGGACAAGGATCTGCGCTTCACGGCCAACTACACCCGGACCGAGACGGAAGGCTCCATCGCCTCCTTCCCGACCATCACGCCCGAACTGGAAGCCGCCCTGCCCGAGCGCTTCACCCGCGATCTGGACGGCAACCTGCTGTCGATCGACGCCCGACCGCTGAACTTCCAGAAGGCCGAGCAACAGGAAATCCGCTGGGGCCTCAACTTCTCGACCGCCTTCGGCAAGCCGGACCCCGCCGCCATGGAGCGCATGAACGCGCGCAGCAGTGGCGGCCAGCGCGGACCAGGCGGCCCCGGCGGCGGCGC
>NZ_DAMCNG010000376.1:0-1401 GCF_032107865.1 Brevundimonas sp.
GGCAGGTCCAGCCAGCGCGTCATGACGTCGGCGCCCGGCGCCACGGCGATGGTCCGCATCGACGGCGGAGCGTCCGCCTGATGCGGGTCCAGCTCGCCGCGCCCGACGACGCGGCCCTCGCGGTCGACCAGCAGGAAACGCGCGGGCAAGGTCGCGTTGGTCGGGATGAACAGGATGCGGGCGTGGCTCATTCTTCCATGCTCATTCTTCAGGCGTCCAGCGGCGGATGACGGTGCGCGCCACGCCATCGGGCGCGACGTGGATCAGGGCGGTGCGGACGGCGCGGGCGTCGCCGTGGGCGATCTCGACCCTCAGGTCGAAATAACGGGTGGAAAGGGTGATCTGGCCCTTGGCCTCTTCATCGACGACCACGCCCGACAGAGCGGGTTGCGCCCAGAAGGCGTCGGGGCTCGCCCAACCCATCGCCGGGCGCGCGGCGATGGCCGCCTTGGCCGCGTTCAGCCCCAACACGCCCTTGCTGATCGCGACCAGCAGCACGGCGTCCTGCGGCTCCAGCGTGTTGACGTTCAGGGGCGACAGCCGGGCTTCCGGCAGGGCGCACAGATAGGGTCTCAACCGGCGATAAAGAGCGTCGTCCACTCCCGAGACCGCGCGCAGTTCGCTGACCTCGGCCAGCATGATCCCGCCGGTGCGATAGGGCGTCGGCCGGCTGGCGTAGGTGGAATCCTCCGCTCCCTGAGCCGAGATTTCGGCGTCGCCGTCCATCCAGTCGGTCAGGGACGCCGCGACCGTCGCCATCCGTCCGCGCGGTAGGCCGAGCGCCGTGCCCAGGGCGATGAACTGCGCTGCGCCTTCGGGCCGTGCGATCAGGTCTTCGCCCTGCCCCAGCACCAGACTGTTCAGGTTGAAACAGGCCTGGCCGTCGCGGATCACCGCCTGTCCCTCGCCGTCTTCCAGCGGCAGGGCGAAGACGCGGCCGTTCCACTGAGGCTGCAACGGCGTGCGTGCGGGATCGGCGCGGACCAGATCGGACAGCCGCCGTCGCGCCAGCGCTTCCGCCCCCGCCGCATAGGCTTGCGCCTGCGCCTGGCTCTCGGCGTTGGTCGTGCGGCGCACGGAAAAGCGCACATCGTCCAGCAACACCACGCACAGCGCCGCCATCACCGCCACCAGCAACAGGACGGTCAACAGCGCCATGCCCCGACGATCGCGCGCCCTTTTCCTCATGCAGCGGCGACCAGAAACAGCTGCTCGACCGGACCGAATCCGTCGAGCGTCAGCGTCACCCGGACGGCGTCCGGCAGGGGCTGGTCGCTGCTGGCGGAAAAGGCGGGCGCCTCGGACCCGTTCTGGATGAAGGCGACGCGGGCGTCCTTCACCCCGCGATACAACACCTGCGGCGGCCCGGCCCGCGCCCCGTCCAGATAGGGCGCCACGCGG
>NZ_DAMCNG010000377.1:0-1392 GCF_032107865.1 Brevundimonas sp.
GCTGGGCGACGGCCTCCAGCCGCGCCAGGGCGGCGCGGCCGAAGTCCACGACGTTGCGGCCGGTGGCGGTCAGGCCCAGCTCTTCCAGCAGGGCGCGGTCGTCCAGCAGACGTTCGGCGTGATCGCCCAGCCAGGCGCGCACCTCAGGCCAATGAAGGCCCGCCGCCGGGTCGGTGGAGAGGTCCAGGGAAGTGCTCAAGCGGACCTCTCGTCGGGTCAGAAACTACAGAATGGACTGACCGGTCTTGCCCCAGTCCGCCAGAAAGGCATCCAACCCCTTGTCGGTTAATGGGTGCTTTACCAGGGCCTTGAAAACGTCGGCCGGAATGGTGGAAGCGTCAGCGCCGGCCAGCGCAGCGGCGGTCACATGGTCCGCATTGCGCACCGAGGCGGCCAGGATTTCCGTGCTGAAGTCGTGGATGTCGTACAGGGTGCGGATGTCTTCCAGCAGACCCACGCCGTCGGCGCCGACGTCGTCCAGACGACCGACGAAGGGGGAGATGAAGGTCGCGCCCGCCTTGGCCGCCAGCATGGCCTGGGCCGCCGAGAAGCACAGGGTGACGTTGGTCTTGATCCCCTTGTCGGCGAAGGCGCGGGTGGCGCGCAGGCCGTCCCAGGTCAGCGGCAGCTTGACCACGACGTTGGGGGCGATCGAGGCCAGCTTGTCGCCCTCCTTGACCATGGTCTCGAAATCGGTGGCCACGGCCTCGGCCGAGATCGGCCCCTCGACCAGGGCGCAGATTTCGGCGATGACCTCGGCGATGTTGCGACCCGACTTGGCGATCAGGCTAGGATTGGTGGTGACGCCGTCCACCATCCCGGTGGGCAGCAAGTCCTTGATGACGGCGACGTCGGCGGTGTCGAGAAAGAGTTTCATGGGACCAGTTTTAGCGCCGAGTTGTGACGGAAGCGACCGTCTTTCACGGACAGGGATATTTCAGACTCCGTGACCAAAAAAACAGAGTCCAATTCGTCTGAATCGTCTGAAATCGCTTCGCCGGGCATGGCGAAGGGCGGCGATCATGGCAGGGCACGACGTCGGTATCGGACGTCGGCGTTACGGGCGTGCGAGGGCGCGCGGTGAAGGTCGCCTCCGTCCTCATCCCCCTGCCGGTGCCGGAAGCCTTCGACTATGCGGTTCCCGAGGAACTGACGGTCGCGCGCGGCGATCAGGTCGCCGTGCCGCTGGGCCCGCGTCTGATCCGGGGCGTGGTCGCCGAGGTGTTCGAGACGACCGGCTCCAATCGGCGTCTCAAGGCGGTCGAGCAGGTGCTGGACGATCCGCGCCTACCCGAACGGACGCTGGACTTCGTCGAGTGGGCGGCGCGCTGGACGCTGAGCCCGCCCGGCGAGATGGCGGCGACGGCGCTGAAGGGCCTGCGCGCGCAGAGG
>NZ_DAMCNG010000378.1:0-1381 GCF_032107865.1 Brevundimonas sp.
GGCGGCCCAGCGGCGACGGCTGGCGGCCCTCTTCCTCGCGGCGGGCGAGCCGTCCTCGGCCCTGGTGCAGTGGCTGCGCCTGCCTGAGGGCGAGCGCCAGGCCCAGGACGACCTGACGGCGGACATGGCGGCCAAGCTGAACCAGCGCATGACGCGCAAGAATGAGTCGAGTCTCCTGGCGGCCGTCCTTGCGGCGCGGTTGGGGCAGGAGCGTCTGTGGGCGGTGGATGACCACACGGCGGACTTCGCCACCCGTCCCGAAGAAGAGGCGGCGCAGGCCAAGGCGATCATGGCGGCCTGGGACAACCCCTATGTCCAGGCGCGCAAGGACATGGATCAGCCCCTGTTCGAGAACCTGACCCAGGCCGACGGCCTGCTGAACGTCTACCGTACCTACAACACGCCGGAGAACCAGATGCTGGTCTATCGGTCGGACTTCGGGGCGACCCATATCGAGCCCTCGCCCGAGGCGTTCGGGCGCCGCTACCTCGGCTATTGGGAGACCCGCAACCTGCGCATGGTCGCCAATATGCGCGACGTGTTGGGGCGCTATCCGGGCACGCGGATGCTGACCATCGTGGGCGCCTCGCACAAGGGCTACTACGAGGCCTATCTGAACCAGATGCACGACGTGCGGCTGGTCAGTTCGGATGAGGTTCTGCGTTAGAAGGGCGGCGTTGTCTGGAGGCGACTTTCGTCGATGACTCTCGCAATCGGCGGCGCTCGCGCCCATGTCCGAGCCTGGCATTTCATATAGCGGAGCGCTCACATGGACCTTCAACTCACCGGCAAGCGCGCCCTGGTCTGCGGCGGCTCCAGCGGCCTGGGACGGGCGGTGGCGACGGCCCTGGTGGCCGAGGGGGCGCATGTGGCCCTGTTGTCGCGTGATGCAGCCAAGCTGCAGGCCGTGGCTGATGAACTGAACGCCATGGGGCCTGGCAAGGCGGTCATCGCTCCGGCCGATCTGGCCGACCACGACGCCCTGCTGAAGGCGGTCGACGTCGCCGAGACGGCGCTGGGCGGGCCGATCCAGATCCTGCTGAACAACACGGGCGGGCCGTCGCCGTCGGGCGTGGCGGGTCTCGACCCGACGGTCTGGCGCGATCAGTTCGAGGCCATGGTGCTGTCGGTCTTCCGCCTGACCGACCGGGTCATGCCGGGGATGCGGGCCATGGGTTGGGGGCGCGTGCTGAACGTCGCCTCGACCAGCGTGATTGAGCCGATCGGGACGTTGGGCGTGTCCAACACCCTGCGCGCTTCGGTGGCGGCCTGGGCCAAGACCCTGGCGGGCGAGGTCGCGGCCAACGGCGTGACGGTCAACACCTTGCTGCCGGGCCGGATCGACACCCCGCGCATCGAGCGGCTGGACGCCGCCCGCGCC
>NZ_DAMCNG010000379.1:0-1360 GCF_032107865.1 Brevundimonas sp.
CCGAACTGCGCGCCATCATCGCCGCCTCCCACGCGCCGCGCCCCGATATCGACTGGGACGCCCTGGCGCTCGACGAGACGCCCGCCGCCCTGGCCTCGCGTCCGCGTCTGCGGCTGGTCAGCGCGGCCTGATTTTCCGACCTATCCCCAGAATCGCCCACAGGCCGGGCGCCTGAAACCGCGCGCCTGTGTATGAGCGACGCCGCCCGCGCTTGAGGCGGCCGCCCCGATCCGCCACCTTGCGCGCCAGATGAACGCGCCGCTTTCCCACCCGCCCAAAACCGATCTCAAGCCGGACGCCGGAACCACGCCGGTCATGGCGCAGTATCTGTCGGTCAAGGCTGCCCAGCCCGAAGCCATGCTGTTTTTCCGCATGGGCGACTTCTACGAGCTGTTTTTCGAGGACGCGCAGAAGGCGGCGGCGGCGCTGGGCATCGCCCTGACCAAACGCGGCAAGCATCAGGGCGAGGACATCCCCATGGCCGGGGTGCCGGTCCACGCCATGGACGGCTATCTGGCGCGGCTGATCCGACAGGGCTTCAAGGTCGCCGTCTGCGAACAGCTGGAAGACCCGGCCGAGGCCAAGAAGCGCGGCTCCAAGGCCGTGGTCCACCGCGACATCGTGCGAGTGGTGACGCCCGGCACCCTGACCGAGGACACGCTGCTGGACGCGCGCGGGGCCAACCGGCTGGCGGCCGTGGCGATCCGTAAAGGAAGGGCCGCCGTGGCGGTGGTCGAACTGTCGGCGGGCGTGGTGGATTCGGTCGCCTGCGACCTCAACGATCTGGGCGCGGCGCTGGCGGCGTTCCGTCCGTCGGAGGTGCTGGTCCCCGACCGCCTGTTCTCGGACGAGACGATGAAGGGCGCGCTGGACGGTTCCGGCGGCGTGGTTCAGGCCATGCCTCAGGCCCTGGCCGAGCCGGTCGGGGCCAAGGACCGGGTGCAGCGGCTTTACGGCGTCTCGGCGCTGGACGGTTTCGGCGCCTTTGAAGAGGCGGAAATTTCGGCGCTGGGCCTGATCGCCGCCTATCTGGAGACGACGCAGGCGGGGAAGATCCCCGCCCTGACCCCGCCGCGCCGTTCGGGCGAGAGCGGCTTCCTCGCCATCGATCCCGCGACCCGTCTCAGCCTCGAAATCGACCGCACCCAACGGGGCGAGCGCGACGGCTCCCTGTTGCACGCCATCGACCGCACCGTGACCTCGGGCGGGGCGCGGGCGCTGGCCGAGCGCATCTCACGCCCCTTGCGCGACCCGGCGGCGATCAACGCCGGGCTGGATGCGGTCGAGTGGCTGCTGGAGCGGCGCGACCTGCGGCGGAACCTGCGGGACGCCTTGCGCGCCTCGGCTGATGTGGCGCGGG
>NZ_DAMCNG010000380.1:0-1347 GCF_032107865.1 Brevundimonas sp.
TCATCGCGCTGATCGTGGTGCAGTGGGCCTATTTCGCCCGCGCCGCGCGCGGCGGCGACGTGGTCGGCCAGCACGTCCGCAGCGCGCAGCAGGGTCTTCACCGTCGGCTCGTCGCACGGCTTGCGGCCCGAGCGCAGCTCGTCCATCAGCGTCTCGAAGACGTGGGCGAACCGCACCAGGTCTTCCAGCCCGAAGGCCCCCGCCCCGCCCTTCACCGAGTGGACGGCGCGGAAGACGGCGTTGATGACCTCGATATCCGTCGATCCGGACTCCAGCGTCAGCAGATTGCCTTCCAGATCGGCGAGCAGCTCCTCGCATTCCTGGAAGAAGGTCGCCTTGATCGCCTCGAACGGATCGTCGCTCATCGTCTCAGATCCTCAGGCCGCCACGCGGCGCACGGCGTCGACCAGACGCACGGGGTCGAACGGCTTGACGATCCAGCCGGTGGCTCCGGCCTCGCGGGCGCGCTGCTTCTTGGCGGCGTCGCTCTCGGTCGTCAGGACCAGCACGGGGACGGCGCTGAACGCCGGGTCCGCCCGCATCTCCTCGATGAAGCCGAAGCCGTCCATGCGCGGCATGTTGATGTCGGTGATGACGATGTCCGGGTTCTCGGCCTGAAGCACCTCCAGCCCGTGGACGCCGTCCTCGGCCTGGACCACGCGATAGCCGGCGTCCTTGAGCGCCAGCATCAGCATGTCGCGCATGGTGCGTGAATCATCGACGGTCAGAACGGTCTTGGTCATTGAGGGGCGTCCTGTGCGGAAAGATCGGAGGGCGAAGCGCCGAAGGCGCTCCATTGGGTCGTCAGCGCCTCGGACGCATTGACGAAGGTCAAAGCCTGGCCGTCGGCGCGCCAGGTGCGGATCGCCGACAACAGCAACTGAAGGCACAGCCCGCCCAGCCGCTCGACGGCCGAACCGTCCAGCGTCAGGGCCTGACCGCGCGCCGCCAGCAGTTCGCCCTTCAGCGGCTCGGCCGCGCGCAGGTCCAGAACCGGGGCCAGAACGACCGTGGCCGTCATCAGAACTCCTCCCAGCCGTCTTCGATGGCTTCAGGCTTCAGGGCGGCGCCACCGCGTCCCATGGTCTTCAGGGCGGCGACCGTTTCGGACACCGGCCGGGCGACGCGGGGCGTCGGCTCGGCGGGGGTTGCGGCGACAGGAGCGACGGGGGCCTTGGGCGCGACGGGCCTGGGGGCCGCCGCAGGACGCGACGGCGCCGCCTGGATCACCTTGAAGTGCGCCACCGAGGCCGCCAGCACGTCGGCTTCCTGGGTCAGGGAGTGGCTGGCGGCGGTCGATTCCTCGACCATCGCAGCATTCTGTTGCGTGACCTGATCCATCTGGTT
>NZ_DAMCNG010000381.1:0-1332 GCF_032107865.1 Brevundimonas sp.
CGACGTGCTCGAAGGCCAGGAAGGCGTCGGCGTGCTGCTCCATGCGCCAGGCGGCCAGGCCCGCCGTCCACCAGTCGCCGATCTGCTGGCCCGTGGCGTAGGCGCCGGCCAGGTCGTCGTTGTTCAGGGCCACGCGCGCGGCCTTGGCCGGATCGTTGACGCCGCCGTCGCCAGAGCCTGAGCCCGAGCTGGTCAGGCTGGCCCAGGTGCGGGTCAAAAGGCCGCCGGGTCGCTTGGGTTCGGTCGCGCCGTCGGGCAGGCGCCGCATCGCCAGAGTATAGACCCGCTCGGCCATCGGCAGGTCGGAATAGGTTTCGAGCCAGGCCGCCAGTTCGTCATAGGTGGCGACGTGGCTGGGGTGGAACAGGCGCTCGAACTCGACCTGACCCAGCAGGACGCGGTCCTTGGCCTGACGCGCCGAGGCGCGGGCCAGCTCCAGGTCGCCGCGACGCAGGGCGTCGAACGCCGTGGTGTAGCTGAGCCGGTCCTCGCTGCTCAGCGCCGTAGGCGAAGGCGAGGCGTCTGCGCCAGCATCCGCACGGGCGTCGGCATAGGGTCGGGAGGTGTCGACATCTTCAGCCTGGGCGAGGGGCGCAGCCATGGCGCAAAGCGCGAAGGCGAACAGGGACGCATGACGCGCCCGACGGATAGAATACATGACGCGGCGGCCCCCTTCGTCGGCGTCGGCCCCGTCTCGATTCGGGATTCTACGACGCTCTGCGGACTGGTCTCCAAGGGGGCAGGATGCCTGAATCAGGCGCTCGGCTCAACCACTTCACCGCGCAGGCGAGCGGACAAATCTAGAATGTCCTTCCAAACCAAACCCTTGGCTTGCGGCTGACGCAGCAGGAAGGCGGGGTGGAGGGTGGCTATGACCGGGGCGGCGATTCCGTCCTCTGACAATCGCCATTCGCGCCACTGGCCGCGCGTGCGCATGATGCCGTCGTCGGTCTTCAGCACGGCCTTGGCTGCGGCGGCCCCGACCAGCAGCACGGCCTTGGGCTTCAGCAGGGCCGCGGCGCGCTCGACGAAGGGGGCGCAGACCGCCTGTTCCTGCGGCGTCGGGGTGCGGTTGCCGGGCGTCTTCCAGAAGACGGTATTGGTGATGAAGGCCTCGTCCAGCAGGCCCGCCGCCGTCAGGATGCGGTCCAGCAACTGCCCGGCCTGACCGACGAAGGGCTGGCCGCGCACATCCTCTTCGGCGCCGGGGCCTTCGCCGACGACCATCAGCGATCCTTGCGGATTGCCGCGCGCGAAGACGGATTGACGGGCGCCCATGGCGCGCAGGGGGCAGCCCTCGAAGGCGGCGATGGCCTCGGCCAGTTCGTCCAG
>NZ_DAMCNG010000382.1:0-398 GCF_032107865.1 Brevundimonas sp.
GTGGTCGAGGCGCGGTGTCCCGCTGCGTGCAGGGCGTGGCGCAGGGCGCCGACGATCAGGCCGCGCACCAGCGCTGGGTCGCGGAAGCGCACCTCCGCCTTGGCCGGGTGGACGTTCACGTCGACATAAAGCGGGTCGATGTCGATGAAGAGGGCCGCCGCCGGGTGCCGGTCGCGCGCCAGGAAGTCGGCGTAGGCCCCGCGCAGGGCTCCCTGCAGCAGACGGTCGCGGACGGGCCGTCCGTTGACGAACAGGAACTGGTGCGCCGCATTGCCGCGCGAATAGGTCGGCAGGCCCGCATAGCCGGACAGGCGCACGCCGTCGCGCTCCTGATCGATCAGCAGGGCGTTGGCCTCAAAGTCGCGGCCCAGAAGCGCGCCGAGACGTTTCAGCCGCCC
>NZ_DAMCNG010000382.1:515-1332 GCF_032107865.1 Brevundimonas sp.
TTCGGAGATGGCCATGGCCTCGGCCCGCTCGGACTTCATGAACTTCAGCCGGGCAGGGGTGGCGTAGAACAGGTCGCGCACCTCGACTCGCGCCCCGTGCGGGCCGGGGAAGGCGGCGGGCGACAGGGGCCGCTGGGCGCCGCCCTCGACGGAGATGGCCCAGGCGTCGTTCTGGGGCTGGCCCGCCTCGACCCTGGCGCGGGTGGTGATGTTCAACCGGGCGACCGAGCCGATGGAGGGCAGGGCCTCGCCCCGGAAGCCAAGGGTGAAGATGCGCAGCAGGTCCACGTCGCCCGCATCGTCCGGCTCCAGCTTCGACGTGGCGTGGCGTTCGATGGCGACGGGCAGTTCGTCGCGGGGAATGCCCTTGCCGTCGTCGGCGATCAGGATGCGGGTCAGACCGCCGCCGTCCGCCTGAATCTCGATGCTGCGGGCGTCGGCGTCGATGGCGTTTTCGACCAGTTCCTTGATGGCGCTGGCGGGGCGTTCGACCACCTCGCCGGCGGCGATGCGGTTGACGGTTTCGGGGGGGAGGCGACGGATGGTCATGTGAGTCGCGAGGATAGGCGCCGCCGTCGATGGGCGCACCTCAATCCTTTTTTCGTGAGGTCAAAGGCGGATTTCGTGATCGGGGGGCTTGAAGCGCGCGAATGGCAACTTATACTGTTGCAGTCCGACGGCGAGGCCGGACGGACACTCGACCTGTTTCCGGACCATCTGTCCAGTTTTCGTTTCAACCGCCTGATTGAGGTTTCCTCTGCCATGAAGATCAAAGCCGCCCTGATCGCCGTTTCGGCCGCCGCCCTGCTGGCCGCCT
>NZ_DAMCNG010000383.1:0-1322 GCF_032107865.1 Brevundimonas sp.
GCTCAGCCGCCCCTCACGCCCCTGCCCCGTTCGCTCGAGGGCGGCCGCGTGACGGGCCAGGTCGAGGGCGGTGCGCCGGGCGTTTTCATGACGTCCCCGCCCCTCGCGCAAGAGATCGGCGAGGTTGGCCTCATCAGGCCGCGTCGCATAAAGAGCCTCCAGCTGGCGCTCCAGATCCGACGACGACGAAGCCAGCCCCTCCACGCTTCGCGCCAGATCAGCCATCTCCTTCAGGGCCTGGCTGTTCTGGGCCAGATGGCTGTAGGGCGAGGCGGCGAGACTTCGCGCCTCATTGGCCAGGCTCTCGAGCTGGCGAGCCGCCTGGAGCGCATTCTCCAGATGATTGCGCGGATCGAAGACCACATGCTGGGCGGCGGCCGGGGCGGTCGAAAAAAGCGCTGCAGCCGCAATCAGGATGGCGGCCCTAACCCTCCGCCGGCGAAGGATCGAAGGCGTCAAGAACGGCGTCGACATTCTGCACTCCCTTGGCTTTGAGGAAATTGCGGGCGAACCCCTCCCGGCCGCCCTCGGCCAGGACGGCGTCGATCAGGACCTGGTCTTCCGGAGAGCCGGCCCCGCATAGGGCCAGGGCCACCCCGGTCAGCCTCAGGTCGAACAGCCGCCGCCCCTGGGGCTGGCGCCAGTAGTAGGCGCGCTTCTGCGGAGCGAAGGCGATCAGCTCCAGCTGGCGTCGGCTCAGGCCGAAGGCGCGGTAGAGGTCGCCCGAAGCCGGCTCCAGGGCCCGGGGATTGGGCAGGAAGACCTGGGTCGGACAGCTTTCGATCAGGGTGGCGGCGATGGGGGACGCCGCCACGTCGTCCAGGCTCTGGGTGGCGAAGACGACCGCGACCCTTCGCTTGCGCAGGGTCTTCAGCCATTCGCGGATCCGCGCGGCGAAGGCGCCCTCTCCGAGGAAGAGCCAGGCCTCGTCGAGGACCAGGAGGGTGGGACGACCGTCGAACCCGGCCTCCAGAAGATGAAACAGGGCGCCGAGCGCCGGGGCCACGGCTGAGGGGGTCGCCATCAGGCTTTCCAGTTCGAAGGCGTCAAAGCGAGAGGGACGCAGATCGAGGTCCGCCCCGTCCAGCAGGGCGCCATGCGGTCCCTTGAGCGTAAGCGGCTCCAGGGCGGCTGCGACGCGCCGGTCCTGCACCAGGGCGCAGAAGACCGTCAGGGTGCGCTGGTCGCGGGGCGCGGGCGCCAGGGCGCCGAGGGCGGACCAGACCTCTTCGCGCACCTCGGGCGAAGGCTCCAGTCCGGCCGATCGCAAGGCCTCGGCGATCCAGTCGGCCGCCCAGGCCCGCTCCGCCGGCCGGTCTAGG
>NZ_DAMCNG010000384.1:0-1320 GCF_032107865.1 Brevundimonas sp.
GCGCGGGCCTCGACCTGGGCGGCCGCCAGGCGGGCCTCCAGCATCAACGTCTCCAGCCGCGCGGCCTCGACTTCGCGGCTGGGGCGGCTGTTCTCACGCGCGAACAGCATGACATAGGCGGCCAGCGCCAGCGCCACGGCGAGCGCAAGGATGCGCACCCAGGGCGCGGAGCGCGCGGCCTGGTGGTCCGTGGCCCGACGGCCAGACCCGTAACTGCGGCGCTCAGTGCCCCGCAAGGGCGATTCTCCTGTGATGCTTCGACAGGAATCTAGGCTGCGTCGCGGAATCCGTCGAGGGGGCGTGCCCCGGTCTTAGGCCTCTGCTCCGGCGACGTCGCCAGAGGCCGCGCGTGCGGGGGGCGGGGCGGGAATCTCGGTCATGCGGCGCAGGATAGATTGAGCCTTGCGCGCTAGGCGCAGGGACTCCGGCGGAGCGTCGTCCGGGGCCTCGGTCACCGAAGCCATCAACTCTCGCGCCAGGTCCATCAGATCCGGCCCCGCCGCGATCAGGCGCGCCTGGAACTCCACCCGTTGCGGGTCACGGTCGTATTCGGCGCCAGGCACCCGCCAGCCGCCCCAGTCCGCCTTGTCGGTGACGACGACCGGATAGCTGCCGGGAAAGGGATGGTGGGCGCAGTCGGCCGGATCCTGCCACTTGTTGCGCGCCCGCAGGATGCGCCAGCCGCCCAGGGCCTCGGCGGCGGGGTCCTCGGATGAGACCTGCAGTTCGCCGGCTGCGAATTCACGCCCCAGACCCACGTCGTAGGTGATGCGGACCGGCTCGTCGAAACCCTTGGCCCAGACCGGCATGACCTTTTCGACCTGGGCCCAGACGCCGACGCTCTCGACCCAGACCTTCTGGCCTTTCTGGAACTGGGCGCGCGCCATTCCGAACTTCCCTCGTGCAAAGAAGGGAAAGATGCGGTCCCGGCCGTTATCGCCGGGTTCCGCGAAATGGTTAGCGGCGATTTAACCCTGGGGGCGGGAAATCTCTTCCAGCGCCTCGCCGGCGTAGCGTTCCTTGACCCGCGTCGACAGGTCGCCCAGCGACACCACGCCGACCAGGCGGCCGTCCTTGTCCACGACCGGCAGGCGACGAATCTGGCGTGAGGACATCAGGTCCAGCGCGACCTTCAGGTCGTCGTCGGCCCGGACCACCAGGGCGTCGCGCGACAGGACGTCCAGCACGCGCGCTTCAGGCCCTGCGCCCGAGGCGACGCCGCGCACCACGATGTCGCGGTCGGTCAGGGCGCCGATCAGCCGGTCGCCGTCGGCCACGGGAATGAAGCCGAAATCCCCCGCCGCCATCCGCCCGGCGACG
>NZ_DAMCNG010000385.1:0-1305 GCF_032107865.1 Brevundimonas sp.
CAGCGCATCGGCTACCCGCTCGCAGCCGTCGCGGCTGCCGCAATAGACCACGCCCGAGCGGCCGCGCCGTTCGCGCACCAGTTCGACCACGCGCGCGTCCGTGCGGGCGCGCGAGCCGTTGACCTTGCGCTCGGCGGTCAGTTGCAGGTTCGGACGGGCGAAGCTGTCGACGAAGACGCGGGCCTCGCCCAACTTCAGCGAAGCCAGAATGTCGTCGCGGGTGCGGGCGTCGGCGGTGGCCGTAACCGCGATGCGAGGCACGCGAGGGAATATCTCGGCCAGACGGCCCAGGGTGCGGTAGTCCGGGCGGAAGTCGTGGCCCCATTGAGACACGCAGTGCGCCTCATCGATGGCGATCAGGCTGATGGGCAGTTCGGCCAGACGCTCCAGCATGGACCCCGACGCCAGTCCTTCCGGCGAGACATACAGCAGGTCTAGCTCGCCCGACCGCGCCGCGCGCCAGACGGCCGAACGTTCGTCCATGGTCAGGCCGGAATCCAGCCGGGCGGCGGCAACGCCCTGTTGCTTCAGCGCCTCGACCTGGTCGGTCATCAGGGCGATCAGCGGCGAGACGACCAGGCCCACGCCCTCGCGCAGGATGGCGGGCACCTGATAGCAGACGCTCTTGCCGCCGCCGGTCGGCAGCACGGCCAGCACGTCGCGCCCGGCTAGGACTTCCTCGATCACCGAGGCCTGAAGCCCGCGAAAATCGGCATGGCCCCACACGCGCTCCAGCAGGGTCCGCGCCTCGTCCAGCGTGGGCGAGGAGTCAGCGAGCGGGGGGAAGTCCAACATGGCGGCCGTTGTGCCGTATTCGGTCGGGGGTGTCACCCGCTTCTCCTCCCTATTGCGGAGCAATGGGGAGGTGGATCGGCGGCGATAGCCGTCGAGACGGAGGGGCTGCTTGGCTCCGTTGCCATGTGTGTCACCGCGGCCAAGGCCTGGCTCTCCATAAGCCCCTCCACCACTTCGTGGTCCCCCTCCCCATTCGCTTCGCGAACAGGGAGGAAAAAGATATAGCGCTCTCATGACCACGCTTCTTTATGGCCGCCCGCCGGCGGTGTTCGATCCGCCCTCGACGGCGACGCAGACGTCGCCCCTGATCCCCGGCTCGACGGCGCTGGAGACGGTCGCGCCCGGATCGGCCGACGGCGTGATGCTTTATGCCCCGCCCGGCGCGGTGGAGCGGCGCTATACGCTGGCGCTGGCGCTGAGGGCGCTGAAGCCCGGCGGTCGGCTGGACGTCATGGCGCCCAAGGACAAGGGCGGTTCGCGGCTGGGCAAGGAGCTGAAGGCCTTTGGCCT
>NZ_DAMCNG010000386.1:0-1302 GCF_032107865.1 Brevundimonas sp.
ACGGCGGGACGCTGGCGCTGGACAGCGCGCTCGGCGTCGGCACGGCCGCGACCGTGCGCCTGCCGCTCGAGACGCCGGACGCCTGAGCCTCAGACGCGCGAGGCGGCCAGCTTCAGACCGAAGCCGATGAAGACGACGCCGACCACCCGATCCATCGTCCGAACCACGGCCGGACGACGCAGGAACCGGCCCAGGGGCGCCGTCGCCAGGATCAGCCCGGCGAACCAGACGATGGTCAGCGCCACATGGACCCCGACCAGGAAGAAGGTGAAGGCCGCCACATTGGCCCCCTGCGGGACGAACTGGGGCAGGAAGGTCACGTAGAAAACACCGACCTTGGGGTTCAGCAGATTGGTCAGCAGGCCGCGCCGAAAGGCGACCGGACCGCTGGGCGGCGGGGCGGCGCCCGGCTCGCCCAGGCTTTTGCGCGGCTTGAACAGCATCTGCGCGCCCAGCCAGACCAGATAGGCCGCGCCCGCCCACTTCACCACCGTATAGGCCAGCTCCGACACCCGCAGCAGCGCCCCGAACCCCAGCGACACCGCCGCGCCCCAGATCAGACAGCCCAGCAGGATGCCCGCCCCGGCGAAGATGGCCGAACGCCCGCCCTCGGCCGCCGCCGAGCGCAGCACCATGGCGGTGTCCACCCCCGGCGTGATGGTCAGGATGGTGATGGCGACCAGAAAGGCGGCGAACAGGGCGGGATCGAACATGACGGCACTGGAACACGCCGCCCCGCCTCGCGACAACCGCCAAACTGGACGCCGACGCCACGCCCGAACTAGGAAAGACCCACCCGGCCCGACGAGGAGCGATCCATGGACGAAACCGCCTATCGCGCCGCCCTGCGCGCCACGCTCGACGCCCACGACGGCCCGGCGCTGGAGCGTATCCGCGCCCTGCTGGCCGCCCTGCCCGAGGCGGCGCGCGAAATCCACGTCATCGTCTTTCCCGATCAGGACGGCGAAGGCGCCTTCAGCGTCCACGTCAGTCTGGACGGCCCCGACCTCTATGTCTTGAACCGGGCGATCGAGCCGCACCGCATCCTGTTCGAGGTCGTCCACGGCGAAGAAGGCTTCGAGCCTGACCTGCCGATGTTCGGACGCGATCCCGGCTTCAGCGTTCAGGACGCCATCGTCGATGCAGCCGCCGACTGGATCGAGGCCCTGTGGCCCCGCGCCGGACGCGCGCCCGTCCCCGTCATGATCTACGGCGACGAGGACTACGGCCCCTCCACCCCGCGCCGGCTGGAGCCCTAGACCGGCCCCATGGCCAGAAAGGCGCGGGCGGCGGCGAAGTCGC
>NZ_DAMCNG010000387.1:0-1280 GCF_032107865.1 Brevundimonas sp.
GCGAGGGCGCCGCCCAGGCGCTGCGCACCGCCGCAGACCAGATGATCGCCCAGCGCGCCCATGAGTTCGGCGTGGTCTATCTGCGACTGGCTCAGAACCTGTCGCCCAGCGACAACACCCAGCTTCTGGTCGGCCAGACCCTGATCCAGGGCGGGATCGAGCCTGCGGGCCGGGCCGCCCTGGCCGAGGTCAGCGAGGCCTCGCCCGCCCTCTACGCCGCCGCCCGCATCCAGACGGCCATGAGCCTGAGCAAGGCGGGACGGGACGAAGAGGCCCTGGTCGAGTTGCGCCGCGCCGCCGCCGTGCGGCCTGACGAGGCGGGCGTGGCCTATATGCTGGCCGGTCAGTTGATGCAGATGGAGCGGCACGAAGCGGCGCTGGAGCTGCTGAACGGCCCGCTGCTGAACACGGCGGATCAGGGTTTCGAGGTCCATTTCCTGCGCGGCGCGGCCTATGAATCCCTGGATCGGGACACCGAGGCGGAGGCTGAGCTGTGGGCCGCCCTGCAGATGCAGCCCGACAATCCGACCCTGTTGAACTACCTCGGCTACCTGTGGGTCGACACCGGGACGCGGGTGGAGGAGGGCTCCGCCATGATCGCTCGCGCCCATGCCGCCGAGCCCAAGGACGGCAACATTCAGGACTCCCTCGGCTGGGCCCAGTTCCGTCAGGGGCAGTATGAGGCGGCGGTGGTCAATCTGGAGGGCGCGGTCGACAAGGAGCCCGCCAACGCCGAGATCAACGACCATCTGGGCGATGCCTACTGGGCCGTGGGCCGTCAGCGCGAAGCGGGCTTCCAGTGGAACCGCGTCCTGACGCTGGAGGTCGACGACAAGCGCCGCAGCGAGGTCGAGGGCAAGCTGCGCGATCGCCTGGGCCAGGATCCGAGCGGGGACAAGGGGCTGGGGTCCGCAGGCGGCGCGGACGACTGACGCCGCCATGTCTGTTTCCGACGTTCTGAGCGGCCTGGCGCCGGCCAAGATCAATCTGCTGCTGCATGTCGGGCCGGTGCAGGCCGACGGCTATCACCCCCTGGTGAGCCTGGCCGTCTTCGCTGATGTCGGCGATCGGGTGACGGTGCGCCGCGCCGAGGCCCTGTCTCTGGCGGTCGAAGGGCCGTTCTCGGCCGGCCTGGACGGGGAAGGGGACAACCTGATCCTCAAGGCCCTGCGCGCCCTGGGCGCGGCGGCGGGGATCGGCGATCCGCGCGTGGCCGTGACCCTGGACAAGCGCCTGCCCATCGCCGCCGGTCTGGGCGGCGGCTCGGCTGACGCGGGGAC
>NZ_DAMCNG010000388.1:0-1265 GCF_032107865.1 Brevundimonas sp.
TCGGCGACGTCCAGCGGCTCGGGCGCGCGGACGAGGCGGTTCAGCGCGGCCTCGGCGCGGCGCTTGGCCTCGCCTTTCAGCTTCTTCGCCCCCGCGGCGACGGCGGCCATCTCCTTCAGGTCGCCGTTGCAGTGGAGCACCACGTCGCAGCCCGCCTTCAGCGACTGTTCCGCCCGTTCGGTCAGCGTGCCCGACAGGGCCTGCATCGACAGATCGTCCGACAGGATCAGGCCGGAAAAGCCCAGCCGCTCGCGCATCAGGCGGATGGCCTTCTTGGACGTCGTGGCCGGGCGTTTGGCGTCGACGGCGGTGAAGACGACATGCGCCGTCATCGCCATCGGCATGTCCGACAGGGCCTTGAACGGGGCGAAGTCCCAGGCGTCCAGTTCCTCGATCGCCGCCTCGACCACCGGCAGGTCATGGTGGCTGTCCGAGAAGGCGCGGCCGTGGCCGGGAATGTGCTTGATGATCGGCAGGACGCCGCCCGCCAGAAGGCCCTCGGCGGCGGCCCGGCCCAGTTGGGTCACGGTCGCCGGATCCTGGGCATAGGCGCGGTCGCCGATGATGTCGTGGGCGCCCGGCACCGGCACGTCCAGCACCGGCATGCAGTCGACGGTGATTCCCAGTTCACGCAGGTCATGGGCGATCAGCCGCGCGCCCAGACGCACCAGTTCGCGCGCCGCCGCCGGATCGTTGGTCGCCTTCAGATAGGCGGCGCCGGGCGGATATTTCGGCCAGTGCGGCGGGCCGAGGCGTTGAACCCGGCCGCCCTCCTGATCGATCAGGACCGGGGCGTCGTCGCGCCCCACGCTGTCGCGCAGTTCGGACACCAGCGCCTTGACCTGCTCGGGGCTGTCCACATTGCGGCGGAACAGGATGAAGCCCCAGGGCTTGGCCTCGGCGTAGAAGGCGCGCTCCTCCGCCGTCAGCCTGTGGCCGGAACAGCCGTAGATGGCGGCGGAGGTCATGCTGGCGCGATCCTTAGCGGACGATGCAGTCGCGGCCCGCGGCCTTCAGCGCATTGCAGAAGGCGACGGCGCGATCACGGCTCATGCCGGTGAAGGTGGTGCGATAGACGGTCGAGCCGTTGGCGGCGGTGACTTCCTGCACGCGCTTCTCGGCGCCCGAAGCGTACTGGCCGAAACGGGCGGCGACAGCGGCGTATTCACGGTCGGCGATGGCGGTCGAGGAGAAGGCGCCGATCTGCACGCCCGACGATCCGCCGGTCGCGGCCGGAGCGGGCGCAGGCGCCGGGGCCTTGGCCG
>NZ_DAMCNG010000389.1:0-1252 GCF_032107865.1 Brevundimonas sp.
GACGCGCGAGGCGGCCCTGCGGACCCTGCGCTTCTGGCGCGCGCGCAAGGCCATGCAGGCGGCCTAGCCTACGCTTCGTAGCCGGTCGGGCGCGGCGCCGGGCGACGGCGCTCGCGGTCGAAATCCATCCGATCGCGCGGCAGGGCCTCGGGGCATTCGTCGCGCATGAAGGCCAGCATCTTCTCACGCACCTCGGCCCGCAGGTCGAAGGCGACCGAGGCGTTACGCGCGCTGGTCAGGCAGCGCACCTGGGCCGTCCGCTCGGTGACGTCCGTGACCTGCAAAGCCACCACGTCGCCGTCCCAGTGCGGCGAGGCGTGGGCGATCTGCTCCAGCTTGATCCGCAGCCGGTCGATGGGCGCCTCGTAATCCACATAGAGGAAGGACACGCCGATCAACCGCGAATCCTCGCGCGTCCAGTTCTGGAACGGCTTCTGGATGAAGTAGGTCAGCGGCAGGACCATGCGCCGCCAGTCCCACAGCTTGACCACCACATAGGTCGAGGTGATCTCCTCGACCCGGCCCCACTCCCCCTCGACGATGACGGCGTCGTCCAGGCGGATCGGTTGGGCCGTGGCGATCTGTATGCCCGCGATCAGATTGGTCAGGAAGGGTTGCAGGGCCAGACCGGCGACGATGCCGACCACGCCGGCTGAAGCCAGCAGCGACAGCCCCCACTGCTTGACCCCCGGAATGGTCAACAGCGCCAGTCCCAGGGTGATCAGGCCGATCAGGATGGCGGCGACCCGTTGCAGGATGCGCGTCTGGGTGACGTGCTTGCGGGCGTAGAGGTTGTCCTCCGCCTCCATGTTGAACTTCTTCAGGTGGACGATCGCGCCCATATCCACCGCGCCCGCCAGCATCCAGCCGCACACCAGGATGAAGCCGAACAGCAGGCTGCGCCGGATGAACAGCGACGGCTCGGGGTCCAGCGGCGACACGGTGACGGCCAGGGCCAGGGCGATGATCATCACTGCGATCCGCACCTTCAGCCGGGCGCGCTTCAGCATCCCCTTCCAGAAGTCGTCGCGGTTGCGCACCGCCAGCTTCAACAGGGCGAACACCACCTGATTGGCCGCCCAGCCGATGAAGACGAAGACCACGGTGATGATCGACACCACCGCCCATTCCGGCAGCCAGTGGAACTGACGCCAGAGCGCAAAGATGGTGTTGGTCAGGTTGGTGACGAACTGAGGCATGAAGGGAGGTTAGACGGCCCAAACAGCCACGTCATCCCGCTTCCCTCTCCCGC
>NZ_DAMCNG010000390.1:0-1247 GCF_032107865.1 Brevundimonas sp.
ACCGTGATCCGCGCCCGGGTCGAAAGCGGCCGCCTGCCGCCCGCTGGCTCGCCCGTCACCGGCGCCGTGGTCACGGAAGGCCAGTCCGGCGGCGCCCTGACCGTGCCGTCCGAGGCGGTGCAGACGGTCGACGGCGCCACGGTGGTCTTCATCAAGACCGATCACGGATTCCGCGCCCAGCCTGTGCTGGCCGGACGTCGAGCCGGCGGCTCCACGGAGATCCTGCGCGGCCTGACCGGGACCGAGCGCGTCGCCTCTACCAACGCCTTCCTCCTCAAGGCCGAACTGGCCAAGGGCGAAGCCGAGCACGGCCACTAAGGGAGGGGATCATGTTCAAAGCCATCATCGAGGCGTCCGTCCGCTTCCGCTGGTTCATCGTCCTGGCCACGACGCTGGTCGCCGCCTGGGGCCTGTTCCAGTTGACGAAGCTGCCGATCGACGCCGTGCCCGACATCACTAACCGCCAGGTGCAGATCAACACCGTGGCCCCCGCCCTGGCCCCCGAACAGATGGAGCGCCAGGTCACCTACCCGCTGGAAACGGCCATGGCCGGGATTCCAGGCCTTCAGAGCACCCGCTCCCTCAGCCGCAACGGTTTCAGCCAGGTGACGGTCATCTTCACCGACGCCACCGACATCTACTTCGCCCGCCAGCAGGTGGCCGAGCGGATGGCCCAGGCGCGCGAAAACCTGCCCGAAGGCGTCGAGCCCGGCCTGGCTCCGATCACCACGGGCCTGGGCGAAGTCCTGATGTGGACCGTCGACTTCAAGCCCTTCGACGCCAAGGCGGCGCGAGCTGGAAAGCCTGGCTGGCAGCCCGATGGCGCCTATCTGACGCCCGAAGGCGATCGGCTGGCGTCTCCCCAGGCGCAGGCGACCTATCTGCGCACTGTGCAGGACTGGATCATCGCGCCCCGGATGCGGACCGCGCGCGGTCTGGCGGGCGTCGACGTGAACGGCGGCTATGTGAAGGAATACGCCGTCCGACCCGACCCGGCTCGCCTGGCGGGCTACGGTCTGGGCCTGGGCGACCTGATGCAGGCGCTGGAGCGCGCCAACACCCAGGCGGGGGCCGGATACGTGCAGCGCGCGGGCGAAGCCCTGACCGTCCGCACCGACGCCTTGGCCCAAACCGTCGAGGATCTGGCTCAGGCGCCCGTGGCTAACCGCAACGGCCTGGTCGTGCGCGTCGCCGATGTGGCGACCGTGGAAATGGGCCAGGCGCCGCGTCTGGGCGGCGCCAGCCGC
>NZ_DAMCNG010000391.1:0-1230 GCF_032107865.1 Brevundimonas sp.
CGCGCCTCGAAGGCCTCGCCGTTCGACAGCGGGTCGACGGGCTGCGGCCCGCTGGAGGCCAAAATCAGGCCTGCGCTGCGTGGCTGGACGTCGCCGTAGACCACGGCGGCGCCGTCGCCCGGCGCGCAGGTCAGCATCAGGGCCAGCTGGTCCGAATCCGGCAGGCCATAGGCCAGTTTGGCCATCGGCCCCTCGTGCAGCATATGCCAGCCGGGAACGGCCTCGGAGCCGCTGTTGGACGAGGACGGAACAGAGGTCGCCGCATGGGCCGCGACGGCGGCCAGGCCCACGGCGGCCAGGATGGGAAAGACGGTTTTACGCATGACAAGCTCACTCGCGTTCGACAGATCAAACGCGGGTCGCTTGTTAACGGTTCACGGCTCCGCTGGGCCGCGCGCGATTCAGTGATGCGCTGCGGCCGGAATCACACGTTTCGGTGAACGCGGGTCAGAAGGGGCTGAAGCGCTCGACCAGGGACTGGGCGGCGGGCGTCGCCTGCATCCGGCTGATGTCGCCGCGACCGCCGTAGCTGATGCGCGCCTCGGCGATCTGGCTGTGGCGGATGGTGTTGGCGCTGGAGATGTCTTCCGGCCGGACGATGCCCGCCACGGTCAGCTCGCGCACCTCGCGGTTGGTGCGCACTTCTTGCCGACCCTGGATGACCATATTGCCGTTGGGCATGACGGCGGTGACGACGGCGGCGACCGTCAGGTTCACCCGCTCCGAGCGGTTGACGCTGCCCGAACCGTTGGCGTTCACCGCCCCTTCCGTGCCGATCATGTTCGCCGGATCGAAACCGCCGGGGAAGGCGCGGCCCAGGCTGTTCTCCAGGCCGAAGAAGTTGGTGACGCCGCCCGAGGCGCTGTTGGTGCGGTTGCGCTGGGTGGAGTTCTGGGTCTGGGCGCGATCGTTGATGTCGATGGAGACGGTCAGAATGTCGCCGACGCGGCGCGCCCGCTGGTCGCCGAAGAAGCTGCGCGCGCCGGTGCGCCACAGGCTGTTGGCGCTGGCCGAGGTCGGCTCGGGCAGATAGGCCTGCTCGACCGGGACCAGGGCGGCGGGATAGCCGATGGGCGCCAGTTCCGGCCCCTTCACCGCTTCGATGGCGGTGGAGCAGGCGGCCAGGCTCAGGGCGGACAACGACAGGGCGGCGACGGTGATGGGGCGCATGATGGAACTCTCGCTCAACGGGCGGCGAACTGTTGCGGGTTGCGGCGGGCGATCTGGGCG
>NZ_DAMCNG010000392.1:0-1226 GCF_032107865.1 Brevundimonas sp.
GGCGGGCGCGACCCATTTCGACGGATCGGCGTCGGGCATGTCGGCGCGGTTGGCCGCCGTGTCGATGATGGAGGGCAGGACGGCGTTGACCGTCACCGAGGTCGACTTCAGCTCTTCGGCCAGGGCTTCGGTCAGGCGGTGGACCCCGGCCTTGGAGGCGGCGTAGGCGCCCATGCCGTGCCCGGCCTTGATCGCGCCGTTGGCGCCGACGTTGACGATGCGGCCTTCGCTTGAGGCCTTCAGATGGGGCAGGGCGGCGCGGCTGGCGTTCAGCGTCGTCTTGACGTTGAGGGCGTGCATCCGGTCCCACTCCTCGCCGTCGCCTTCGACCGGGCTCCAGACGAAGCCGCCGGCGATGTTCAGCAGGGCGTCCAGACGGCCGAAGCGGGCGACGACGGCCTCGATCGCCGCCTTTGCTTGAGCGGGGTCGGTCAGGTCGACGCCGCCGACCTCCAGAACGCCCTCGGGCGCGGCGTGGCCGCTGGCGTGGTCGATGACGGCGACGGTCCAGCCGGCGGCCTGCGCGGCCTCGACCACGGCCCGGCCCAGGGCGCCGTGCCCGCCGGTGATTGCTGCAACCCGTTCGCCCATCGTCTCGCTCCTGAATGGTTCGGCGCGGACCATAGCGGCGCGCGCGGCCCAATCAATTAGGGATCAATCGCTCCAGAGCCGCGCGGCGCCGCGCACGCCCGAGGAATCGCCCCACTGCGCCGGAACGATCCGCCCCTCCCAGTGGTCGGAGAAGGCGTGGCGCGCCACGATATCAGGCAGGCGGTCGTAAAGCTCGGCCACGTTCGACATGCCGCCGCCCAGCACGAAGACCTCGGGGTCGGCCAGATTGACCACCATGGCCAGCCCGCGTCCCAGCCGGTCGATGTAGCGGTCCAGAGCGGCGGCGGCCTGCGCATCGCCTGCGCGAGCGGCGTCCACGATGGCCTGCGCCATCCACGTCCGCCCGGTCGTCACTTCATGGTCGCGCTGGAAGCCGGTGCCGGACACCCATGTCTCGAGACAACCGTTCAGGCCGCACCAGCAGGCGGGGCCGGGCGCCTCCTCCGCTGAAGGCCAGGGCAGGGAGATATGGCCGATCTCGGCGGCGACGCCGTGCGCGCCCTCGACCAGCCTGCCGTCGATGACCAGTCCGCCGCCGCAGCCGGTGCCGAGGATGACGCCGAACAGGCTGGCCGCGCCCGCGCCTGCGCCGTCGGCGGCCTCGGACAGGGCCA
>NZ_DAMCNG010000393.1:0-1217 GCF_032107865.1 Brevundimonas sp.
GGGGGCCTATCGCGCCTCGGCTGCGGCGACCCTGGGACGGCGTCAGGGCGAAAGCGCGCCGGGGCTGCTGGCCGAAGCGGCGGTGGCCCAGTTGGGTGCGGCGGACTAAAAGCGGACTGCCTGCAGCCTCATTCCCCTTCCATGACCCTGGGCAGGGTCAGGATGAAGGTCGCGCCGGGCGAACCGGGCTGGTGGCGGATGGTTCCGCCGTGGCGTTCGGAGACGGTGCGGACGAAGGCGAGGCCCAGACCCGCGCCGCGATGATCGGCGCCGCCGTGGCCGAAGGCCTGGAACAGGCGACGCGCGGCCTCTTCCGACAGGCCCGGTCCCTGGTCGCTGACGCTAAGGACGCAGACCGGATGGCCGTCCTGCTGGGCGCCGGTCAGGCTGACCTGGATGACACCGCCCTCGGGGCCGTATTTCAGCGCATTGTCGAGCAGGTTGGTGGTCAGGCGGCGAAGCAGGGCGGGGTCGCCCTGAACCAGGAACTCTTCTTCGCCGTCGGGCGTCAGGATGCGGACGCCCTTCTTCGACGCCTGGGGCCACAGGATGTCGGCGGCGTCCATGGCGATCTGGCCCAGATCCAGCAGTTCCGAGCGATAGGGCTGGCTCTCGGCGCGGGCCAGTTGAACATAGCCTTCAGCCAGGTCCAGCGTTTGGCGGGCGTAGTCGGCGATGCGGCGCTCGACCATGGGGTCGAGGCGCGGGGCGGGGCCGTCCAGCAGGGTCAGGATCGACACCTGGGGCGCGCGCATGTCGTGACTGAGCAGTTGCAGGGCCTCGGCGCGCTGGCGCTCGGCGGCGCGGAAGCGCGTCATGTCGGCGAAGCGCACGATGTGGCCGACCGGATGGCCCTCGGCGTCGGTCAGGACTGAGGCGGCGGCCTTCAAGATGCGGCCGTCAGGCGTGGTGATGTCGCCGGGGTCGCCCTCAAGATCGAGGAAGCGGCGCCAGGCCGGTTCGCCCAGCGACTGGAACAGCAGGGGCAGGTCGGCGTCGTCCTTTAGACGCGCGCCGAACAGGGCCTCGGCCCGGTCGTTGGACAGGATGATGCGGGCGTGCGGGTCGGCCACGACCGTCGCATCAGGCAGGCTTCGCAGGGCGTCGGAGATGAAGCGCTCCAGGTCGCGCACCTGGCGCACGGCGGCGCGCAGGGCGTCCACCTGACGGGCCACGACATCACCGCCCTGGGCGCGGCCGATCAGGTGCACGCCGTC
>NZ_DAMCNG010000394.1:0-1203 GCF_032107865.1 Brevundimonas sp.
GGGCGCGTCGACCCTCTGCATCGGCCCGTCCAGATAGGTCACGGGCGGTGACGCCGGGCTGGCGGGCAAGGCGGTGAAGCTGCCTGACCCGGTCCGACTGACGACGAAGCCGTCGGCCCTCAGGCGGTCCAGGGCGGCGCTGACGGTGATGCGGCTGACGCCCAGGGTCTCAGCCAGCCGTCGCTCGCCGGGCAGGCGCGCGTTCAGGGACAGCCGCCCGTCCAGGATGATCAGCTTCAGCGCCTCGGCCAGGCGGCGATAGGCGGGCTCGCCGTCCGGCCCGCGCCAGCCGTTCAACTGACGCGACAGGGAGGCGGCGTTGACCAGGGTGTCGCGCATAAGGCCACCGTCTCGAAATTGGCCCTATAAAGCAAGGCCGATCTAAGGGCTTATGGCGCACATGTTCATGCGTCGTTTCATCCAGCTTCAACTGGGCCTGTGCCTGTACGGCGTGGCCGCCGCCCTGATGGTGCGCTCCAACCTCGGGCTGGACCCGTGGAACGTCTTTCACCAGGGCCTGTCTCTGAGGACGGGCATCAGCCTGGGGACCGCCTCGATCATCATGGGCGTCCTGGTGATGCTGACCTGGATTCCGCTGCGCCAGAAGCCGGGCCTGGGCACGCTGTTCAATATCTTCGTCATCGGCCTGTCGATGGATGCGGCCCTGGCCGTTCTGCCCGAGATCACGGGCCTGCCGCTGCGGCTGGCCTTCATGACCATGGGCGTGCTGCTGACCGCCATGGGCGGGGCGGCCTATATCGGCGCAGGGATGGGCACGGGGCCGCGCGACGGCCTGATGATCGGCCTCAATCAGCGGCTGGGCTGGTCGATCCGCGTGTCGCGGATGCTGATCGAGGTCAGCGTCCTGGCCGGAGGCTGGCTGCTGGGCGGCTCGGTGGGCCTGGGCACGGTGGTCTTCGCCGTGGGCATCGGCCCGCTGATCCAGATCTTCCTGCCGTGGTTTCAGGCGCTGGGACGCGAGACCCGCGTGGCGCCCTCGACCTGAACGCCGAGTCCGAACCCCGCCAGACCACGCCCTGAAGGCATGAAAGGAAGGCGACCTCTTTCACGCACGAGGTCGTCATGCCTGCACTCATCGACAAGGTCGCCATCATCACCGGAGCCAGCTCCGGCATCGGCGCCGCCGCCGCCCGCCTGTTCGCGCGCGAAGGCGCGGCGGTGGTCGTCACCGCCCGGCGCGAG
>NZ_DAMCNG010000395.1:0-1195 GCF_032107865.1 Brevundimonas sp.
CTTCGCGCGCAGCCTCTAGCACCGGCTCGGTGACGGGGCGCAGGGCGCACTCCAGCCCGAACTCGGCGCCGCCGTTCTCGGCCGCGCGGGCGCGCAGTTGCTCCAGCGCCGCGACCAGAAACCGCTCGATCGGCCCGATCGGGTTCACTTCGCCAGACGCCGGAGCGATACGGCCCGACACCCCCTCGCCCGGAAGTTGGGCGGCGGCCTGCAGCGCATCCTTCAGGGCCTTGGAGGCAGCTTCGTTGTCGGCGGTCAGATCGCCCAATCTCTGTTCAAGCCCCCGTCCGCGACGGCCGCGTCCCTCCGGGCCCCTGATCCAGCGGCGCAACTCGGCCGCCTCCTGCCCCGACAGGCAGGCGGAGAAGGCGCTGTCGGCGGCGTCGAACAGATGGTGGCCCTCGTCGAAAACGATGCGCTTCAGCGCCGCCGTCTCTCCGTCCTGCTTCAGGCCCCGCGCGGTGCGGGCGCCGTCGAAGGCGGCCTGCGTCATCACCAGCGCATGATTGGCCACCACCAGATCGGCGCGGCGGCTGGCGCGGATGGTCTTTTCGACAAAGCACAGGCGATAGTGGGGGCAGGCCGCATGGACGCACTCGCCGCGCCGGTCGACCAGATTCGCCGGTCCCGCCTGATGCATGGGCGCGGTCGCATAGAGGCCGGGCAGCCAGCCGGGATAGTCGCCGCCAGTCATGTCGCCGTCGCGGGTATGGGCGGCCCAGCGCGCGGCCAGCGCCATGCCGATCAGGTCGCCATTCCCCAGTTGCGCCGCCTGCACCATGTCCTGAAGATTGAGCAGGCAGAGGTAGTTTTCACGCCCCTTGCGCACCACGGTCTTGCGCCGCCGCTCGGCCTCGTCGGGCCACAAGGCGCGGCTCTCGCGGTCGATCTGGCGTTGCAGGGCGCGGGTGTAGGTCGAGATCCACGCTGCGCCTGCGTTGCGCTCGGCCCACAGGCTGGCGGGCGCCAGATAGCCCATGGTCTTGCCCGTGCCGGTCCCCGCCTCGGCCAGCAGGACGCGCGGACGGCCCTCTTCATTACGGGGCGAAAAGGCGTAGGCAGCCTCGGCCGCATAGTCGGACTGGGCGGGCCGCGTCTCGTCCAGACCCGAGGCCTGAAGCAGCTTGTCCAGACGGATGCGGGCGCTCTCGGAATCGACCGGGGCCGACCCGGCCTCGCCGCGCGGCGAGGCCGG
>NZ_DAMCNG010000396.1:0-1179 GCF_032107865.1 Brevundimonas sp.
CAGGGCCGCCCGACCGCCTCGCCCGGCTCGCGCCGCCCCATCTCGGCCGCCGTCGCCCCGCGCAGCCCCTTGCCGGGGGTCAGCAGGCTGACGGCTTCCAGAAGGTTGGTCTTGCCCGCCCCGTTCGGCCCATGCAGCACCACCGTCCCGCCGGAAACCGGTAGGGTCGCGCCCGCGTAGGAGCGGAAGTCGGTGAGGGCGAGGGTGGTGAGGCTCAATCTATCCGCTCATCCCGGCGGACGCCGGGACCCAGTGCTTTGGCCGCAAGCGGCGCGGTTCAAAGGAGCGTCTCGAACAGATCGGCCCATGCAGGGTTCATACGCTCGATCAGGTTCAGCTTCCACTCGCGTCGCCACTCCTTGATGCGTCGCTCGCGAAGAAAGGCGGTCTCTCGAGAGTCGTGGACTTCGTACCAGACCAAGCGGGAGACAGCATACTTCGCGGTGAACCCGTCGCGCAGCTTCTCGCGATGCTCGGCGACCCGTTTCAGCAAGTCATCCGTCGAGCCGGTGTAGAGCGTGCCGTTGCAGCGGCTGGCCAGAATGTAGACGTAGAACATCCGACCACCCGCCCCCGGTTCTCACTGGGTCCCGGCGTCCGCCGGGATGAGCGGAAGAGGGGGCAGCACCGGCTCGATCAAACCCGCAGCGGCATCAGCACGTACTGCACGCCCACGTCCGCCGGGTCCAGGACCAGCGTCGGACTGGCCGGGTCGGCGAATTTGAAGTGGGCCGTCTCGCCAGTGATCTGACCGGCGACGTCCAGCAGGTAGCGGGCGTTGAAGCCGATCTCGAACGGCTCGTCGGAATAGCCGATCTCGACCTCTTCCTCGGCCTGACCGGCTTCCATGTTGCGGACGGTCAGCTTCACCCGGTCGTTGTCGAAGGCCAGCTTCACCGAGCGGCTCTTTTCCGCCGAGATGGTGGCCACGCGGTCGACGGCCTTGGCGAACAGGCTGTTGTCGATGTCGGCCTGCTTGTCGTTGCCCTTGGGGATGACGCGCAGATAGTCGGGGAAGGCGCCGTCGATGACCTTGGAGGTCAGGCTGGCCTCGCCGAACTCAAAGCGGATCTTCTGGGCCGAGACCTGCACCTCGACCGGGCCGGCGCCGTCGTCCAGCAGGCGGCGGACCTGATCCACCGTCTTGCGCGGCACGATGACGCCGGGGCCGCCCGCCGC
>NZ_DAMCNG010000397.1:0-1176 GCF_032107865.1 Brevundimonas sp.
CAGTCGTGCGGCCGCCAGACGCGCACGCCTTCCTCGGCGCCAATCAGCCGCGCCGTCGCCTTGTCCGCCGTCTCCTCGATCCGACAGTGCGGGCACAGGCGCCGCACCAGCCGCTGCGCCACCACCAGCCGCAGGGTCGAGGCCAGCAGGAAGGGCTCGACTCCCATGTCGCGCAGGCGCGTCACCGCCCCGGCCGCGTCGTTGGTGTGGACCGTCGACAGCACCAGGTGGCCGGTCAGCGACGCCTGAACGGCGATGGCCGCCGTCTCCGTGTCACGGATTTCGCCGACCATGACCACGTCAGGATCCTGACGCAGGATGGCGCGCAGACCGGCGGCGAAGGTCATGCCGACCTTGGGATTCACCTGCGTCTGGCCCACGCCTTCCATGGCGTATTCAACCGGGTCTTCGACCGTCAGGATGTTACGCGAGCCGTCGTTCAGCAGCGACAGCCCGGCATAGAGGCTGGTCGTCTTGCCCGAGCCGGTCGGCCCGGTGACGAGGATGATGCCGTTCGGCTCGGCCAGCGCATGACGGAAGGCCTCCAGCGCCGCCGGGTCCATGCCCAGCCGGTCCAGCGTCAGCCCGGCCTGATCCTTGTCCAGAATCCGCAGCACCACCCGCTCGCCCGCCCGCGACGGCAGGGTCGAGACGCGCACGTCCAGCGACTTGCCGCCCAGCGTCAGGGGGATGCGCCCGTCCTGCGGCTTGCGCTTCTCGGCGATGTCGAGGCGCGCCATGACCTTGATGCGCGACACCAGCAGCGGCGCCACGCGCGGGTTCAGGCTCAGGGCCTCGCGCAGCACCCCGTCCACCCGCATCCGCACCAGCAGCCGCGTCTCATAGCTTTCCAGATGCACGTCCGAGGCGCCGATACGGGCGGCCTCGGCGATGACGCCGTTGATCAGGCGGATGACCGGCGCGTCGTCCGTGGCGTCCAGCAGGTCCGCCGCCGCCGGAATGTCATCCACCAGACTGTCCAACCCGACCGGCAGGGACAGGTCGTCGCCGTCGGCGGCCGTCAGTTGCTCGCCCGCATAGACCTCCGACAGCTTGCGATCGAAGGCGGCGGCGCTGAGCGGCGTCGCCTCCAGCGGGCGGCCCAGCGCACGGCGCGCCTCGACCAGAGCCAGAGGGTCGGCGCCCTCGCGCACGCCCACCGCCATCACCTCGCCT
>NZ_DAMCNG010000398.1:0-1165 GCF_032107865.1 Brevundimonas sp.
GCCTAGGGTGGTGGCGCGGTCGTCGATGCTCTCGCGGCCGCGCAGGGCGTCGGCGACCAGCTCGTTCTTGGCCTCGGCCAGTTCGGCGGCGGTGACGGGTTCGTCGCGCAGGCGCGCGATCTCGGCCTCCAGCGCGGCCTTGCCGGTCTCGACCGTCTCGCCGCCCGCCATGATGGCGTAGGCGGCCAGATTGCCCGCCTGCTGGGCGAAGTCGGGGTTGGAGCCCGCCGAGGCGGCGATCTGCTTGTCATAGACCAGCGAGCGGTACAGGCGGCTGCTCTCGCCGGTCGACAGGATGCCGTCCAGCACCGTCAGAGCCGCGCGGTCGGCGTCCTTGTAGGCCACGGTGTTCCAGGCCAGGGCGACGGCGGGCAGGGGCACGTTCGGCGCATAATAGGTGGCGGTGCGCGGGCCGGTCGGCTCGGGCTCCTTCACATCATTGGCGGGCATGGGCGTCGCCGGACGCTTCAGCGGGGCGAAGTATTCGTCGACCCAGCCGTCCAGCTGCGCATGATCGAAATTGCCCGCTACGATCAGCATGGCGTTGTCCGGCCGGTAGTAGGTGGCGTGGAAGCGCAGGACGTCGTCCAGGGTCGCGGCGTCCAGTTCCTCGATCGAGCCGATGCCCGGACGGCGATAGGGGTGGTCCTGATAGATGGTCTCGGGTGTGAACAGGCCGAACAGGCGGCCATAGGGGCTGGCCAGGATGCGCTGGCGGTATTCTTCCTTCACCACGTCGCGTTCGGAGGCGAAGTTGGCCTCGTCGACGACCAGCGAGCCCATGCGGTCCGCCTCGGCGAACAGGATGCGCTGCAGGTGGTTGGCGGGGACGACTTCGTAATAGGCGGTCACATCGTCGGCGGTGAAGGCGTTGTTGAAGCCGCCGACGTCCTCTGTCAGACGATCGAACGTCTCGGACGGCATGTTCTTCGTCGCCTTGAACAGTAGGTGCTCGAACAGGTGGGCGAAGCCCGAACGGCCCGCCGGATCGTCCTTCGACCCTACGCGATACCAGACCTGGACCGTGACGTTGGAGGTCGAGGCGTCGCGCGCCGTATAGACCTCCATGCCGTTGGCCAGCACCCGCTTGGTGAAGCCCAGCGGCGGCACGGCGACGCCGCCCTGGGCGGTTGTCGCGGCGGCGGGCGGCGCCTTGGCCCAGGCC
>NZ_DAMCNG010000399.1:0-1159 GCF_032107865.1 Brevundimonas sp.
CGACCATGATCGCGGCGGGCCTGCCGGTGCTGGAGGGGCTGACCATCACCGCCCGCACCGTCTCCAACCGCGCCCTGCGCCGCGCCACCGAACAGATGGCCGAGGCGGTGCGCGAAGGCGGGGGCCTGTCGGCCGCCATGCGCCGCGCCGAGGTTTTTCCGCCGATCCTCGTCTACATGACCGCATCCGGCGAAAGCAGCGGCCGGCTGGAGCCCATGCTGGAGCGGGCGGCCGACTATCTGGAGCGTGAATTCTCCAACTTCACCGCCGTGATGCTCAGCCTGCTGGAGCCGGCGATCATCGTGGTCATGGGCGGGATCGTCGCCGTGATCGTGCTGTCGATCCTGCTTCCCATCCTTCAGATCAACACCCTGGCTCTGGGGTGAGAGAGGCATTGATGTCCGTTCTCAAGACCTGTGCTCGACGTCTGCGCCACATCGCCAAGGCGCGCGCCCGGCGCGCTCAAGCAGCGAGCCGCCGCGCGGCGAGCGGTAGCGCACGACAAGGCTTCACCCTTGTCGAACTCATGGTTGTCATCGTCATCATCGGCCTGTTGGCGACTGTGGTGGCGATCAATGTCCTGCCCAGTCAGGACAAGGCCATGGTCGGCAAGGCGCGGGCCGACATCTCGGTGCTGGAGCAGGCGGTGGAGACCTATCGTCTCGACAACCTGACCTTCCCGACGGACCCGCAGGGGCTGAAGGCCCTGACCGCGCCGCCTGCCGATCTGGCGCGGCCGGAACGCTATCGTGAGGGCGGCTATGTGCGCCGCCTGCCGGAAGATCCGTGGGGC
The DNA here is from genome assembly GCF_032107865.1 of Brevundimonas sp. Classification (GTDB taxonomy): domain Bacteria; phylum Pseudomonadota; class Alphaproteobacteria; order Caulobacterales; family Caulobacteraceae; genus Brevundimonas. The sequence continues at coordinate 794 of NZ_DAMCNG010000399.1, forward strand.
AATCCCTATCAGTACCGTCGCCGCAGCGCCCATGGCGGCCAGTTCGACATCTGGTCCTTCGGCGCCGACGGCCAGGAAGGGGGCGAGGGGAATGACGCCGACATCGGCAACTGGCAGGGCTGACCGCGCCCGATCGATGCGCGTGCTCAAATATGCTCAGGCAGCGAGCCGCCGCGCGGTGAGCGGTAGCGCACGACAACTCGCTCAAGCAGCGCGCGCCCGAAGCGCGCGCGGTAGCGAACAAAGAATGGGCTTCACACTTGTCGAATTAATGGTCGTCATCGCCATCATCGGCGTGGCGGCCGGGGCGGTGGTGCTGTCCATGCCGGACCCGCGCCCGACGCTGGCGGTCGAGGCCGAGCGGTT
>NZ_DAMCNG010000400.1:0-1142 GCF_032107865.1 Brevundimonas sp.
TGCGCCTGCGGGCCGAGGCCTGGCGCGGGCTGCGGGTGGCCGAGGTGCTGGCCTCGCCGGTCGATCAGGCGGTGGATCGCTGCTGGCCCTGGGGCGACCCGCAGATCGGGCAGCAGTTGCGCACGGAGTGGACCGACGCCATCGCCCAGGCCCTGACCCAATCCGGCCTGACCATGGCCGTCGCCCCCCTGCGTCGCCTGGCGGAACCGGGCGGCGTTCTCGATACGCTGGAGGCTCAGGGCTTCGAGGTGGACGGTCCCGAGTGGCGAGCCATACCCCCCGCCACGCACGAAGGCGGTTGACGCCCGGCGCATGAAGGCCGACGCCGGGATCATGAGCGACATCGAACCCAGACTCACTTCCTTGGCCCATGGCGGCGGCTGCGGCTGCAAGATCGCGCCTGACGTGCTGCAGTCCATCCTGGCCTCGACGCCGCGCACGGCGGCCTTCGCCGAACTGATGGTGGGGACCGAGACCTCGGACGACGCGGCGGTCTGGCGGCTGAACGACCAGCAGGCCCTGGTGGCGACGACCGACTTCTTCATGCCGATGGTGGACGACCCCTTCGACTTCGGCCGGATCGCGGCGGCGAACGCCCTGTCGGACGTCTACGCCATGGGAGCGACGCCGATCTTCGCTCTGGCCATCGTCGGCATGCCGGTCGGCAAGCTGTCGCCCCAGACCATCGGCCGGGTGCTGGAGGGCGGGGCGGCGGTCTGCGCCGAGGCGGGCGTTCCCGTGGCGGGCGGTCACTCCATCGACAGCCTGGAGCCGATCTACGGCCTGGTCGCTCTGGGGCTGACGCACCCGGACCGGGTGCTGACCAATCGCGGCGCGCGGGCGGGCGACGTGCTGATCCTGACCAAGGCCCTGGGCGTCGGCGTGCTGAGCGCCGCCTATAAGCAGGGGCGGCTGGAGGCGGGCGGCTATGAGGCCCTGCTCGGCTCGACCACCAAGCTGAACACGCCGGGGCCGAAGCTGGCGGCGATGGAGGGCGTCCACGCCGTGACGGACGTGACCGGCTTCGGCCTGCTGGGCCATGCGCTGGAGATGGCGCGCGGCGCGGGCCTGACGGTCGAGATCGACGCCGACGCCCCGGTGTTCCTGGACGGATCGCCCGCTTTGGCGCAGGCCGGGGTGCG
>NZ_DAMCNG010000401.1:0-1126 GCF_032107865.1 Brevundimonas sp.
CGCGAACGCGACCTGACCGAGGATCAGCGCGCCGAGATGATCGCCGCCGCTTTCGGGGTGCTGGACGACGCCCGCTTCGCCCCCGTTTTCGGCCCCGGCAGCCGCGCCGAGGTCGCCCTGACCGGGACCGCGCCCGACCTGCCCGGCGGCGTGTCGATCTCGGGCCGAATCGACCGGCTGGTGGTCACGCCCGAGCGGGTTCTGGTGGTCGACTTCAAGTCCAACCGTCCCGCTCCCGATCACGTCGAGGGCGCCGATCCGGCCTATGTGCTGCAGATGGCGATCTACGCCGCCGTCCTGCGCCGCCTCTATCCAGACCGCGCGGTCGAGGCGGCCCTGGTCTGGACCGACGGGCCGAAGCTGATGGCGGTCCCGCAAAGCCTGATGGACGCCGCTCTCGAAAATGCGCGTTGATTTGTCCGGGATTCGCACCCACATCTGTGCCTGAACGCTGACGCTACCGTCAGCGCGCAATTATTAAATGCGCTCAAGCAGCGAGCCGCCGCGCGGCGAGCGATAGCGCTCTTAAGGAGATCATTCATGGCGACTGTGAAAGTCACCGACGACAGCTTCGACGCCGACGTCCTGAAGTCCTCGACCCCCGTCCTGGTGGACTTCTGGGCCGAGTGGTGCGGTCCCTGCAAACAGATCGGCCCGGCGCTGGAGCAGATCGCCGACGAACTGGCCGGCAAGGTCACGGTCGCCAAGGTTAACATCGACGACAGCCCCATGGTCCCGTCCAAGATGGGCGTGAAGGGCATCCCGACCCTGATGCTGTTCAAGGACGGCCAGATGACCTCGATGAAGGTCGGCGCCATGCCCAAGGGCAAGATTGTCGAATGGCTGGCCGAAGCCGGCGTGAAGGCGGACTAAGACGTCTCAGACGATGAGATCGGGCGGCGGCATCGGAAGATCCGCCGCCTTTTTTCATGGCTGACACAATGCCCCCTCGAGGGGGAAGGGGGCTTATTGAGGCCAGGTCTCGCGGCTGGCGCCCAGCACCTCGCCCGCCAGATACAGCGAGCCGCAGATGACCACCCGCCCGGCGCCCAGGACCAAGGCGCGGTCGAGCGCGGCGTCCACCGATCCCGCCGCCATGGCGCCGAAGCCGCGTCCCTGGGCGACG
>NZ_DAMCNG010000402.1:0-1123 GCF_032107865.1 Brevundimonas sp.
GGGCGGTCAGCGCTTGATAGGGCTCGGCGTCGGGCGCCTGCACCTTCAACCCGTCGCGCGCGGCCAGACGCCAGACCAGCTCCAGCCCATGCGTCAGCCCGCGCGTCGGCAGCACCTGATCGGCGCCGACGCCATACAGGGCGGCCATGCGGGCGGCCAGAGCAGCGGGCTCGGCCGGATAACGCTCCAGACCGTCGCCGCCTGACACCAGCGGCGGATAGGGGGCGGGCAGCGTCATGACCCTTCTCCCCCGCCACACTGTCCTTCTCCCCTTGAGGGAAGAAGGAAGAGATCGTTGGTCATCCCGCGCTCCTCAGATCGGCGGCTCTGGCGTGGGCTTCCAGCCCCTCCAGCCGGGCCAGTGCGGCGGCGACGGGGGCCAGTGAGGCGGCGCCCTGTTCGCTGACGGTCTGCACCGACATGGTGGTCATGAAGCTGGCGGTGGTGACGCCGCCCAGCGTCCGCGCGGCTCCGTCGGTCGGCAGGACATGGCTCGGCCCCGCCGCATAGTCGCCCAGCGTCTCAGCCGCCCAGCGTCCGACGAAGACGGCGCCCGCCGCGTTGATCCGCTCCACCAGCTTTTCGGCCTCTTCCGTCTGGATCGACAGGTGTTCTGGGCCATAGAGGTTTGCGACCTCACACGCTTCGGACATGTCGCGCACGCGGATGGCGCGGGCCTCGGCCAGCGACGCACGGGCGATGGCGGCGCGGGGCAGGCGCTCCACCTGACGCTCGACCTCGGCGATGATCTCGCTCAGGGCCGTGCCGCTGTCCGACACAAGGATGACCTGCGCATCGGCGTCATGCTCGGCTTGACTGAGCAGGTCCGCCGCGACGATCTCGAAATCGGCGTCGCGGTCGGCGATGACCAGCAGCTCCGACGGTCCCGCCGGCAGGTCTTGCGCCGGGGCGCCGGGCAGGGCGGCGGCGTACCGCTTGGCTTCGGCCACATAGGCGTTGCCGGGACCGAACAGCTTGTCGACGGGGGCGATGACGCCGTCTTCGAGTTCGGCGCCGAAGGTCAGGGCGGCGATGGCCTGCGCCCCGCCCAGCAGCCACAACTCGTCCAGCCCGGCCTCGGCGGCGGCCGCGATCATGGCGGGGTGGACCGAGCCGTCCTTCG
>NZ_DAMCNG010000403.1:0-1112 GCF_032107865.1 Brevundimonas sp.
CCGACCATCCCGTCTTCGCCGCCTTCCTGGCCTCCGGGCGACTGACCCTCGCTCTCGGCGACCAGACGACCGCCATCGAGATTGATCGAGCGAATCTGTCCAAACTGCGCCGCTTCGCCGAACTGTGCACCGGATAAGGACAAGGATGCGCCCTGCCCGCTGGCTGACCGCCGCCGCCTTCATCGCCCCCCTCGCCCTGACCGCCGCCCTGGGCGCCTGCGCCCCCAACGTCGCCCCGCTGAACCTGAGCGGCGCGCCAAAGCCCGTCGCCGGCTACGACTGGTTCCTGAACGAAGACCCGGACGAGCCGCGCCTGTCCTATGGCCTGGCCCAGTCCGACGACGTGCCGCTCAGCCTCATGTGCGCGCCCGGTTCAGGCAAGATCGGCCTGTCCCTGGCTGCGGACCAGGCCAACGGGCGCCTCGCCATCACCCTGGAATCAGGCGGCGACACCGAAACCTACGGCGCGCGCGTCGAAGCGGCCGACATGCACGACGGCGTCCATCTGATCGCCTCCGCTCCCGTCGCCGATCCTGTTATCCAGCGGTTCGGCCGCCTCGGCTGGCTAGCGGTGTGGGACGGCGACCAGCGCGCGATGATGGCCGCCCAACCCGGATCAGAGGGCCGCGCGGCCGAGTTCCTGGCCTTATGCCGCTGAAGGCTTGACCGCAGCGGCGACGTCCGCTCCCCTCCCCGCCAGTTCTTGGGAGGGCTTTAGTTCATGCGTCATCTTCTTCTCGCCGCCGGGATCGGCTTGTCGGGCCTTGCGGGCGCCGTCGCCCTGCCTGCCCAGGCCGCCGTCGTTCAAAGCCAGTCGTCCGCCGCCGCGCTGGACGCTCTGCTGGTCGATTACGAAGCCTATCTGCGTCAGGTTGACCCCATCGGTTCGGGCATGGACGGCGACCGCGCCGCCCTGTCGCGCCTGCCCGACGCCAGCCGTGCGGGCGAACTGGCCCGTCGCGCCCCGCTGAACGCCCTGAAGGCGCGGCTGGACGCCATCAACCCGGCCTCTCTGGACGAAGGCCACCGCCTGAACCACGCCTTCGTCGGCTATCTGATCGGCCGCGAGCTGGAGCGGATCGAACTGGATCCGTCGCGTCTGGCCTTTGATT
>NZ_DAMCNG010000404.1:0-1079 GCF_032107865.1 Brevundimonas sp.
GCCCGCCCTCAGCATCCGCAAAGTCCCGCACCCGGCGCAGCAGACGACCGGCGATACGCGGCGTGCCGCGCGCCCTGCGGGCGATCTCCATCGCCCCGTCCTCGGTGATGGCCGCGCCCATCTTGCGCGCCGCGCCGCGGATCACCGATGTCAACTCCTCGGGCGTATAGAACTCCAGCCGCAGCGGAATGCCGAAACGATCCCTCAGCGGCGTCGCCAGCAGGCCCGCCCGCGTCGTCGCCCCGACCAGAGTGAAGGGCGCCAGGTCGATGCGCACGCTGCGCGCCGACGGCCCCTCGCCGATGATCAGGTCGAGCACATGATCCTCCATGGCCGGGTAGAGGATTTCCTCCACCAGCGGGGACATGCGGTGGATCTCGTCGATGAACAGGACGTCGCGCGGTTCGAGATTGGTCAGGATGGCCGCCAGATCGCCCGCCTTGGCCAGGATGGGGCCGGAGGTGGCGCGGAAGCCCACGCCCAGTTCGCGCGCCACGATCTGCGCCAGCGTCGTCTTGCCCAGCCCCGGAGGCCCGAACAGTAGGACGTGGTCCAGCGCCTCTGAGCGTGCGCGCGCGGCGTCGATGAAGACCTTCAGATTGCCCTTGGCCGCCGACTGGCCGACGAACTCGGACAGGGTCTGGGGCCGCAGGGCGCGGTCGTGTTGCTCGCCCTGGGCCGCATCGGGAGCGACCAGTCGGTTGTCCGTCATCCGGCCGCTCCCAGGTCGTATCGGCTTACATCTTCAGCAAGGCGTAGCTGACGCCCATGGCGATCAGGCCCACGACAAAGACCAGGACGACTTGCAATTTCTTGTTCATTTTCAAATTCTAAAACAGAGGAAGGGGTGACGGCATACGCCCCTCCACCCGTCTTGAACAAGATCATGGGCGCATGAAAAACGTCTCGGATCACCGTCCCAGCTCCTGCAGGGCCGTGCGGATGACCAGGGGCAGTTCGGCGTCCTCGCCCAGCTTGATCAGGGCGTGATCGACGGCGCGGCGGGCGTTGACCTCGGCGATGCCCAGACCCAGCAGGGCGGCGACCGCCTCGCCCGTCACGCTGGGCGGCGGCGGGGC
>NZ_DAMCNG010000405.1:0-1070 GCF_032107865.1 Brevundimonas sp.
CGCCTTCCTGTACCTGCCGATCCTGTTGTTGATGGTGTATTCGTTCAACGCCTCCAAGCTGGCCACCGTCTGGTCGGGCTTCTCCACGCGCTGGTACGGCGAGCTGTTCAACAACCGCCAGATCCTGGATGCGCTGTGGATCAGCCTCAAGGTCGCGTTCTGGACCGCCTGCGCGCCGGAAACGCCCGGCTGGTCAAAAAGCCCGGCCAGGTGTTCAACCGCATCCATGTCGACGATGTCGTCTCTGGCCTGTTCGCCTCTATGGCCCGGCCCCGCCCCGGCGGCGCCTACAATCTGACCGACGACGAGCCGACCGCCGCCGACGTCGTCACCGCCTGGGCCGCCGAGCGCCTGGACCTGCCGCGCCCGCCCGAGGTTGACTGGACCGACCCCGAGGTCAGCGACGCCATGCGCCGCTTCTACCTGGACTCCAAGCGCGTCTCCAACGCCCGCGCCAAGGCCGAACTGGGCTGGCGCCCAAGCTATCCCTCCTACCGCGAGGGCCTCGAGGCCATCCTCGCCCAAGAGGCGTCCTGACATGCGAAAGGCGCGCCGACCGAAATCGATGCGCCTTCTTTTCGCTCAAGCCGCGAGGGTCCGCGGCCCGAGCCTAGCGAACTCAGAAAGGCAGGATGTTGCGCTGACGGCTGTAGCTCATGGTGCCGACGTTGGCGCCCAGACGCACGCCGACGCCGGTGCGGATCGGCGCCAGGACGATGCCGTCCGCGCGCTGATAGTTCACGCCCAGACCGGCGACCAGATAGGCCGAGCCCTCGACGCCTGGGTAGCGGCGATAGAGCATGTCGGGGTGGAACAGGCCGTAAACCAGGGTGAACACCCGGCTGGCGTTACCGCCCCAGTCCCAGCCGATCGAGGCGCCCTGCCAGAACACCTCCTGCGAGGCCGACAGATCCTTCATGTGCAGGGCCCCACGGCCGTAGCGCAGGCCGGCGACGACGGCGCCCGCGCCTTCCTCGCCCGCGATATAGGCGGTCGGGCGGTCGCCCTGTTCGGCGAAGATGCGCTCGATGGCGCCGCCGACGGTCTCCGCCGCGATGCCCAGCTCGCGC
>NZ_DAMCNG010000406.1:0-1046 GCF_032107865.1 Brevundimonas sp.
CCGCCGATCTGGCGCCGCCGCCCTGGCGCGTGCGGATGGCGATGCGGGTCAACGCCATGCGCTACGCCCTGGCCGAACGGATCGTCGCGCGCCTGGGCGAGCGGACAGGCGGCGTGGCGGCGGCCATGACCACGGGGCACGAGACCTGGATCCAGAGCCCGGATCTGGACGCCATGCGGGATTCGGGACTGGCGCACATTCTGTCGATCTCGGGTCTGCATATGGCGGTCGTCGGCGGCTTCGTCTTCTTCGCGGTGCGTCTGCTGGTCGCGGCCTGGCTGTGGCTGGCGCTGCGCGTGTCGGGCAAGAAGGTCGCGGCGATCGCAGGCCTGGTCGCGGTCGGAACCTATCTGGTTATTTCGGGTTCACCGCCGCCGGCCGAGCGGGCGGCGGTGACGGCCTCCATCGCCTTTCTGGCCGTACTGGCGGACCGGCAGGCGGTAACGATGCGGGCGCTGGCGGCGGCGGCTTTTGTCGTGCTGTTGCTGCGGCCGGAAGCCGTGGTGACGCCGGGGTTCCAGATGTCGTTTGCGGCGACGGCGGCTCTGGTCGCCCTGGTTGAGGTCTGGCCGCGCCGTATCCGCGAGTTCGCCGCGCCCTGGCCCATCGTCGCGGTGCAGAGGTTCGGCAGCTGGCTGCTGGCCGCGTGCGCCGCCAGTCTGGTGGCGGGCATGGCGACGGGGCCGTTCGCCATGCAGCATTTCAACCGCACGGCCGTCTATGGGCTGATCGCCAATCTGGCGACGGCGCCGCTGGCGGACTTCATCATGATGCCCGCCCTGGCGTTGGGCGCGGCGCTGGAGCCGCTGGGCCTGGGCGCGCCCTTCCTGTGGCTGGCGGGCAAGTCGGTGGACGTCATGCTGGCGATAGGCCACTGGGCGGCGGGCCTGCCGGGGGCGGTGCAGACGATCCCCAGCGCTCCGGCGGCGGCCCTGCCGATCGCCTTCCTGGGCATTCTGTTCATGTGTCTGTGGCGCGGGCGGTGGCGATGGCTGGGGCTGCCCTTCGCGGCGGCTGTGCTGATCTGGCCGCGCCCGGCGCCGCCG
>NZ_DAMCNG010000407.1:0-655 GCF_032107865.1 Brevundimonas sp.
AAGGCGGCGCCGTTCAGGCCGGGGGCGTCCAGCACCACGGGCAGGCGGACCTTGCCGTTGCGCGCCAGGGCGGCGGCCAGGGCGTGGTCTTGTGAGGAGGCTTCGGTGAACAGAACGTCGTAGGCGACAGGCCCGGCCTGCGCCTGGGTCAGGCGGTCGATCAGGCGGGCGTGCAGGTCACGCGGCCAGGGCCACTGGCCCAGCGCTTCCAAACTGCGGTCGTCGATGGCGATGATGACGATGTCCGGGTCCGCCGGTCCCGCCTCGGCCCGCATCAGAGCGTCATAAACCAGATGGTCGGACCCGTCGGCGACGGGCGTCAGCGCCATCCAGCCGACCAGCAGGGCGGACAGAGCCGCCCCCAACCCCCATTCGACCAGGGCGCGACGACCGGTCAGGCGGGCGCCGAGCCAGCCTCTCCAGCCGCCTTTAGGCCCTGCGGTCGCGGGCACGGCGTTAGCGCCCGATGCGGAGCTGTTGCGGTTCGGACCAGGCTTCCAGCAGACGGCCGAAGCGATGGCGCGCGCCCTGCACCCGCCAGCTGTAAACGCCCGGCGGCAGATCGCTGAGGGTGAAGGCCTCGTCGGTCAGGCCGGGCTGGTCGACCAGCAGGGGGCCGTCGGCGGTTCCGTCCTCGGCCTCGCGCCACAGCTGG
>NZ_DAMCNG010000407.1:677-1041 GCF_032107865.1 Brevundimonas sp.
CCCAGCGGAAGCGGTAGAAGCGGCGGCGGTCGCGTTGATCCAGGGCCGAGGCCAGGCCGCCGACGCCGTTGCGGGCGTGGATGAAGCTGTAGGTCGTGGCCTTGCCCTCCAGCCCTTCGGGCGACAGGGCGGTCAGGCGCAGGAAGTAGGCGCCTTCCTCCATTTCGCCGAAGACCAGAGGGCCGCCGGGCGCGCTGTCGGCTTCGGCGAAGGCCTCGATCATGCCCGCGTCCTGGGCGACGCGGCCGCGATAGCGTTCGGCGCCGGGCAGGGGCTGGATGTCAAAGGCGACCTGGGCCTGGGTCTGCGGCGCGTCGGGCCGGACCAGGGAGGGCGTGGGCAGAAGGGGCAGCAGGCGCACAGC
>NZ_DAMCNG010000408.1:0-1025 GCF_032107865.1 Brevundimonas sp.
GGCGTCAGCAGCGGGGGCCGAAGCGGCGGCCGGAGCAGCCGGAGCGGCCGCGTCCTGCGCCAGAACCGGCGAACTCGCCATCAGGACGGCAGCGCCGGCCATTGCGAGGAGGATATTCGTCTTCTTGCTATCGAGCATGTTTCGCCAGTTCCTGCTTTGGTCTGACTCGTGGAACCCAAGACCCAAACCGCGTCAGTCGGCTGGGCCTTTACCGTGAAATTTTTTCCTCCCGCCGGAATTTCTCCCCCGCCGGTCGGCGCCGCATTCTTACGAAACATCCTGAGACGCTTTGCAGACTGGAGCGATGGAACCATACCCCCCCGTCCACAGCCTGCAAGCAAGAATGCGGTTAAGTCCCTTTGGCGAACGCCTATCGGAGCGTCAAGGGCGGAAAATAGCTTTTCACCCCGCGCCCCTCGCTCTCGCGGCAGGGGCGCACAAAAATTCCACATCCGCGCAATAAAACGGCAACAAAAATGCTGGCGTCGAGAATGTTAAGAAACGTTTAGGCCCATGACGATTTTTCGGCTTTTTCATGGCCGAGGCGAATAATCATCATCTTGGGAAAAAGTGGTGCCTGGAGGCGGGTTCGAACCACCGACACGCGGATTTTCAATCCGCTGCTCTACCAGCTGAGCTATCCAGGCGCACGACGTCGTCGCGAGAGGCGGGTCTATAGGCGAGGCTGATGGGGCTGTCCAGACGCCAATTCACTCAATTCCACGATCTTTTTCATCATCGTGCGCATCTTCGGCCGGAATGGCGTAGCCGCCGGTGAACCAGCGCTGCAGATCAACGTCGGCGCAACGCTTGGAGCAGAACGGCTTGTAAGCAGCGACAGCTTCGGCGCGACGGCAAATGGGGCACTGGGCCATGCTCAGCTCTCCTTGATCTCGAACACGCCCGGCGCGGCGTCCGGGCGAATGTGGGCGCGGGGCCCCAGTTGCGCCACCCAGGGGGACAGGATCGCCGCCGACGCCGAGCCGCAGTGCAGCGTCAGGCGCGGCGCCGCGCGATCCGTCAGC
>NZ_DAMCNG010000409.1:0-1022 GCF_032107865.1 Brevundimonas sp.
CTCGCCGGCGGTCGCCCCGCCTCGACATAGGGGCGCGCCGTGGGCGCGGCCTCCGGCGAGGACGCCCATCCGGCGCTTCCGCCGACCAGGGGTGCCGCGACGGCGGCGATCAGGAAGCATCGGGGGTCCATGACACGTCCTCTATTTTCAGTCCGAGGGGGTTCTTCATCAGTTCGGCCTCCGTCCTCGGCGGCTGGACGCCGGTCGTGATCAGGGCGCGCCATCTTTCACTGCCGGCCGACTGGCCGTTGACGAACCGGGTCTCGCGCCATTGCAGGTCGAAGGTGCGCCCGGAGCGACGGACGACGTTCAACACCTCGACGCTGACGGCCTCACGCCCGACCTCCGCGAAAGGATCGTGGGTCTGGGCCCAGGCGTTGAGGAAGGCCGCCGCTTTCGGGGTTAGGAGATCATAGGCGCCCAGCCAGTTCTGCCTCAGAACCACAGGATCGATGCTCTTGGACCGCACGTCGCGGATCCATCGCGCCAAGGCGTGAGCGGTCTGGGCGTCGGTCGGTTCATAGCGCCCGCCGACGGCGGTGATCCTCTGGGTCTCGCCCCAGTCCGAGACCTCGACGATGAAGGGTTTGACCACGGCCCGCTCGGCCTGGACCCACCAGCCCGCCCCGAGAAAGACGGCCAGGGCCAAGTTGGCGGCCGCGAACCGCCGCCAGTTGCGCGCATGAGCCAGGGTCAGGCCCATGCGTTCGTCCCAGACCTGTCCCGCCTTCTGATAGGGGGTGGCCTCGGGCGCCGAGCTGAGCGGACGTCTCGGGCGGAAGAAGGGATGCATGATCAGGTCTCCTCTGTCCGGAGCCGGGGCGAAAGTGCCCCGGAGTTTTCACTGGACGGGACCAGGCCCCGACCGGCGTTGGCGACGAAGAAGGCCTGCAGGGCCCGCGATCGTCCGGCCGCCCGCCCCCCAGGCCTGCCGGTTTCCCCGGTCAGGGCCCGATGGAAGTCCGCACGCGCCGCCTCCGCTTCCCGCCGTGCCTTGGGCGTCCAGACCTCGTCGGGCCTGG
>NZ_DAMCNG010000410.1:0-1011 GCF_032107865.1 Brevundimonas sp.
GAGCGCGTCTGAACGTGCCCTTCAGCCCCGCCCTGATCGCCTATCAGCTGCTGACCCGCCTGCTGGAGCCGCTGGCCCCGCGCCTGCTGGACGCCCGCGTCAGGAAGGGCAAGGAAGACCCCGCCCGCGTCGACGAACGTCTGGGCCTGCCCGGTCTGGCGCGCCCCGACGGGCCTCTGGTGTGGATCCACGGCGTCAGCGTCGGCGAGGCCCTGTCCATCCTTCCGCTGGCCGAGCGCATCCGCAAGGATCGGCCCGACGTGACGGTTCTGGTCACCACCGGCACGCTTACGTCGGCGCAGGTGCTGGCGACGCGGCTGCCGCGCGGCGTCATCCACCAGTTCGCCCCGGTGGACGCCCCCTCGGCGGTCGCCGCCTTCCTCGACCACTGGCGGCCCAATGTCGGCGTCTTCGTCGAGAGCGAGCTGTGGCCCAACCTGCTGACCACGGCGCAAAAACGCGGCGTGCCGCTGGCTCTGGTCAGCGCCCGCATCACCGACAAGACGGCGCAGGGCTGGAAGAAGGCCCCCGGCATGGCCCGCGCCCTGATGAACGGTTTTTCGCACGTCTGGCCGCAGGATCAGGACAGCGCAAATCGCCTCACCGCGCTGGGCGCCCGCGTCGACGGTCAGGTGAACCTGAAGCTGTCCGGCGAGCCCCTGCCCTATGACAAGGGCGAGTTCGCCCGCCTGTCGGCCCTGATCGACGACCGCCCCGTCGTCGTCGCCGCCAGCACCCATGAGCATGAGGAAATGGCCGTCGTCGGCGCGCTGGACCATCTGGCCGACCGCCTGTTCCTGATCGTCGTGCCGCGCCACCCGGAACGCGGCGACGCCATCGCCGAGGCCCTGAGCCGCGACGGCTACGGCTTTGCGCGCCGCAGTCAGGGCCAGCCGATCTGCGACCAGACCGACATCTATCTGGCCGATACGCTGGGCGAGCTGGGCCTGTTCCTGCGGCTGGCGGACGTGGTGGTCATGGGCGGCTCCTTTGCCCCAGCGCTGGGCGGCG